>NZ_CP071503.1:3001201-3301321 GCF_017354945.1 Shewanella avicenniae | reverse complement strand
GATGTGTTTATGCTGATGATGAAACGCATCGTTTGGAGCGGTTCAACCTTAAGACCGCAGAGCGTGCAGCAAAAAGCGGCTATTGCGGAACAGTTAGCGCAACAGGTTTGGCCACTGCTCAATCAAGGCTTGTTAAAACCGCACCTGCATGCGGTGTTGCCATTGGCTGAAGCGGCCACGGCCCATCAGTTACTGGAGGCTGGGCAACATCATGGCAAGGTGGTGTTGCGCCTAGCAAACTGAAAAGTGGACTGAAAATCGTCATTTGTTTGCAGCTTCTTTGTAAAAATGCGGCATTAATATCAGTTATTAGCGTTAACTCGAATAAATTCGTTTGCGTTCCAGAATTTTTAGGCTAAATTCGCAATCTGAAACTGAGGACTAAATTCATCGAGATTATTCGACGGTTATCGCTTCAGTTTTGCCGAGTTCCGTGACCAGTTATTAACCAAGCTAATGGCTTGTTTGCGCTCGGAATATCAGCGCTGTTGCACGAGTGAACACTTGTTGGGAACGCGCGTTAATTGCTCACAATTTGGTATATGTGTTGATTTAAGGGTATTGGCATATATGTATAACTCTGCAAAAAAACAACTTTGGTATGGCGAGCTGAGAACCGCGCGCGGCAATGTTGTCGTCATCTATGATAAACAGTTACCCGAGGCTTCCTCTGGCCGCGTTTTTCTCTACAACACTCAGCGTAAAGCGATCGTTGAATATGTAGAAGCGATTGTTCAACCGAATCTCTATGAGTTGACTGACGATCAGCAAAAAGCCGCGGAAAGTGAATTTGGTGGTGACTGGAAAGCCGCTCGTTCAGCCTTTATGGCGAAGCAGCAATCACGCATCAATCTGGCAAACATCAAAGACACCGCACCTGCCAGCAGCCGTAAGGCGAAGCCAGTGGTGCAGATGGATGATGATGACGCTGATACCGATCTGCCAGGTGGCGGCGATGATTATGATGATGGTGGCGACGATGATGAATGGGATAACGACGATTACGAAGATTAATCGCTGATTACTCTTTATCGAAGCTATCCACGATAATCGCACCCATAGAAGCGGGCATGGCAATCAGAAGTGTCCGCTTTAGTGCTAAAATCGGCTGATGCCACATTGGCCATTTATCCAGCGCAATCAATACGATGCTGACCACTACCAGCGTCAGTAGATAGGCAATGGCAACCCGCAAGCAAAACACCCCAACTCTGCGCTCAACGTCCGCTTGAAACACACTCTGATAGGCAAACAACGCAATAAAGCCCAAACTCAAACCCACCACCAGTAGCATGTTGCTTAATGGCAGGGTTTGCGCCAAATGCCAAGACTCTTCCGAAAAGGCGATCGGTACCGATAACGCAAAGGCACCAATCACGATCTGGCCTGCATCTTCACTGTTGAAATGAATGTTCATCAGTTAATGGTATCAAATTCGTAGCGGCTGATATGGTGATACAACTTACCCGGTGTTATCCACGGATCGCCAAGCTGCGGTTGATTGGGCGCATCAGGCAACATTTGCGGCTCTAGACACAGGGCTTGATGAGCTCGTAATGGCTGTTGTTTACGACCAATAATCCCTTCAATATAGTTGCCTGTGTAGACCTGCAATCCCGGTTGGTTGGTATGCAGGGTGAGGCGTCTGCCGGATTTTGGTGCCATCAATTGCGCGGCTTTTTGTAAGCCGTTGGCAGCGCAATCCAATACATAACAGTGATCAATACCGTCTGGATGTTGCTGCAATAACGGTTCGATTTTCTTGGGGCCGCGTAAGTCGAAAGGGCTGTCAGTTAACGAAATCAGCTCAAGCGGCAGTTTATCTGCGTCCGGTTTGAGTAGGTTAGGGGCACTCACCTGCAACCAATGCTGGTTAATAGTGTCGCTTTTATCGAGATTGAAATAGCTGTGTTGGGTGAGGCTGATCGGGCAGGCTTTGTCGCTGGAGGCGGTGAATTCAACGAACAGGTTATGACCCACCAAGCGATAATCGAGTTGCACCACACAGTTACCGGGAAAGCCCATATCGCCATCTGCGCTGACTAAGCTCAGCCTGACGCCATCTGGCAGTATGCCAATATCCCAATGGCGACGATGAAAGCCTTCACTGCCGCCATGTAAACAGTGGCCATCAAGATTGGTATCGAGTTGATAAGTTTGGCCGTCATAGTGGATTTGGCCATTTTTGATACGGTTGGCATAGCGTCCCGCCACGCTGCCGATCCACGCTTGCTGGGTTAAGTAGTCAGCTACCGAATCACAACCGAGTACCACGTTGGCGCGATCGCCGTTGCGATCAGGTACCCACAGACAGCGAATAATGGCGCCTAAACTCAGGACCTCAATGGCCAGTGTGCCGTTATCAACTCGTACACGTTCAACTTGGCCGCCACGAGGGTCTAGCCACGGATCTAATACGGTACATCGTACCATCGTGCCTCCTTTTGCTATTGGCGCGGTGATAACTCCTTACACCGCTTACTTCTCGATTCTGCTGGCTCCCGCACATGGACTACAGAGATAGATACTCGCTTCCAGTCCGGTTTTTGCCTGATATTGTTGCTCCACGGTGGCGATCACGTCGTCGGTTAGCGCATGTTCAACCAGGGCAACCACACAGCCACCAAACCCTTTACCTGCAAGGCGCACCGCACCTTGGTTGCCGACGGTGTTGTGCACCAGTTCGACCAGCATATCAATTTCAGGTGTGCTGATCTCGAAATCATCCCGCAGCGAGGCATGACTTTCGGCCATCAGCTGTGACAACTTGGCGATATTGCCACGCGCCAAGGCGCGAGCAGCTTGCTGAGTACGTTCGTTTTCGGTCACCACATGGTGAGCTCGGCGGTAGGCAACCGGATCGAGCTGCGCTTCGGCGCTGATTAATTGCTTGAGGCTGAGATCGCGCAAACTATCCACACCAAAGTGCTGTGCTACTTGCTCACACTGTTGACGGCGCTGATTAAACTCATCACTGTGCAGCACCGATGGCAGCCCAGAGTTAATCAGCATCAAGCTAAATTCATCGGGAATTTTGACCGGTTGCGTTTCCAGATCGGCACAATCAATCAGCAGTGCGCAATCTTCTTCGGCCATGGCGCAGGTCATATGGTCCATGATGCCACAGCCATAACCGACATAGTGGTTTTCCGCCCGCTGGGCTAACTGTGCCACTGCTAACGGCGATAGATGCAACTGGCTGGTGTCGTTGATCGCAGTACCGAAGGCGATTTCTAAGGAGGCTGATGCTGCCAAGCCTGCGTTAGCGGGCACATTGCCCACCACTGCTAAATCCAATCCTTTTGCGGGTAAACCGGTCGAATGTACCGCCGCACAAAAACCTTTGAGGTAGTTTATCCAACCATCTTCGGCATTCATGGTGCCTTCTTCACCAAACTGCCAGTGACGAATATCGTTAAAGGCATCCGAAACGGCGCGGAATTGATTATCTTTGCGGACTTTCACCGCGATAACTGTGTGGAAGTTGATGGCAACTGGCAGCACGAAACCGTCGTTATAATCGGTATGTTCGCCGATTAGGTTGACCCGCGCTGGCGCACTAAACAGCATATCGGGTTTGGTTCCAAAGGTTTTGACGAAAAGTTTGGTGGCACTAGGTGCTGGATTGGACATAAATGGGCGGATCCTGCTAACTCAATTCAAGCGACGGCAAATCACATGGTTGCTGACGTTATACCACGACTAAAGCGTGAAGAGTTAGCAGGATTTTGAATGGCAATTCATTCGATTGCGCAGCCTAGACTGCGCGTTGATTTTATTACGAATTGCACTCCGCTGCTTGCTCGTTGTTTGCTACTGGCGTGAGTTGATTCATCACATGGTCAACAAAACCAGCACCGGCGGCTTCATAGAGGTTGTACACGGCATTGACCCCTAATTGTTTCAACGAATTAGCATCTTCACTGTACTGAATAATGGCGCTGATATTGCCTTGATAATCGCGCTTACGCAGTTGCTCTACCGCAAAGATATTACCGGCGTGATACGGCATTGCCAGCAGTACCAATTCAAGCGCGGGGGCGCGTTCCAGTTTGTCCCAAAAGTCGGTATCGGCGGCATCGCCTTGCACCACATTGCGGCCATGTTCACGATGATATTCCACCAACTCCTGCTTGTGCTCAATCCCCAGAATCACGTCGCCAAAGCGGGCTCTTAGCTCGTCGTACGCACCGCTACCAATGCGCCCCATTCCTAGAATGAGAAAACGCGGGTTACCCAGCGAAATCTGCCGATCTTCAGGATGTAATGGCGATTTTTCCAAGCGGCTCAGATGGCCACTAAAGCGGCCGTAGATATGCGCCACCATGTTGTTGAGTGGCGCCGCAATCAGAAAGCTGGCACTGAGGGCGACAGCAATAATCAACAGCCAGTGTGCCGGTAGCCAGCCTTTTTGGGTGGCCACAGCGGCGACAATCAAGCCAAATTCACTGTAGTTACCTAAGTTAAACGCGCCCATAATCGCAGTGCGCGAACGCAATCTAAAGCGGGTGAGCAGCCAGATAAACATCACCACTTTAAGCGGCAGTAACAGCAATAAAATGCCGGCCATGCCGATGTCTTCCAACGATGGTAACCCGTTCAAACCTATAGTGAGGAAGAAGGCCACCAAGAACAGCTCCTTAAAGTAGAACAGCGATTTGGCCAGTTCCGAGGCTTTTTTATGTCCCGCCAGCAGCATGCCAGCAATCAGGGCGCCAAGGTCGGGCTTCATTCCCACTGATTCAAATAACCAGGCGCCGCCAACCAGTGCCATTAATAGCCCAAACAACACCAATAGTTCACCGTGACCGACGCGATCAAATAAGCGATACAGCAGCGGCCGCAATAGTGGCAAGCCAAGCAGTGCCAGCGCCCAAGGCGACGGGAAATTACCCTTCGATACGGTTAAAAACAGCACCGCGAAGATATCCTGCATAATCAGAATGCCAATCGCAACGCGGCCATACAGCGACTGCATATCGCCTTTGTCTTCCAGCACTTTTACCGCAAATACGGTGGAAGAGAAACTGAGCGCAAAGGCGATTAACGCCAGTTGTTGCCAATCTAAATCGGCGACCCGAGCAACCCCAATCGCGCCGAGCAGCATCAGCAACGGCATAAAGATGATGATGGAAAATATCAGGTGCAAGCTCGAACCCGCCCAAACCTCAGCCTTAAACAGGCTGCGCACATCCAGTTTTAAGCCGATGGCAAACAGCAGCAGGGTTACCCCAAGATCGGCTAACGAATGCAACAGCGGTAAGCTATCGGCTTGTACGCCAAAGACATACAGCACAAATCCTGCCGCGAGATAACCAATGAGTGGCGGCAGATTGATGGTATTGACCGCCAAACCACAGGCGAGGGTAATGATAAGAATTGCGGGTTCCATAAGTGCGCGATGTGCTGAATGTCCTTGAATAGATTCATCATAAGCGATTATGGTGCGTAAATAAAAACGGCTCCGCTAAGGGAGCCGTTAATCGGGCAAATTTGCTGCATATTGGGCGGCAATATTGGCGATTTAATTACTGCAGTAGATGATCCAGATGCGGCGCAAACTCATCAGCGCCCATAAAGCCAGTGACTCGCAAATCATCGCGCAAATTGCCTTCGGCATCGACAAACAGCAGGGTGGGTAGCCCTAACACATCATAGCCGTTGAGCAACTCTTCATCTTGTGCATCCATAGCGGTGACATCTGCTTGCAGCAGTACCATCTGCGCCATGCGTTGCTGCACTTCGGCATCTTTAAAGGTGATATTGGCAAACTCTTTACAGGCCACACACCAATCGGCGTATAAGTCGAGCATTACTGGCTTACCTGCCGCTTTGGCCGCCGCCAGTTCAGTTTTAAAATCTGCCAAGGTTTTGATGGTTTTGAAATTGCCATGTTGTGCGCCGCTGCGGCTCACATGGTTTGACACTGAATAGCCTAAATAGCCCATCACGGCTTGTAAGCCGTAAGAGAAACTGCCCAGCAGTGCCAACAGTAAAATCACTTCACGCGCCGAGTGCTTCCAGCTGATCGCGGTCAGTTTGTTTTGATGCAACAGGTAACCCACAAAGCAGATGGCCCACACGGTCCACAGCAGATCCGATACTAACCCCGGCCAGATGCGGCCGAGCATAATGATCGCCACCATGATCAGCAAGAAACCGAAGATATGCTTAATGATGTTCATCCAAGCTCCTGCGCGTGGCAGCAGTTTACCGCCCGAGGTGCCAATCAACAGCAGCGGTAAGCCCATGCCCATACTGAGCACGTACAGGGTCACAAAGCCTTGCAACAAGTCACCGCTTTGCGCCACGTACACGAGCACTGCAGATAACGGCGCGGTGGTGCAAGGAGAGGCCACCAAACCAGACAACACGCCCATGACAAACACGCCACCTAACTTGCCGCCTTGCTGCTTATTTGAGATACCAGTGAGCTTTTCCTGCCAGCGTGATGGCAGTTGCAGCTCATACATGCCGAACATCGACAAACTGAGCAACACAAACAGAATCGAGATGCCAATCAATACCGGTGGGCTTTGCAGCGCCGCTTGGTATTTCATCCCCGCGGTTGCCACAATCAAGCCAAGAATCGAGTAGGTGATCGCCATGCCCTGCACATAGATCATCGACAGGGTAAAGGCGCGCGCCGTCGATACTTTACCGCCTTGGCCAACAATAATGCCCGACAGAATCGGATACATAGGGAATACGCATGGTGTCAGCGCTAGGCCAATGCCGAGCACAAAGAAAGAGATTAACGTCAGCAACCAGTTATCACCGTGCACTAACTGGGCGAGCAGTGAGTCTTGCTCGGTAAGCGGTTGGTTGGCGGCAGAATTATTCGCATCTGCCACTGGCTCAGCGTTTGGTTCGGCAGTGTCGCTTGCTGCACCGGCGAGAATGCCATCATTGGCGGCAACTTCGTTTAGCGCAACATCGCGCGTGGTCGGTGGAAAACACAGTTTACCTTCGGCACAACCCATAAAAGTGACGCTGAGCTTGCCATCGGCGGCGGCTTGTTTAAGGGCTACCGGAATTTCGATATAGCTACGGTATACCTGCTGGTTACCAAAATAATCATCAACATGATCTTCACCCGCTGGCTTCAGCATGTCACCTAACTCGGCATTGGCGACTTTCACTGTAAGTTTGTCGCGGTACATGTAGTAGCCGTCGGCAATTACCCAACTGAGCGTGACGATGTTGCCTTGTTGCTTGGCCTCAAACGCAAACGCTTGGTCGACCGGCATCAATTGAGGTTCGCTTTTGAGGAACGGAAACGCTTTAGTAAGGCTGTTTTCGGCCTGAACTGCACTGGTCATCAATACCAGAACGCCAAGCAGCAGGGGGAGCAGTCGTTTCATCATTTTGTATTGTCTTTGATCCAATCTAAATACGCAGGTAACCCCGCCGTTGCAGTGACCGCTAACAGTTCGGGTACTTCATAGGGATGTAATGCAACCAATCGTTGCGCCAATGCGCTATAGACTGCGGCTGAACATTTGAGTTGCATGGCAACTTCGCTTTCGTGACAAATCTCACCTTGCCAGCGATAGACCGAGGTCATCGGCGCGGAGATTTGGACGCAGGCGGCTAACTGTTCTTTGACTAACGTATCGGCAATCGCACAGGCAGTTTCACTGTCTGGAAAGCTGCAAAAAACGATCATTGCCTCAGTATTTGACTCCGCCATAAAACTCCTGAAAACCGAGAGTTAGCATCACAATTTTCCCTTGATGGGCTGCCTACTTTACGTGTTTTACAGTAAAAGTGCATTAAGCGATTGCTGAAACAGTGAGCTTAAGCGCCACGCCAATACTTGAAATTTGTGACCAATGCCCCCAAGTTTATAAAAGTCCCTGATGATGAAGTGTCTCTCATGCCTTTTCTATTTTTAGTGTTGTTGTTTCTGGTGCCTGCGGTTGAAGTCTCGCTGATGATGCGTGTGAGCGAAGTATTAGGCGGCTGGAATACCTTGGCCTTGGTCGTCCTCACGGCGGTTGTCGGCGTGTCCTTGGTGCGTAGCCAAGGTGTGGTGACCTTGATGAGCGTGCAACGTAAACTCGCTTATGGCGAAGTGCCAGGGCAAGAGATTATCGAAGGTATGATGCTGGCGTTGGCGGGCGTATTGCTGTTAATTCCCGGCTTTATGACTGACCTGATCGGCTTACTAATGCTCACGCCGTTTACCCGTGCCCCTATTGCGAAAATGCTGTTGAAGCGCTTGCAGTTGCAGGTAGTCACCAGTCGATTCGGCCAGGGCAATAATCCGTTTTCGCAAGGGCCGTTTAACCCAAGTGATTTCTCGCGCCCGCGTCAAGACGACGATGTTATCGATGGTGAATATGAACATAAGGCCGAAGAAGTCAAACCTGAGTCGCGGCTGCGTACCCCTATCGATAACGCTAAAGAGCGCCCTGAAGACCGTACCGAAAACGACCTTGATGACGACCACGATCAGCCACCTAAACGTTAATCACTTAGCCGCGAATGGCGATCCAATAGCGAACGCTGCCAGCAATCAATTCCGATAAAATAAGCGGCGCATATGTGGGTATGTGCCGCTTTTTTCTGTACTGCTTAAGCCGTACATACCTCAATTTCAAAGGTCTTATTTGCCAATGATCTGTTCCGACTGCAGCATGGCATCTTCTTCTGGGGTATGTTTTAAATCTTTCGGTTCTTTTACTTTTAAGGCGATAAAGTAACAGCTAATACCGGCAATCAAATTGGTCAGCGGTAGCGCCAACAGCAAACCTTTAATGCCCCAGCAATAGGCGCCAATGGCTGCCAACGGCAGCATCAACACAAATAGCCTGACCAGATTGAACCCCAGTGATGCCATCGGCCGATGATAAGCGTTCAGTGCCGTTGCCACGATGATCACCATCCCCAGTGGTCCATAGGCCAGCGGCAAGTATTGAATATAAAAGGTCAGCCAGGTTAGCACTTGCGGATCATCACTAAATAGCCCAGCGATCGGCGTAGCAAAGTACATCAATGGCAGATAAAGCAGAGTTTGAAACACCAACACAAACCGAATCGATAGCAATACCGCACGGCGGGCGCGCTCTGGCTGCCCAGCACCTAAATTTTGTGCCACAAACGGCACAACGCTGGATGACAAAGCCATTGCCACAATCAGCATCACCGACTCCAGCCGAGTGCCTGCACCAAACGCAGCCACCGCAGTGTGATCCATCCGCGCTAGCAAGGCCATAATCACCGCATTCGCTAATGGATTGATTAGATTCATAATCGCTGCAGGTTGTGCAATATGAGCCAAACGGCGCCAATTGGCGCGATAGCGAGCAACACAGAACCTCGCGGTACTCAGCAGTTTGCGTTTAATGATGATCAGATAACCTGACAACATTAACGCCACCACCCAAGACAGCACAGTGGCAATCGCCGCGCCTTGTAGCTCCAACCTTGGAAACGGACCAATGCCAAAGATCAGTAAAGGGTCGAGCAGTAAGTTAATCAGCGCCGCCAGCGAAAGAATTTTGGCGGGCGAGGTGGTATCCCCAGTCGCTTTTAATCCTTGATTGCCCACCATCTGCAATACTAATAGCGGTACGCCAATAAACCACGGCTGCATGTACTGATGGATCAGTGGCAGCAGAGACTCCGACGCGCCCAATAAACTGAACAAAGGCACAAACAGAATGCTGCCCAACAACGACAGCATCACGGTGATCACAAAGCTCAGCAGCAGCGCGTCATGCAGGAATACTTTAGCAAGCGGCGCATGGCCGCCACCAATCAAGCGACCTAAGTTGGTCGAAACGCCTGCGCCGATACCGATAGCGATGCTGATAATCACTAAGGTAATGGGGAAGGTAAAACTGATCGCCGCTAATGCGTCGGTACCTAGGCGGCTGACAAAGAAGGTATCGACCAGATTAAAACCGAGTACCGTTAGGATACCCAGCATATTGGGCAGGCTCATGTTGAGCAGTACACGACCAATTGGCTGGCTGAGCAGCCCGTGTCTGTCTCTCATCGTCAGTATGACCCCGTGAGAAGAGAAAATGAAAAAGGAAAGCGGCCACTGTGGTCGCGGCGCGATTTTACCAGCAATCCGCCAAGTGCGACAAAATTGATTGCGGAAACACTGATATGACCCGAAAAATTTTTGAAAATTTTTTTGCCCAAACACTTGGAAGTGTAAAAAGCGGCCCCATATAGGAAACCATCTGGCGATGACATTGATGTAATCGCCTTTCTTAACTTAAAAATTCGCCTGAAATTGGGCAAAACGTCATTAGGAGAATCCATAAATGAATATTCGTCCATTACATGACCGCGTAATTGTAAAACGTCTGGAAGTGGAAAGCACTTCAGCGGGCGGCATTGTATTGACTGGCAGCGCGGCCGAAAAATCTAGCCGTGCAGAAGTATTGGCAGTAGGCAATGGCCGGATTTTGGACAATGGCGAAGTGCGGCCACTGGATGTGAAAGTTGGTGATGTAGTGATCTTCAACGAAGGTTACGGCGTGAAGAAAGAAAAGATCGACGGTCAAGAAGTATTGATCCTGTCTGAATCAGATCTGATGGCTATCGTAGACTAAGCCACTTTTGAACCATCACGACATTCCAACGAATTAAACGTATTTAAAGGATAATCAACATGGCAGCTAAAGAAGTAAAATTTGGTAACGACGCACGCGTAAAAATGCTGGCGGGTGTTAACGTTTTAGCTAACGCAGTTAAAGTGACTCTGGGCCCTAAAGGCCGTAACGTAGTTTTGGATAAAAGCTTCGGCGCACCATTGATCACCAAAGACGGTGTTTCAGTAGCGAAAGAGATCGAACTGGAAGACAAGTTCGAAAACATGGGCGCACAAATGGTGAAAGAAGTTGCATCAAAAGCAAACGATGCAGCAGGTGACGGTACCACTACCGCGACCGTTCTGGCACAAGCCATTGTTAACGAAGGTCTGAAAGCGGTTGCCGCTGGCATGAACCCAATGGACCTGAAACGCGGTATCGACAAAGCCGTTATTGCAGCAGTTGCTGAACTGAAAGCGCTGTCTCAAGCCTGTTCAGATTCAAAAGCGATTGCTCAAGTAGGGACTATCTCTGCTAACTCTGATGAATCAATCGGCGAAATCATTGCTAACGCAATGGAAAAAGTAGGCAAAGAAGGCGTTATCACCGTTGAAGAAGGCCAAGCGCTGGAAAACGAACTGGACGTCGTAGAAGGTATGCAGTTCGACCGCGGTTACCTGTCTCCTTACTTCATCAACAAAGCAGAAACTGGCTCAGTTGAACTGGATAACCCATTCATCCTGCTGGTTGACAAGAAAATCAACAGCATCCGTGAACTGTTGCCAATCCTTGAAGGTCTGGCGAAATCTGGCCGTCCACTGCTGATCGTTGCTGAAGACGTTGAAGGCGAAGCGCTGGCAACGCTGGTTGTGAACAACATGCGCGGTATCGTGAAAGTCGCTGCAGTTAAAGCCCCTGGTTTCGGCGACCGTCGTAAAGCGATGCTGCAAGATATCGCTATCCTGACTGGCGGTACTGTTATCGCTGAAGAGATCGGTCTGGAACTGGAAAAAGCCACGCTGGAAGATCTGGGTAGCGCAAAACGCGTGATCATCACCAAAGACAACACCACTATCATTGACGGTGTTGGTGAAGAAGACCAAATCAAAGCGCGCGTTGAGCAAATCAAACAACAAATTGCTGAATCAACTTCAGACTACGACAAAGAAAAACTGCAAGAACGTATGGCGAAACTGGCCGGCGGTGTTGCGGTAATCAAAGTCGGTGCAGCTACCGAAGTTGAAATGAAAGAGAAAAAAGACCGCGTTGAAGACGCGCTGCACGCAACTCGCGCCGCTGTTGAAGAAGGCGTGGTTGCAGGTGGTGGTGTTGCCCTGATCCGCGTTGCTTCAAAAATCAAAGATGTTGAAGTGGCTAACGAAGACCAAAAACACGGTGTGGTTATCGCACTGCGTGCAATGGAAGCACCATTGCGCCAAATCGCGACCAACGCCGGTGAAGAAGCCTCAGTTGTGGCTAACACTGTGAAAAACGGTGAAGGCAACTTCGGTTACAACGCGGGTAACGATACCTACGGCGACATGCTGGAAATGGGTATTCTTGACCCAACTAAAGTGACTCGTAGCGCACTGCAATTTGCAGCGTCTATCGCTGGCCTGATGATCACCACCGAAGCGATGGTATCTGAACTGCCAAAAGATGAAGCTGGCCCAGATATGGGTGGCATGGGCGGTATGGGTGGCATGGGCGGCATGATGTAATCCATCTTGCTGGCCGATGACTAAGGCTTAGCTTTAGTTCATCACCCAGACTCAACAAAACCCTCGGACTTAGGTTCGAGGGTTTTGTGTTTTTAGCTCCACAAAATAGGCCAAGCATGTTGTTTGTGACTTTTTGAGCGCTTTAGCATTTCCTGCTGTTAACTACGGCGCATTATCGCTACGGCTTGTGATCAGCTTTAAAAATCGACAATTTGCTAGTCCATAACTCTATAGGAATGGACTACTGTTTACCTACTGCGCCAGAGGTTACAACGGAATGTTGGCGTCTATCGGCACGGAGGATTTTATGAACATGACAGACAAAGAGTTCGTTGCGCAAGTCGAGCGCTACTACTGCAAACAACAACGGTCTCAATGGCAGGCGTTTGTGATTGGCTGCGTGCTGTTGGCGGTGACCGTGATGGGCCATGATTGGCTCAGCCATATCTCGGATGAACTTCCCACCTTGTTTTCACTGATTTCTGGGTTGAGTTTTAGCGTCTTTTTAGTCAACTATTGGGGAACTCCTGCCGACAAATTGCTTGGCGAAGCTGTTCAGTTACTGGAAAAATATCGCCATCAACGGCGCTGATGGTGTCGAGCATTAACGCTATACCATGCTAGGTCTCTACATGTGACTTATCGCGTTAGCATGACCCGCATTATTGGAGTCCACCAGCTAGACTGCGCTTTGCATCAGGCGCTGTTGCGCAGCTAATTTACTGCAAAGCCGTTACCCCGCAGAGATAACACAAGCTTTAACTCAACAACCTGTTACAATAGCGCCGTTTTTTTGCTCCCTTTTTGTTCAGGATCTACTTTGACTGCTTCTAATGCTACTGACTTTGGCGCCTTGCCGCTAAACCCTTCTCTTATTGCGACCATGGCTGACTTAGGTTTTGCCCAGATGACGCCGATTCAAGCGCAAAGTTTGCCGGCGATTTTGGCTGGGCGAGATGTGTTAGCGCAAGCAAAAACCGGCTCAGGAAAAACCTGCGCTTTTGGTTTAGGCATTTTGCAGCAGTTGCAAGTGAGCTTGTTCCGGGTGCAATCTTTGGTGCTTTGCCCCACTCGCGAACTGGCTGACCAAGTCGCCAGCGAACTGCGTAAGTTTGCCCGTGGTATTCACAACATTAAGATTTTGACCTTGTGTGGCGGCACGCCCATTGGCCCGCAAATAGGCTCGTTGGAACACGGCGCGCACATCATTGTGGGCACCCCAGGTCGGGTGCTGGAACATCTAGAACAACGCCGCCTGTTCTTGGACGACCTAAATCAGTTCGTACTGGATGAAGCCGACCGTATGTTGGAGATGGGCTTTGCTGATGCGTTAGATCAAATCCGCGCATTCTTGCCGCGTAAACGGCAAAACCTGCTGTTTAGCGCGACTTTCCCCGAATCAATTTTGGCGCTGGCAAAAGAAACCTTGCAGCAACCGGTCGAAGTCAAAGTGGCTGAAAGCGCCGTGAACGCCAATATTCAGCAGACCTTTTATCGCATAAGCAATATCGAAGGTCGCCGCCAAGGGGTGTATCAACTGCTGTTGAAACACCGGCCTGAAAGCGCAGTGGTGTTCTGTAACACCAAGCAAGAAACCCAAGATGTGGCCGACTTCTTAGCCGACAAAGGCTTTGATGCAGTTGCACTGCATGGCGATCTTGACCAACGTGAGCGCGATCGGGCGTTGGTGGCATTCGCATTGAAAAGCGCTGCGGTGCTGGTGGCAACCGACGTGGCTGCGCGCGGCTTGGACATAGATGCGCTCGACTTGGTGATCAATTACCAATTGGCCTTTGAGCAAGAAGCGCACGTACACCGTATTGGCCGTACTGGCCGTGCCGGTGCTAAAGGTATCGCGCTGAGTTTAGTCGCGCCAAATGACGACATGCGTTTGGCATTGCTGGAAGACCGCTATGGCACGCTGCAATTTGACGACCTGCCAGAAGTGGCAAACACCGCGCCGCTGCTGGCGAATATGAGCTGTATTCGTATCGAGGGCGGTAAAAAACACAAGCTGCGTCCCGGTGATATTCTCGGGGCTCTGACTGCGGGTACCGATATTAGCGGCAGTGATGTGGGTAAAATCCAAGTCAACGATATTTGGGCTTACGTGGCGGTGAAGCGTCAGCTGGCTAAAGTGGCTGCGGCGAAGCTGTCAAAAGGTAAACTGAAAGGTAAGTCGTTCCGCGCTTGGGTGATGGGGCGGTAATCTTCATTGCAGTAGTAACTGCGTTAATCGTTATTCACTGAATTCACCGAAAACGTACATAACATGTCGAATGCTATGTACGTTTTTTTATCTTTGGCGTCGTGGATTGATTAACTGCTAATTCAGATGTCTGCGGCCGAGTCATTGGTTAACACTGTGTTTGACGCTTTCGTTGGCACCGAATTTTACATAACGAGGCGTGTTGCTTTTTCTACCTTGGCGCTTGGCAATATCGCCTCTAAATATTGCATACAAAATAACTAGCGTTATCACGTAGTTTGCATAGGGGGCTGGGATAACTAACAGCGCAGCGAGCAGAACTATTAGTACTAGTAACAGCTCACTTTTAGACATTTTTCCTCGCCAAGTGTCTTTCAGCCGTTGACCGCACGAAGGACATTCTAGCGTAACATCTTGGTATTTATACCATAAGGCATGTTTGGGACGCTGCAGTATTGGTGCTTCAAACATCGCTGTGCAGTTTGGACACATGTGCATATTACGACAACCTTACTTCCGTTTAAGGAGGTATCAGTTTGCCCGAGTTCCTTAAAACCGTCAGTTTTTATTCATTAATCCGGCGACTCTCTCGGTTAAAGTATGTGAGTAATAAGCAGCAATCAAGCTGTGAAAGGTGGGCTTTCGCTTCTTGAAGTGATTGTGTGCTCATCATTTACTCTAACAAGAGCTTGCTTGTTCGCGGCAGCGTGGAGTGTCCAAGTGAAGCGAGAGAACCGCACGCTACTTCATGCACACTCAACGCCGAGATGGTTTGCTAATTCGCCGTGTTCAGTGCAATAAAAGTAGGGATCTCACTGTCTGCGATCTCATTAGCTTTGCGGGTTCTTAATTCTCGAATTGCCCAAGTGACGTGGCCAATTCGTAAGCAGCCATCACTACATTTTGCTTCGATACGGGTGATCAAAGAAAGCAGTTCGACACCGCGGCCAATGCTAAAAAATGCCGCGACAAAATCATTGAGTTCGTCTTTTGACAGCGTTTCAAATTGCCGAAAAATTTCCTTTTCCGCCATTTTAAACTGCACGTAGCGTTCTCTGATGAGGTAGAAAAAATAGAGAGAGATTAAAGCCACCGTGAGTAGAAACCACCAAAGCATTTTATCTGAGACTATTTCCATCATTAAACCCTCATTAATCAGTTCACGATTAAATTCAGCTAATACTTCGTTGCATCAATTCCACTGGTTAAGCCACTTCTCCATCGTCAATCTATTCGCAAACATCAGCTAAACCTCGATGTTAAAACCCATGCAGCCCTATGCTTATGTCGCTATCTGATGCGAAACATGCCATCTCTGCGGTTTTATTGCCCCGTCTTAGTGCGATCGCCATATCAAAATTTCGATAATTTTGGTGTGCATCACAACCACCTAATTTAGAGTGTGAGCTGATAAAAACATTGAGGCACATCAAAATATGTTTGAATTTTCGCCAGCTGGATGGTTTAACGCTGCTGAGGCTGGGTCTGTTGCTTGCCAATTAGCGCAATAACGGGCGATTTTGTGCGGCGTGCTGAGTGTAACCTAGTGGTTTGGTTTGAGCTAAGTTGTTACGAGATGTCACATTTTGCTTTTGCAGCAGACTGCGCATGGGAGTAAGTTAGTTGCTTCGCCGCACGCTCCATTTGTTGCGGCAGCATAATAATGAAAATAGTGACAGAGGCCGTTCATGAAACTTTCCCCCTTGATGCTGGCATTGGCTGCGACTAGCTTATTGCCTGCCGCATTTGCCGCAGATAGCTTGAGCAAGATTACCCCTATGACGCCCGATGGCGTTGCCAGTTATAACAATATTCGTCCTGAAGCGGATTACATTAAGCGTGTTGAAATGGTGCCGATGCGTGATGGCACTAAACTCTACACCGTCATTTTGATGAAAAAGGGCACCAAGAATGCGCCGATTTTGTTGAGTCGCACCCCTTATGATGCCAAAGGCAGTACCTCACGTAATACCAGTCAGCATATCGAAGAATTAGTAGATGCGATGGATATCGAGTATGTGCAAGACAACTACATTCGCGTTTATCAGGATATTCGCGGCCTGCACAATTCTGAAGGTGACTATGTGACTAACCGACCAGTGGTTGGCCCATTAAATAACACAGGTATCGATGAAGCGACTGATGCCTACGACACCATTGATTGGCTGGTGAAAAACGTCGCTGAAACTAACGGCAACGTCGGCATTGTGGGTTCGTCTTATCTCGGTTTCACCAGCTTGATGGCGGAGATTAATCCACACCCAGCGCTGAAAGCCGCTGCGCCACAAAGCCCTATGGTTGATGGCTGGATGGGCGATGATTGGTTTCATAATGGTGCATTTCGTAACGTGAATATTGGTTACACCATTGGCCAAAGCACCGCGAAAGCTGAAGGGGGCAATATTGCCACTGAGCCGATGGATGACTACACGCGCTTTTTAGAAGCGGGCTCGACTGGCGATTTTATCAAAAAGTGGGGCTATCAAGACTATCCATTTATTCGCAAGTTGACTGAAAATCCGGCCTATACCGATTTTTGGTCATTACAGGCGGTGGATAAAATCCTCGCTAAAGAACCATTAAAAGTACCGACTATGCTGATTGTTGGTCAGTGGGATCAAGAGGATTCTTACGGTGCGCCAGCGGTGTATAAAGCGATTGAACCGAAAGATAAAAACAACGACAAAGTGTCGTTGGTGATCGGTCCATGGCGCCATTCCGGCGTGAATCACTACGGTTATGAACTCGGCTCGCTGACCTTTACTGGCGATACCGCCAAAGAGTTCCGCGTAAAGTACATGAAGCCGTTTTTCGATCACTATTTGAAAGGTGCGCCTGATCCACATACGCCGCCGGTGCTGACCTATGCAACGGGCGTTAACCAATGGAACGCATCCAGCAAATGGCCAATGGGCGAAAGCAAGAAAATCTACCTGAGTGATAACTTTGGCCTGTCGTTTGATGCACCTAAAGCCAAGCAAGCGTTTGACGATTATGTGTCTGATCCGGCAAAACCTGTGCCGTTTATTCCACGTCCTATCAATATGGATGACTCCAGCCAATGGAAACCGTGGTTAGTGCACGATCAGCGCTTTGCTTCGAGCCGCCCAGACGTATTGGTGTACAGCAGCGATGTGCTCGATAAACCGGTGCATATTATGGGCGCGCCGCTAGTGAACCTGTTTGCCTCCACCTCGGGCAGCGATGGTGACTGGGTAGTGAAACTGGTGGATGTGTACCCGAATACCACTTCAGAAGGGCATGAGCAAGGTTATGTCGGCCAAGAGATGACCGGCTTTGAACTGCCGTTGGGGATTGAGATCTTCCGTGGCCGTTATGTGCATGGTTTCGATAAACCCGCCGCGTTAACGCCAGACAAAGTGGAACATTATCAGTTTGAACTGCCTAACGTGGATCACGTGTTCCTGCCGGGGCATAAGATCATGGTGCAGGTGCAATCAAGCTTGTTCCCGCTGTATGACCGCAACCCACAAACCTACGTGGATAACATCTTCTGGGCGAAACCGCAGGATTATAAAAAAGCCACCATCAAGGTGCATCACGATGCTAAAGCGCCGTCCAATATCGTGCTGCCGATAGCGGATTAGCAAGTAGCTCACTGTAGCGACGTGGTGCATAGATCAAGGTCGAGTGAATTACTCGACCTTTTCTTTGATATGATTTGGATTGTCGATTGTCGATTGTCGATTGTCGATTGTTGATGCTTGCCGTTGGTTGTTAGGCGTTAAATCGTGTAATCCAACGCATGTTTGAAGCGGGTTTTTACATGGTACATATGATTATCTGCTTGTTTAAGTAGGTCTTTTATCGATTTCTGTGAACCATCGTAAACGGCGTAACCCACACTCAAAGAAGGGGAAATTTGGCTCTCTCCCCACGATAGCGAATGCGCCTCAGTAATTTGTTTAATCTTCTCGGCGATTTCACCAATATGAGTGTCTTTGCGCACGTTTTGTAACACCACAATAAACTCGTCGCCGCCGATCCGCGCCACCATATCATCGTTGCGCACGGCGTTACTTAGTTGCCTCGCGACGTGTTTGAGCAGTTCATCGCCTGCTTCATGGCCTAATTCGTCATTCACATGCTTAAACCCATTAAGATCGATATTGAGGATGGCAAAAGTGTACTGGCCGGATGGCCGATCTAATAAACGTTTGAGCAACAACATCATCGAGCGGCGGTTGGGAAGCGAGGTTAATTCGTCTTGCAGTGACGCGGTATGTACCACCAAATAGTTGCGATAGAGCAACATAATGATGATGTAACCTAGCACTGCCACAATCACGCCCATCGAGCGAATACTGAGTTTTGTCATCTGTACATGATCGGCATTGTGAATATCGTATTGGGCGGCTAACAGCCATTCACCATTGGGAAGGGTGATACCCATTTCGATATCTGGCACGTCAAAGATGGCTGGGTCCCCATAAAATATCCGCCCTTGCGGATTGGAAATGTCACGTTTTTTTAGACTAGCGTGAGCACCGCTAAGGGCGGTCAACCCGCTGGCTTCGATTAAGCGCTGAAAATCCATGACCACGCTGACACTGCCCCAATAACGGGTATTTTTGGGATAATCAGCAAAAATAGGAAAGCGCGCGATAATTGCTTCGCCGCCTTGCACAAGCTCAAGCGGTCCTGCGATATAAACTCCCTGAAGTTTTTTGGCCAATTCCACCGTACGAAATTGCTCTGGGCGAGAGCGAAAATCAAAGCCGATTGCTTTTTCATTGCCTTCGATTGGAAAAATATGGGAGATGATGTTATTCGGCGCTATGCCAACGTTGCGCACGAAATGCGCTTTACTCAACAGCTTGGCGCCGATGGCATTCCAGTTATCAATGGCAAAGTTGGGATCAATGGTCACGACGGTAGCCAAACTATCGGCGAGGTAGGTATCCATAAAAATGGCGGACTCTAAATGCGAGCGTATTAGCGATAGGCGATTTTTCACCAAGTCTTGTTCGGCAAACAGCTGTTGCTGCGCAAAACTGCGCGTCACAAACTCGGTGGTGACAATCGCTAACATCACATACAAGGCTGATAACAACCATAGTAAGGATTTTTGTTTCACAGTCAGTCCAAGATTCACCGCAGTATTCGCTCTGTCCGTATGATGAGATTTTTTCCTATGTTAAGAATTGTAGCTTAGCAGCTTCAACTAATTACTTGAATAGCGAAAGATTCGTATTAGCCAATCCACAAACAGGGACGTTTTACATACTGATTTTAGGTCGACAAATTTTCAGTGCGCTGTTTTTCGCTGGTCTACACTTCATTTGTAATCAGAGCATGTCAGAAAACTAGGCTGATACTGTGGGGGCAATATGCCGTTGTATGAAATGCGTAAGTTTGTTGCACCGGAGTTTATTTTTGGTGTTGGCGCGCGGCATCGAGTGGGGTTTTACGCTCGCAATATG
The DNA here is from genome assembly GCF_017354945.1 of Shewanella avicenniae. Lineage (NCBI taxonomy): Bacteria > Pseudomonadati > Pseudomonadota > Gammaproteobacteria > Alteromonadales > Shewanellaceae > Shewanella > Shewanella avicenniae. The sequence continues at coordinate 3,281,394 of NZ_CP071503.1, read as the reverse complement.
CAGGCGCGCAAAGTACTTATTGTCACGGACGCAGGGGTTATTTCCGCAGGATGGCTTGACGATGTGAAACAAGATCTCGCAGAAGCGGGTATCGAGTACGCCATATTTAGTGGGCTCACCGAAAATCCCAAAGATTACGAGGTAATGGTGGGCGCTAAGTTCTATCAAGATCAATGTTGTGATGTGATTGTGGCGCTCGGCGGTGGCAGTGTTATCGATTGCGCCAAAGCGATTGGGATTGTGTTTGCCAATGGCTGTGAGGTGCATGCGTTTGAAGGGGTTGATAACGTGGATATCCCTGGCCCGCCGCTTATTTGTATTCCTACTACGGCGGGGACGTCTGCCGACATCAGCCAATTTAGCATCATTGTGAATTCGCCAGAGCGTTACAAAATGGCGATTATCAGTAAGAGTGTAGTACCCGATGTGGCCTTGGTTGACCCTGAAACCACCTTAACTTTGCAACCGCATCTTACCGCCTGTACCGGTATGGATGCGTTGACTCATGCGATTGAGGCCTTTGTTTCTACTGCAAACTCACCCGTGGTGGATGTGCATGCACTAGCGGCAATTGAGCTGCTGTGGAACAACGTCGAGCAAGCGGTGATGAATCCAAGCGATTTAGCTGCAAGAGAAAACATGCTGCTTGGTAGTCTGCAAGCGGGGTTGGCGTTTTCTAATGCGAGTTTGGGGGCAGTACATGCCATGGCGCACTCACTCGGCGGTTATCTCGATCTTCCGCATGGTGAATGTAATGCGTTGCTGTTGGATCACGTGATTCGCTTTAATATTGCTGCCGAACCTGACCGATACCAGCGAATTGCAACGGTAATGGGGCTTAACGGTAAAGGGCTGAGTGAACGGCAACGAGCGACTAGTATTACGCAGGCATTATCAAACAAACGGAGTGTGCTCGGGCTGACAGATAAAATGAGCAACTGGGGTGTTAAATATGGTGATATTCCTGATTTAGCTCATCACGCGGTACATGATGCTTGTTTAGTGACTAATCCTCGTCACGCATCTTTGGACGATCTCAAGGTGATCTATGGCGAAGCCCTCTGATGACATACAAAGCTGGGAAGCACGTAAAGCGAGTATCATCGGATTAGGGGAACGTTCATTTCGTAAGAGTTACTATCCGCAACTCAGACAAAATATGGATCGCTTGCAGCGTTTTCATACGCTGCTGGATCACACGTCAGATTTCGTGGTGTTGATTAATATGCCAAGTGGTGACATTTCAGACGCTAATGCGGCTTTCGGTCTACTGATGAACACCGGTGTAGAGCAGCTTATTGGTCAATCTTTCAAAGAGTTAACCTTCTGTAATGATTGCAAACGTATTATCGAATTACTGCATCGAGATATGGTGGTGGGCGGAAAACAACGCCACTATCGCAACCATTCATTAATAACTGCCTCCGATAACGGCGAAAAGCAGAGTTGGCTGGAACTTAGCTTTAAAATTGCCAAGGTAGATCTGCAAAATTATGGTGTGTTGGTGGGGCGTGACGTGACTGAGCGTAAGCGCAATGAAGAGCTGATGAATAAGCTGCTCTCGGAGAAAGCGGCGCTGCTTGATAATGCACTGGTTGGCATTGTGAGTGTTCGCAATCGTTGCTTTGAATCCTGTAATCGGCGCTTTGAACAGATGATGGGGTATTCATCTGAGCAGTTGGTTGGCCGTAGTACACGTCTGATTTATCAAGAGGAAGATGCCTATCATGCCTTAGGTGAAGATGCTTATCGGGCCATGCAAGGGGGGCGACGATATTGTGCGCGGGTGATGTTGAAACGTGCTGATGGTCGTGAATTTCTGTGTGAGCTGACCGGACAAGCGAATGATCCAAAGCATCCAGATGAGGGCAGTATTTGGATGTTTAACGACGTCAATGATCTGCGATTGGCCGAAGATAAAGCGTTATTTTTATCCCACCATGACCCTCTGACTAAATTGCCAAATTTTCAGTTACTTAAAGATCGTTTGTCGCAAGCCGTATCGATGGCCACCCGTCATCAACGTTTAGTCGGCTTACTGGCAATAGATGTAGATCGCTTTAAAACGATCAATGATTCTCTTGGCTATGGCGTAGGTAATCAGCTGCTTGCCGAAGTCGCCGAGCGTATTGTGTCGCAAGTGAGTGATGTTGATACGGTAAGTCGTCAAGGGGGTGACGAGTTCTTGGTGTTATTACCCAATCTCCCCAATGCTGACAGCTGTGTAACTGTGGTCAGTCGTTTAATGGAGCATCTAGCTAAGCCCTATTTTGTGGCACAAACTGAATTACGATTGTCGGTATCGGTTGGGATTGCTATGAGTCCCGCTGATGGCGAAGCCTTTGAAACCCTACTGAAAAAAACCGATATGGCGATGTACCGCGCCAAGTCAGAAGGACGTGATACCTATCGTTTCTTCAATGAAGAGATGAATTACGAAGCCACCGAGCAGTTGAGTATCAGTGTGGGGTTGCGCAAGGCGCTCGAACACCATCAGTTTCAGCTGTTCTATCAGCCGCAATTGGATATTGAAACCGGGCGGGTCGTGGGTGCTGAAGCCTTGATCCGCTGGATCCATCCTGAAACTGGCATGATTTCGCCCGCGAGCTTTATTCCGGTCGCGGAAGAGTCGGGGCTGATTGTGCCCATCGGTGAGTGGGTGCTGCAGGAGGCTTGCCGCGAGGTGTCCCAATGGCGCGACGCCGGGATGCTTGATCCTGTGGTGGCGGTGAACTTGTCGGCGTTGCAGTTTGCGCGCGGTAACATCGAGCAAGCGGTGAATGACGCGGTGATGGCTGCGGGGATCTCTCCCTCTATGCTGGAGCTCGAGTTGACGGAATCGATTATGATCCACGATACCGAAAGCGTGTTGGCAACAGTGCGGCGCTTAAAACAGCAGGGATATCAATTCACCATTGACGACTTTGGTACGGGCTATTCTAGTCTGCAGTATCTGAAAAGTTTTGCGGTGGATAAACTGAAAATCGACCAGTCTTTCGTGCGCGACATCATCAACAATGAAGACGATGCGGCGATTGTGCGCGCCATTGTGCAGATGGCCAAAGGCTTAGGGCTTAAAACCATCGCGGAAGGCGTTGAAACCGCCGAAGCTATGGCGGAATTGAAGCGTTATCACTGCGATGAAGTACAGGGCTATTATTTGGGACGGCCAATGCCCGCCGCGCAGTTTATCAAGTACCTACGCGAGCATCAGTAACCCCATTAAAACGCCGTTCCGGTAATTTTGCTCGCTGCGCCAAAAGCAGACTGGTGGATTTAACGCCAGCCTGATAGCATCATTTTCCCCTTGTTTTCAGTCAGTAATATATGAACACTCATTCGACGGTGGCGCCCGCAACGTCACTCAAAGCCTATCCTGCATTTTGGCGTTATTGGGTTACCCGGCTAACTTCTGCATTTGGTTTTCAAGTGATTTCGGTGGCCGTGGGTTGGCAGGTGTACGACATCACTGGCGATCCACTCACCTTGGGCTTAATCGGTTTAGCCCAGTTCATTCCGTCAGTGTTATTAGCTTTGCCAGCGGGGCATGTGGCCGACCAATTTCATCGGCGCAATATCGTCTTGGTGACTCAAAGTTGCCAATGGCTGGCACTGTTAGCGCTGGTGGGCGGCAGTTGGTTCGAGCTGTTGAATGAGCAGATGATTCTGCTGCTGGTGTTTATTATCGGCGTGTTCAAAGCCTTTGAATTTCCAGCATTAAAATCGATGTTGCCGGCGTTGGTGCCCGATGAAGTCTTGCCTCGGGCATTGGCCATGGACTCCTCTGGCATTCAAATGGCCAGTATTGCCGGCCCGGCGTTAGGCGGTTTGCTCTACATTGGTGGGCCCGTGGTGGCCTACGGCTTAGCGGCTTGTTTATATTTCATCTCATTAGTCGGGTTATTTGGGCTGCGCTACCATCACACCATTCCGAAAAAGCAGCCGATGAACCTGACCAATCTTTTTGCCGGGGTACGTTTTATTCGCGCGCGGCCAGTGATCCTCGGGGTAATTTCGCTCGACCTTTTTGCCGTGCTGCTTGGGGGCGCCACTGCCTTACTCCCAATTTTTGCCAAAGACATTCTGCACACCGGCCCTTGGGGGCTTGGGCTACTGCGTGCTGCACCTGCGGTTGGGGCATTGTTAATGTCATTTTGGCTGGCGCGTAATAGCTTGGAGCGCAACGTTGGCAAAATCATGTTTGGCGCGGTGGCAGGCTTTGGTGTGGCAACCTTAGTGTTTGCGCTATCAACCAATCTCTATCTGTCACTGATCGCGCTATTTGCCTTGGGTGCATTTGATATGGTGAGCATGGTGATCCGCGGTGCCTTGGTGCAATTAGAAACTCCCGACGAAATGCGCGGAAGAGTCACCGCGGTAAACTCCATTTTTATCAATACATCTAATCAGTTAGGCGAGTTTGAATCAGGTGTTTTGGCGGCGGCTGTCGGTGCGGTGGGCTCGGCAGTGATTGGTGGGGTGGGCACTTTGGTCGTGGTGGCGGCGTGGATGTGGATGTTCCCCGTCATTCGCGAACGGCAAAAGCTGAAAGAGTGATTCGTGGTTGGCAAGAAGAAAAAAAGAAGGCCCTCATTGAGAGCATAAAGGGCCTCCTTTGCAATGACTCGGTTAGTGCTTGATGCCTAGGGCATCCAAAATGGTAAAGTGCAGGTCAGTTTGGTCGGTTAAGCCCACCACGTTGGCGGCATGTGGACCGTACGCGGCAATGCGAAGCTGCGTGCCAGTATGGCCCATGCTGCCTTGCTCTGAGTTGCCGTAGCTGATACTCATTTTGGCGCCATCATGGGTCAACAGACCTTGGGTCAAGCCTGGCGCGGTCGCGTTTGGATAAATGATCTGTGACGAGTGAGCGTGGTCGGCGGTCACAATCACTAAGGTATCGCCTTGCTGCTTGGCAAATTTCAACGCCACTTGTACGGCTTCATCTAAATCAACGGTTTCACCAATTTGTCCGCAAGGATTGGCGGCGTGATCTTGTTTATCAATCGAAGCGCCTTCCACCTGCAAGAAGAAACCATTTTTGTTAGCTTGAAGCAGTTCAATCGCTTTGCTGGTCATCTGTGCCAGGGTTGGAATATCCGCTGTACGCTCTGGGTTAGGTTTACAGACCACCGGGTCTTTGGCCAAGTTGCCGTGATAGCTCGCCTTCGGTCCTAACCAACGTACAGGCATATTGTCTTGTGAAAATAGCCCCAGCAGGGGTTGCTGTTGGTTGGCTGTCGTGATCTGTTCTAGCTCTCCGGCGGTTGAAATAAATTGATAGCCGCGGTCATAAGCTTGTTCAATCAGGGTCTTATCTTGCCATTTTCCGGCTGTGGCCTTTTCATCAAAGGTGGCGCGGCCACCGCCTAAGGTTAAGTCTGGGCGAGTATCCAGCAGCTGCTCAGTAATTGAGCCTAAACCACCGTTCTTCAGCGAAGCTTCGGGGCATTTCAGCTCAGTTGCAGTTGGACCGTAACATTTACGTTGCGACACGTGGGCCACCTCTGCCGCAGGTGTGGCATCTTGGATCTCCGCGGTAGAAACGTTGCCGGTCGCTTTGCCGGCTTTTTTCGCCAGTTGCAACAGGGTTGCTTTCGGATTGCCGAACACATCAACGCCGATAGCGCCATTATAAGATTTAGTGCCCGTGGTCCATGCAGTTGCAGAGGCCGCTGAGTCAGTCACATAGTTTGGCAGATGGGTATCGCGATCGAGCGAGTAGTGGGTGTACTGCCCGGTCAGTGGTAGGGCATCGATACCGGCAAAAAAGCCAGCGGCACCGCGGGCATAGTTACGAGCAATGGTGATTTCTGAATCCCCCATGCCGTCACCAATCAATAAAATCACATTTTTAGCACGTTTATCACTGAGAGAAGCCTTGAGATCGGCGGTGATATCCTGCTGTAACCGACGTGCGCCACCGGTTTGGGTGAGATCGCCGTTGGCGTTTCTATCGCTCCAATCTGCGGCGATAACTGGCAGTGCCAGTAGTGGGAGTAAGGCGGTAATTAATGAGCGTTTCAATTGGTTATCCTAAAACGTTAAAGCTCTCTAATCGGCTAATGTTAGGCAATCTTTGTGACAGTTCGGTGACGCTGGCGCATTTCCTTGCACAGATTGTGCTGCTGCTAACTGCGATAGTTCATCGGTGACATCGGCTGCGCGCACGATAAACAGTTGTCGGCCTCGATAACTTTGATGCGCTAACGCCACCTCAAACCAGCGTGGATTAGGCTGGCGTTCGCTGAGCAAAATGAGGCTGTCGGGATGGTTTTGTGCCCATCGCAGCCGAGTTTCAGCTTGCTCACTGATATCCACCAAGGGCTGTTGCAACCGACCATAAAAGCCAAACTGATTGTGGTATCTCTGCCAACTGGCAACGGTTTTTCCCTGTTGTTGATAACGTGCCACCAAATGGGCAATCGGTTCGATATTGTATGCATGTTGCAGCACCGGAGCTAAGGCGCTCAGGCTACAGGTTAACCCAATCGGTAGCAGCAAGAGTTGGGTGGTGAGGGTCGCGCTGGGATTGCGTTTGTTGCCAATCACAGCGAAGCACATCAAGGCTAAAGGAATTAAGCCAAGCCAATACCAGCTGTTGGGTGTTTCGATACTCTTAAGCCACAACGGCATACTGAGCGTGGTTAGCGCGAGCAGCAACATCAGCAGTGTCAGTGGCCACTCACGTACCAGTCGCAGCGGTAATCGATGCGCCACCCACAGCGCCGCAAACGGAAATAGCGGAATTAAATAATGGATCTGTTTGCCGCTAATCATGCTGAAGCAACCCACAAGGATTGCCAAATATAGCAGCAGAGCTTTGTCGAGCCGTGACAGCGGAGCGCGTAATCCGCGCCAAAATGAACGCAGTAGCGGTAATGGCAGCAGCAATGCGGGTAGTAGCATCAAATACCAATACACCGGCCTTGCATGCGCAAAAGAGTTCACCATGCGGCCAGAGGTTTGCTGCCACAGTAATTCGTTTTCGTAGCTTTCGCCGCCACTGATCACCGCCGGTATCACCCACAGCAGCATCAAGCCAATTCCCATGAGGGTAGCGATGCCACAGCGTGCAATAAACTGAGTTACTTTGATGCTGTTGGGCTGGCGCCACAAGGAGTAGAGCAGCGCAAATGGCAGGCAGTACAGCAGCATTACTGGACCTTTGGTGAGCAGGCCAGCAGTAATCATCAGTGCTGCGGCGAGCCAATAGCGCAGCTGGGTAACCTGTTTGTTACTGGCATGCACGATGGCGAGGCTAAAGCCCAACACAAACACGCTCAGCAGCAGGTCAAACATGGTGGTGGGGAGATAAAACAGCCAAGCCGCACTAGCTAAAAGTACAACCGGCGCGAGCTGGGCGGCTTTCGCGCAGTTGGGGATTAAGGCTTTTGCTAAGTAATGCAGCAAGACAAAATTGGCTAACGAACACAGTGGGATGATGCTACGTGCGGCCCATTCGCTAACACCAACAAGCGCCCATGCAAGATTAATCAGCCAAAATAGCATCGGCGGCTTATGGGCATAGGTTTGGCCATTTTCATGGGGAACAAGCCAGTTGCCGCTTTGCCACATCTCCCAAGCGACTGATATATAGCGGGTTTCATCAATTGGCATAATTGGGCGAATAAACAGATGGACGATGATAATTACCGTCGCGAGCACCAGCACAGCGAACAGCGGCAGAGGAAGGTCGGTGTTTGCGGTCGCACGCATCTTAATCATCAATGGGGGGTTACCAAGGGTATTTATTGCTGGAAGATGGTTGCAACTATTTGTTAACAAATGGTGACGCTTAGATGGCGTTTTTATAACGCTGTTATGCTTGGCGCAGAATGCTCAGCGTTAAGCAGAAAAACAAAGCCCCGCATGAATACGGGGCTTTGTCGGGGTTCATCAGTTAGCAAGCTTAACTGGCGAGGTGCTGCAGGTCGGTTTGCTCTAGCAGCATGTTTTCCGCCTGATGCAACTCAGGTTTGTGCAGTTGCAGCACTTCACTGGTATAGAGCAACTCACGCTCAGTCGCAGCCAGATCGCCGTTTAACTGCTTGCCATAGAATGGAATGATATGGCGCAGTTTGTCACGCCATTCGCCACTGACTTTATCTGGGAATACTTTTTCCAACACATTCAGGATGATCGGTGCGGCTGTTGATGCGCCGGGGGAGGCACCCAACAGCGCGGCGATGGTGCCATCTTGTGCGGCAACCACTTCAGTGCCAAATTGCAGCGCGCCGCCTTTGCTTTTTTCCTTCTTGATCACCTGCACCCGTTGACCAGCTGTCCACAGCTTCCAGTCTGACTTTTTGGCATTGGGGTAGTATTTCTTCAACGCATTGAAGCGGTCATTATCGCTCTGCATCACTTGGCTCATCAGGTATTTCACCAAGTCAAAATTATCTAAACCAACGCGAGTCATTGGCAGCAGGTTTTTGCGCGTGGTTGAGCGGATAAGATCGAGGAATGAACCGTTTTTCAAAAACTTAGTCGAGAATGTGGCAAACGGGCCAAACAGCAGCACATCTTTGCCATCGATATAACGGGTATCCAGATGCGGTACCGACATCGGCGGTGCGCCCACTTCCGCTTTGCCATAGGCTTTGGCTTTATGATGTTTAACCACTTCAGGGTTATCACAGATCAGGAACTGCCCGCCCACGGGGAAACCACCATACTGACTGGCTTCAGGGATACCTGAAGCTTGCAACAACGGCAGCGCCGCACCACCGGCACCGATAAATACAAACTTCGCCCGCACTTTGTATTCGCGCTTGCCATTGGCAAGATCGGCAATGGTCACTGTCCAACTGTTATCGGGATTTTGCTGTAATTTGTGTACCTCAGATTGCAGCCGCAAACTGAAATTTTGATGGGTTTGCAGGCTGTTGACCAACTGGCGATTGATCTCACCAAAATCCACATCTGTGCCCATTTCTGAACGGGTTGCCGCCACTTTTTGTTGCGGATCGCGTCCTTCCATCAGCAGCGGTGCCCACTGTTGCAACAGCGATTTATCTTCGGTGTATTCCATGTTTTGGAACAGGGTGTTTTGCTGCAGCAGTTGGTGACGTTTTCTGAGATAGGCAACGTTTTCATCACCCCAAACAAAGCTCATATGGTCCACGGTGTGAATAAAGCTATCGGGGCGTCCCAATACTTTTTTCTCGACCTGATGTGCCCAGAACTGACGGCTGATCTGAAATGCTTCGTTGACGTGCACCGCTTTATCAATACTGATGCTGCCATCGGGCAGTTGCGGCGTGTAGTTCAGCTCCATCAAGGCTGCGTGGCCAGTACCGGCATTATTCCAGCCGTTAGAGCTTTCTTTGGCGACCGCATCGAGCCGCTCGACCATCATCATTGACCAGTTAGGCGCTAACTCTTGCAGATAAGTGCCCATGGTGGCGCTCATTATGCCACCGCCAATTAACAGCACATCAACCGTTTGTTGCGGTTGATTTGAGGCGGAACTAAAAAATGATGAAACACTTGCAGGCGCGGCCAGCCTAATACGTTTTGCTTTTCTCATTTTGATATCGCTCTGTGAACGTCGCACGGCATTTAGTCACTGAGTATCAAAAGTAGGGGAACTCTCGCTATCCTTAACAATGAGCGTGGGCATCCTCTGCTTGGACACATATTGGGGTATGTGCCCGTGTCAGATCTTGTGAGGTGTTTTGCTAAACTGCCGTTAACTTAAGTGACGGATTCTGTTTGAATGATTCGTTACTGCTGAGCTAATTAAGTTAACTTAAGCAACTAAAAATGTGATGTGAATCAATTTTATTGTTTTTTTGAAGGATGTAAAGAGGGCGGTTTTTAGCGCTTTTCATCGCGGCAAGTTAACTTGCCGTTATTGAATTAACCATAATTTATCAAATGATTACCGCTGATCTTTTAATCTAATTGGCCGCTATGGCGCATGACAGCTAGGTTTTATTAAATTTAGCTGAATTTTTTGTGCGGGTTTGTGATTTGATAAGTTCGATAACTGCTCCGTGTTTTAAACGCTATTGTGTGTATTGCCGAAATGACTATTCGACTAAAGTCGATTTTGGCGACATTGCGTGACGCTATGTTGTCGCTTTGCTGTTGCTGAATTAATAAAAAAGCTCCGAATTTCGGAGCTTTTTTACGTTTTTTATAACGGGACAATTGCAATGAGCATTACAGCTCGATATTTGCCACAGCTTTTTGCTCTGGCAAAGTCACTGCATCGTCGCCCGCTGGTGCAGCATTTTGCGGTGCTTGCGGCTTGTGCAAGTGCAACATTTCGCTGGTGTAGTTCAGTTCACGCTCGGTGGCTGCAACGTTACCGTTGAGCTTAGTGCCATAGGATGGAATGATCTGCTTCAGTTTAGCATTCCATTCACCCGCTACTTTGTCAGCGAACACTTTTTCCATCACGTTCAACATAATAGGTGCTGCAGTTGATGCACCAGGTGATGCACCTAACAGCGCTGCTAAGCTGGCGTCTTTGGAGGCGACCACTTCAGTACCAAATTGCAGACGACCGCCTTTTTCAGGATCGTTTTTGATGATCTGTACCCGTTGGCCAGCAGTCCACAGTTTCCAATCTGCTTTATTGGCTTTTGGATAGTACTTTTGCAGTTCTGCAAAACGATCATCATCGTCTAGCATCACTTGTTGGATCAGGTACTGCACTAAGTTGAAGTTGTCCAAGCCGACGTTCATCATCGGAATCACGTTGTCTGTGGTGGTTGAACTCAGCAGATCCCACAATGAACCGTTTTTCAGGAACTTAGTTGAGAAGGTAGCAAATGGTCCAAACAGCAGTACTTCTTTGCCGTCGATACGACGAGCGTCCAAGTGTGGTACTGACATTGGTGGTGCACCCACTTCAGCTTGGCCGTACGCCTTGTTGACGTGTTGTTTAACCACTTCTGGGTTGTCAGTGATCAGGAATTGACCACCCACTGGGAAACCACCGTACGCGGCGCCTTCTGGAATACCTGACGCTTGCAATAAGTGCAGTGAGGCACCACCAGCACCGATGAACACAAACTTAGCCTTGATGGTGTGTTCTTCTTCATCGTTGGCTAAATCCGCTACGGTAATGGTCCAGCTTTTATCTGCATTTTGGTGCAGTTCGCGGACTTCAGTTTTCAATTGCAGATCAAAATTTGCTTTGGTTTGCAGGCCAGCAACTAACTGACGAGTGATTTCGCCGTAGTTTACATCAGTACCAATGACTGAGTGAGTCGCGGCAACCAATTGCTTCGGATCACGGCCATCCATCAACAGTGGTGCCCATTCGGCGATCTGTTTTGGATCTTCGCTGTAGTCCATGCTTTGGAACAGGGTGTTCTTTTGCAGTTCGGCGTAACGTTTGCGCAGGAAATTAACGTTCTTGTCGCCCCATACAAAGCTCATATGGTTTACGGTACGGATGAATGATTCAGGATCATGCATCACGTTGTTGGCTACTTGATATGACCAGAATTGACGGCTGATTTGGAAGTTTTCGTTAACTTTAACCGCTTTCTCAACATTGATACTGCCATCAGGCATTTCGGGGGTGTAGTTCAACTCCATCAGTGCTGAGTGACCGGTTCCGGCGTTGTTCCAGCCGTTTGAGCTTTCTTGGGCAACACCGTCCAAACGCTCAACCATGGTCATTGACCAGTCTGGTTCCAACTCTTGTAGGTAGGTACCTAAGGTGGCACTCATGATGCCGCCGCCGATCAGCAATACGTCAACTTGTTGTTCATCCGCTTGTGCCGGGGTTAGCACTGTGACGGCGCTTACCAACGCGCTGAGCAGTGTTAGTTTGACTTTTTTCATAGTGGTTTGCTCTGTGATAGTTAATCAGCGGTGGACACTGCGGTGAGAAGAGCGCGCATCCAGCGCTGGCAGATAAGAGGCGTGGCCCCATCAGAGCTCCTGTCAGTCTGCGCTGGTTTAGAGCTCGTTGTTCTGAATCGGCGTTAAATTATCACTGAGGGTAACTGGCGGAAATCTTTAGATAATTACGAATACTTAAGCTATCTAAGTTAACTTATGTAACTTATTTAGTGATATAGATCACACTGTGATTAATGGTGCGATGTGTGGCATGTTTTGGGGTGACCGCTGCCGCGTAAGTTCAGTCTACACGCCAGCGGATTGGCATAGGTTATTTCGCTTGCTGCATATAGTCCATAGTGAGATTACTCAGCAGCTCAACGCCCACTTTCATGCCGGAATCATCGACATAAAAATCTGGGGTGTGGTGTGGCGGCGCTTTATCGGCAGGTACATCCAGCGGCTTGCCACCAACGAACAGATACAACCCTGGGATCTGTTGCTGATAGAAAGAGAAATCTTCTGCTGCGGTAATGGCTTTGATCTCTGTGACGTGGTCTGTTCCGGCGGTACGCTGCAAGGTTGGCAGCATCTGTTGCATCAGCTCAGGTTGGTTGTAGGTCACTGGGTAGCTTTCATTGGCGGGTAAGGTTAGCTCGGCTGTGGCGCGCATACTCGCCGCAATCGCATTGACCTTGCGTTTCATCGCTTCATGTACCAGTTCGCGCGCCTGATTATTAAGGGTGCGAATGGTGCCTTCAAGCTCAACGTCGCCGGGGATAATATTGCTGCGGTTGCCGCCGTGAATGCTGCCCACTGTCACCACTGCGCCATCATCGATCAGTGTCAATTCACGACTGACGATGGTTTGCATCGCCATCACCATCTGCGCGGCGGTTACGATAGGATCGACGCTGGCCCAAGGCGATGCGCCGTGAGCTTGGCGTCCTTTAATCAATATTTTAAATGAGTCTACCGCCGCCATGGTGCCACCGGGGCGATAGGTGATGCTGCCAACATCGGCGTTAGAGCTAATATGCAGCCCAAAAATTACGTCGACATCTGGATTTTTCAGCACACCCTCTTTGACCATCAACTGGGCACCACCTTCTTCACCTGTGGGTGCGCCTTCTTCCGCTGGTTGGAAGATAAACTTCACTTTGCCTCTCAGCTGATCTTTTTGGGCTAACAGCACTTTGGCTGCGCCGAGCAGCATCGCCATGTGAGTATCATGGCCACAAGCGTGCATCACTGGCACGGTTTTGCCGTTATATTCGCTGGTTTCGTGTGAGCGATAGGGCAGATTGTTGTCTTCTTTGACGGGCAGGGCATCCATATCGGCGCGCAACCCAATTACTGGCCCCGGTTTGCCACTATCTAAAATGGCGACCACGCCTGTTTTGCCAACTCCGGTGTGCACTTCTAACCCCAGCGCTTTCAGCTGCTCGGCCACATATTTGGCGGTATTGAATTCTCGGTTCGACAGTTCAGGGTATTGATGAAAATGGTGCCGCCATTGAATCACTTCAGGCTCGATTTGAGTGGCCATTTCAGCCACGGTTTGTGCCTGCGCCACAGCGCTGAGACCTGCCAACAACAGTGCGCTGGCGAATACATTTTTTATTATCATTGTAGAGACTTATAAGATGTTGATTAACGAATCAACAGGCTACACCAACTGAAAAAACCGATGAATGGCTAAATTGTGAATTGATGTTACTGAAGTGTAATGATGGCAATGGCTTGAATAAGGCGTGAGTAAAAATTGCCGCCACATCTGAGGCAATGTGGCGGCAGCTAAGCAAAGGTTAGTTCGCTTTGTTCATGTAATCCATGGTGAGGTTGGTCAGCACTTCGACCCCTAGCTTCATGCCTGAATCATCCACATAGAAATCTGGCGTGTGGTGCGGCGGTGCATCGGCTTCGGCCACAGCTAATGGCTTGCCACCGACGAACAGATACAGGCCTGGCACTTGCGTTTGGAAGAAAGAGAAATCTTCCGCACCGGTCACGGCTTTGGCTTCTTTGACGTGCTCGTTGCCCGCAGTGCGCACCAAGGTTGGCAGCATTTGCTGCATCAAACTTGGGTCATTGTAGGTAATCGGATAGGCTGGGCCGTACGGCAGGATCAGCTCTGCTGACGCGCGCATGCTTTCCGCAATCGCTTTCACTTTACGATGCATCGCTTCGTGGATCAGGGTTCTGGCCGCTGGGTTCAGGGTACGGATGGTGCCTTCTAAGGTCACCTCTTCTGGAATGATGTTCGAGCGGTTACCGCCTTTGATGATACCCACGGTCACCACCGCACCATCATCAATCACTGTCAGTTCACGGCTTACAATGGTTTGTAGCGCCATGATCATCTGTGCTGAGGTCACTACTGGGTCAACACTCTTCCACGGGTATGCGCCGTGCGCCTGACGTCCTTTAATCACAATTTTAAACGTATCGACTGCCGCCATAATGCCGCCCGCGCGGTATTTTACGGTGCCAACATCCGTGGCGGAGTTGATATGCAAACCAAACATCACGTCAACATTCGGGTTCTTTAACACGCCCTCTTTTACCATCAACTCAGCGCCACCTTCTTCACCGTTCGGTGCGCCTTCTTCCGCTGGCTGGAATACAAACTTCACTTTGCCTTTCAATTGGTCTTTTTGTGCGACCAAAATTTTCGCGGCACCCATCAACATCGCCATATGGGTATCGTGACCGCACGCGTGCATCACCGGCACTTTCTCTCCACGGTATTCGCCAATCGCTTCAGAACGATAGGGCAGCGAGTTAAGTTCTTTTACTGGTAGACCATCAATATCAGCCCGCAATCCCACTACAGGGCCGGGTTTACCGCTGTCGAGAATTGCCACTACACCAGTTTTAGCCACGCCAGTTTGCACTTCGAGGCCTAGGTCTTTGAGATACTTAGCCAGATATTTCGCGGTTTCATACTCGCGGTTGGACAGCTCTGGATGTTGGTGTAAATAGTGACGCCATTGGATCACTTCTGGTTCGATTTGGCTGGCCATTTCCGCCACGGTTTGTGCTTGGGCGAGCGCGCTAACGCCAGCAAACAATAATCCGCCGACAATGATATTTTTTATGGTCATGTGAATTCTTATGCAATTTGATGATCAACGAGCCGACAAGATTACACGCTTCAGAAAAGTGATGTATAGCGAAATTGTGAAAGAGTGTTACCGCAATGTGACAAGCGAGCAAGAAGCGCTGATAACCTGCAGGAGGATAGGGTAAACGCCCACAGATGAATTGATATTCAGCCGTGGGCATAGAATCGCTTACTGAACTTTGATTAGCGTGCGCCCGGTGACCGCGCCTTGGACGATGTCGGCGGCGTATTGCGGCACTTGTTCTAGGCTGATTTCGGTACCGGCTTGTTCAAAGAAACTGGCTGGTAGCAGCTCCAAAATACGAGTCCACGCCGCGATACGTTTGTCCCGCGGGCAATAGACAGAATCAATCCCAAGCAGGCTGACACCTCGCAGAATAAACGGCATCACGGTAGTAGGCAGATTATAGCCCGCAGCCAAACCACAAATAGCCGCTACACCGCCATAATTCATCTGTGCTAACGCCGTTGCTAACGGTTGATCGCCCACAGTATCAACCACCGCCGCCCAGCGTTGTTTTTCCAGTGGCCGTGAGGGAGCGGCTAATTCTGTGCGATCAAGTAACTGGCTTGCGCCGAGTGCGGTTAGTAACGGGCCGTTTTTCTCAAGCCGACCACTGCAGGCGGTGACTTGATAGCCGAGTTTCGCCAGTAATGCCACCGCCGTGCTGCCAACGCCACCACTGGCGCCTGTCACCAAAACTTCGCCCGCATCCGGCGTAATTTTGGCATCAACAATCGCTTGCACACACAGCATGGCAGTTAAACCGGCGGTGCCAATTAACATCGCAGTTGCGGCATCGCAGTTTACAGGCATTGGCACTAACCAATCGCCTTTGACCCGCGCCAACTCGGCCATGCCGCCCCAATGTGTTTCGCCCACGCCCCAGCCAGTCAGAATCACTTTATCGCCCGCTTGATAACGCGGATCGGCCGATTGCACTACTTCGCCCGCAAAGTCGATGCCTGGCACCATTGGGAATTGACGAATGATTTTGCCCGTGCCGGTCACTGCAAGGCCGTCTTTGTAGTTGAGCGAACTGTAGCTGACTTTGACGGTGACATCGCCTTCTGGCAACAGTGCTTCATCTATCTCGCTGATACTGGCGCTGGTCGTGCCTTCTTGTTGCTCTAATAACAGTGCTTTGAACATGGAAAACTCCCGTGAACGATGGCGTTGATGTCACACCTTACGTGAGCTTGCTGGCCGAATAAACTCCACTTTAGCTGTAGCGTTAATTTTGCGGCTTGATTGGCAATTGCAGACGCGGCGAGTTGGCGCTGTTTCACATATTGCTGAAGCCAGTGCGAGGCGATTGTAGCTAAACACTTTTTTACAACATGGCAACATGGAGTGCTCGTGTTAGCTTGGTAGTTTTGGGTATAGTGGGGCGCAGTATTCAAACAAAGCCGCAGTAACATGGCGCGCCAACTGCTTAAAAAAAAGCAATAAAAGCAACAACAAAAACAACAAAAGAGAAGCGATTGATGAAGTTAACTTTCCCTACGCTCAGCCTGCTGGCTTTAGCATTTTCGCCAACTTGGGCTGCCACGCAGCCAGTCCCAACCAAGATTGATACGCTATTTACCACTGCGGTAAGCAGCCCCACGGTGCCCGGCATCAGTGTTGCGCTGGCCGATAGCCATGGCATCGTTTGGGCCAAAGGTTATGGCTATGCCGATGTGGAAAACCAACTGCCAATGACAGCACAACATAAGTTGCGAATTGGCAGTGTGGCCAAAGTGATTACTGCAGCGGGTTTGATGCGCTTATACGATCAAGGCAAGGTCGACCTTAATGCGCCAGTCACCCAATACGTTCCGGCATGGCCAACAGACAAAGCACCGATGACGCTCAAGCAAGTCACCTCGCATACCGCGGGGATTCGCCACTACAAAAAGGGCGCTAACGAGTTTCTGTTCAATACGCCGTTTGCAGACGTCAACGCTGGCTTAGCGCTGTTTAAAGACGACCCGTTACTGTTCGCTCCCGGCAGCGATTTTAGTTATTCCACTTTTGGTTGGACTTTGGTCAGCGCCGCGATGGAAGGGGCGGATGGTCAGCGGGATTTTCGGCAGATTATGCAGCAAGAGGTATTTGCGCCATTAAAGCTTAACGACATGGTATTTGATGACCAATATCCGCTGATTGCCCATCGCGCTAGACCATATAGCGTTCATGACGGGGTGTTGCAAAACTCACCGCAGACCGACCACAGTTATAAATGGGCAGGCGGTGGCTTTATCGCTACCCCGAGCGATGTTGACCGCTTTGCCTTAGCGCAGCTCGATAGCGACTATCTCAAACCCAGCACCCAAGCGCTGATGTTCAGCAAAGCTCACCTCAATGGTGGTACGCCAGTGAATTTCGGTATTGGTTGGATGATTGGGTTTGATGGCTATCGCCAACGGCCAAAATATCGCGACGATGCGGCAACACTAAAAATGATGGACGATATGCCGCAGGCAGTGATGCACTCCGGTGGCTCGATGGGCGGCATCACCATGACCATTATGTGTCGTGAGCATCAGCGCGCGATTACCGTGGTGAAAAACGTTGATGGTGATGACAGCGCCGATGTGTTCAAGCTGGCGCTGACGACGCTGCATTTTTATCATCAAGAAGGGCAACATTAGCCAAGCTCGTTTAGCGAGCGCAACCGCTGGTTGTACGTTAACAAGCGGATACCCTATAAAAATGGCAGCGCGGTGAAACCCCTTTACCAGAATAATCAAGCTGCCATTTCGCTGCGTTTACGCCAATGGGCTGCTCATCGTCCGGCAAGCGTTAGCCGAGATTTAGTAGCCCGTCAGCTCTAAATAACCACTGCCAGTTTGGCTGCCGCTAACCTTAATTGGCCCTTCCCAGTAACTGACCGACAATGGCATCCGCGCCTGCGGATTCAGTGCTTCTACCGTTAGGGTTAACGCTTCGCTCGGCAGCGCAATTTGCCAGCTGACCGGATAACGTTTCGCCTCAATCTGCTGCCAAGCTAATGGCTGCATGTTGATCTCACTGGTGGGTATAACCCGTTGCCGACCATCAGCCCAAATCCGTTTACCGCTGAAAAACGGTGCCGCATCATCACTGCCGCGCAGTTGAAACAGCATCAAAGCAGAACCATCGTCGAGGCGGATGGCAAACCAATCCCAGCCTTGTTGTTGCCGAGTCAAAAACTCAGAACTCCACTCGCGATCCAGCCAGGCTTTACCAGAGACTTTTAGCCACTTATTTTGCCGTTTCACTTGGCCGGACACTTCAATAAATGGTTGCGAGTAGTAGTAAGAGGCCACCTTGCCATCAGCACTTTTGATGCTAAAGCCGTTATCGCCTTGCAGTACTAATGGCGCTTGGCTGGTCAGGTTCAGTTGATAGCTAAGTGAGTCATCGCTTACGTTCAAGGTCGCTGGTAGCAGGCCGTTATTGGGCGCGTTGCTATCATTTTGCCCCCGTGCCTGCCAACGCCAGTTTTCATTCCATACTGCTAACGGCATTCCGCTCACGCCAGCGGGAGCATTGGCTGCATTTATGTTGCGGTTCCAACGTTCAGCGGTTTGATGGCTGTTTTGAAAGGTGAGCGCAGCATGGGTCATCCACAGTTGATTGGTCGCCCACGGCGAATCATTGGCCGGCGCTTGGCTGCTCAGCGCAATCCGAAATTGGGTCCATTGCAATCCTAATGGCTCGCCATCTTCAGTGGTTAAGTTGGCAGTCAAATACCACCATTCTTGGCGAAACTTTGGATGCGCCAGATGGTCTTGTGGAAACTGCAGTGGCTGGTTGGCGACAACCTTGGCAAAGTTGCTGTCGGCGCGTCCCATCAATTCGCCCATGCTGGCGTTGTGTTGCGGTGCTGGGTCGCAGGCGCTGAGTAGCCCAAGGCATAAACTCAATAGTGCATAGTGGCTGAAACGGCGCATCACATCACCTCCTGTTGCATCGCGGAGACCAGTGTGCGGCGGCTTTGCCAATAGAGCGGCAAAATCACCGCGATAATGGCGCACAATAACGACAGCAGCACCACGCGGGCGTACGCCCACCAATCCCACTGCATGGCGATGGTCCAGCCAAAGGCTTGCAGCGTGACCTTGTTGATCAACAAGTATCCCAAAATCGCACCCAACGGCAGCGCCAATACACAGGTGAGTAATACCACTAACACAATTTGCGCCAGTAACATGCGCCACAAGCGTGACTGCTCAACCCCAAGGGCGCGCAACATGGCTAACGGCGCTTGGCGCGATTGAGTCATCATCAATACCGCGCTAAATAGCCCGATAGCTGCCACCAACAAGGTAAGAGTATTGAGCACTAGGGTGATGCTAAAGGTCTTATTAAACATGGCAAAGGCTTGGTTGCGGATCCGCTGCTGGCTGTAGATTTGCGCTGGATTTAGACCAAATTGCTGCTCAAGTTCTTGGGTCATGGTATCAATATCCGCTACTTGCCCCAGCGCCAAGCCAATCGGCTCAGCCGGTAATCCCAGCCCATGCCATAGCGGCGGGCTGATGATGACCTCGCCTTTGGGATTGCCGTAGTCAAAATAGATGGCAGCGACTGGCAGTTCACGCGCTTGCTGACATTGGTTATCGCTGCAGAGGCGAATGTTATCGCCCACCTTTAGCTTGAGTTTGAGCGACAAAGGTTCGCTGATAAACACCGCCTTGCCAGCAATCGCAGCGCTGACCGCCGCTTGTTGTTCTGTGCTGGTGTTGGGCAGTTTAAACACTGTCGTTTCGGCCAGCGACTCATCATCACGGCCAATCAGATTAATCGGAAGTACTGTTTGCGCTTTGGCAAAATAGGGCGCCTGCCATTGATAAAAGTAGGTGAGCTCAGGATGTTGTTGGCGTAGAAAGGTTTCGATTGGCGCGACATTGTCGCTACCGGGATGCAGATAAAGATCGGCATGCAAGCGGGTCGACAGCCAACTGCGAAGGGTTTGATCGAAACTACCCACCAAGGTATTCATTGAGATATTGGCGCACAGCGCCAGCAGCAGCGCCATCATGGCCAGCCCAAGCGGTGCAATCAGTTCACGACTTTCTGCAATGGCGTAGCGCCAAATGCCCGGCCGTGTGAGCGGTGCTAACAGCGCCAAGCCCCACTGCAACAGTTGTGGCAGCAGCAGCGGAATCGCCAAGGTCAGTAACCCCAACAACCCCAAGCTTTGTTTATGTTGCTGACTAAATGGGTAGGCCACGGCGGTCAGAATCAGCAAGCCAACACCAATCAAAAACAGCCTGTGGTGAGTAAGATGATGCTGCATGGCTTGCAGATAGCGTTTGCCGCCTTGCGCCAAGCTGCCACTACTTAAACTGCGATACAGCGGCACACAGGCCAGCAATGCGGCGACCAGCGTTAGCCCAGCACCTTGCGCCCACCACTGCCAACGCCATTGGCCCGGCAACAATGTGGCACCGTAAAGTTGCTCTAAGGTGAGTGCCACCATCGGCTGTAGCCATTGGCTCAACTGCAGTGCCAAAATAAAACCGACCCCAGAGCCGACTAATACCAGTAAAAACAGCTCGGCCAACAGACTGGTGAAAATCGCTTGGCGACCAATCCCTTGCTGCATTAACTGGATCAGCAGTCGCTGCCGTTTCATCAAGCTATAACGCACGCCGTTGTACGCGATAAACAGCCCCACCAAAAATGCCAGCATCGCCATAGCGTTTAAGTTGAGATGAAAACTGGCGGTTAAATCGGTTAGCGCTTGGCCTTTATCTTGGGCGGTGATCAGCAGTTCATTGAGCGGCAATAGCTGTGCTAACTGCGGCTGTAACTGCTCGGCATCGCCAAATAGCGCGATATAACTCAGTTGCTGTGGATGCCCCAGCAGTTGCTGGGCAAGGCTAATATCCATAAATAAGCGGTGCCCCAGATTACTGCTATCCGGTAGCGCAATGGGCGTGAGTTCAATGCCACCCAGCAGCCATTTCGGTGCGGTAACTTTGCTAAAACCGAGCGCTTCAAACTGGCTTTGGCTCATCACAACTAACGGCGCGCCAGCGAGTAAGCGGTCTAACGGTAAACTGCCAAAGGGATTAAATTCAGGCGTTGCTGAGGCGTTTGAACCACTATGCTGACCAATGGCGGCGAGCGCTGCAATCACATCGCTGCCGGTGATATGCCAAGGGCGGCCGTCGGCATCATCTAAATCGCCGCTGAGTACCGGCATCGCCGTGATGCCGGCGGACTTGAGGGCAAAGTAGCTGTTCTCATCAATATTACCGCGGCGACTTTTGCTGGAGAGGAACAGACTAGCTTGAGCCCCCAAGGCTTCGCCCGCGTCTTGGTAACTGTGCACGGCATTATCATTAGTGGCTTTAACGCCGACTAGCAGGGTGACCGCCAAAATCACCCCCAGCAGAATAGCGCCTGCCTGCAATGGCGCTTTGCGGTAATGGGCGATATATACCCTTAACGCTTGCCAAGCGAGCGCCACACTACTCATGGATCTTGCCTTGTTCGAGGTGCCAACGGCGAGTCATGTATTGGGCGGCGGTGTCGCTGTGAGTCACCATTAAAATACTGGTGCCGGCATCGGCGGCCAGTTTCACCAACAACTGCATCACTTCATCACCCGCGTTGGCATCGAGGTTGCCGGTCGGTTCATCGGCCAACAACAGTGCTGGGCGATGCGCCAGAGCCCGCGCAATGGCCACCCGTTGCTGCTGCCCACCGGATAACTGCTCCACCGCGCGCTGGGTCAATTCCGCAATACCCAACTTGTTGACCAGATAATCGCACCAGTCATTCCAACGCTCGCCTAATAGGCTCAGCGGGAACTGAATGTTGTCGGCCACATTCAAGGGCGTCAGCAGGTTATATTGTTGAAACACCACCCCGAGCGAGCGGCGCCGAAACGCACTCCACTCGGCATCACCCCAGCGTTGGGTGCTGTTGCCCAATAAACTCAGCTCACCACTATCGGCTTGCTCAAAGCCACCAATAATATTCAGCAGCGTACTTTTGCCACTGCCGCTCGGGCCGGTTAGGGCAACGGTTTCGCCGGGTAAAATACTGAGGTTAAGTTGGTTGAGTACTTGATGGTATTGGCCACCGTCATCAAACCCTTTGGTGATTTGAGTAAGAGTAACCACAGCAGCGTGAGAAGAGTGGGTCATGCGTGTCCTTGCTTGTTACCGCTTGCGCGAGCTTGCTAGTGAATTAGCTTAGCAAAAATCTTAATGGTTGGAGCAGTTAACTACGTAGTGATGCCCCGAATAGTTCATTCTACTCAATAGTATCGGCACGATGATGAAAGGACTCGATAAAGCGCGTATAAAAAACGGAACACAGCGCTAACTGTATTCCGTTTTTTATTATTCTCAGAGCCTAAGCGAACGTAAGGCTTAGCCTAAGCGCAGCATAAGCCTAAAGCGGTTACTCTTCGTCGAGCGAGTAGGGCAGTGGCATGACAGTCAGTTCGCTGCCAGTATCATCAGCAATCCGCAGTTTTGCGCCCACTTCTGTGTCGTTTGGCAGTACGGCAGTTAACAGCAGCAGCTCGGCTTGCTGCGCCACTTCGATGATAGCACCTACTGGACGGAAGCCATCTTCAACCGCGATTTCCAGTTGAGTATCAACGCCAACAACGGCAGTTGCTTGGCCTTGCAAAATATACAGTGCGCGTTTGTTACCGCCGCGATATTTCATCCGCGCCACGGTTTCTTGGCCCATGTAGCAGCCTTTGGTAAAGCTGATACCGCCCACAGCTTGCAGGTTACACATCTGCGGTACAAATTGGCCTTGGTGTGCGGCAGGCAGGTTAGGGTAGCCGGCTTGGATCTCCAACGCGCGCCATGCCAAGCTATCCACTAAGGTTTCGCTGGCAACTAATGCTTCAAACTCTGCGCTTGGCAGCAGCACAATATAGCGCTCGCCATCTTGCAAAATTGCGCCATTTTCCAGCTGCGATACTTTCTGGTCGGCATCAAATGCGGCAAATTTACCTTTCAACCAGCTTTGTGCTTGGCTACCAGCAACGCCCAACAAACGATATTCCGCTGAGGCGTCAGTCAGTTCGGCTTTGCTAAATACAGCGTATTTTTTAAATTCTGGCAGATCGCCTGCAAGGGTATCTGTTGGCATCAGCAGTATTAGGGTATCGCCAACACTGAACACGCGAAATGCTGACTGCATCTTACCGCGCGCGTCACAGTGTGCGCCCCAACGCCAATCGTTGGCCGCTAACGAGGTGATATCGGCGGTGACTTGGCCGTGAATAAAGCTGCGGTTTTGTTCACCGGTTACGCTGATGATGCCAAGATGCGTCAGTGGTGAAAGCAGTAAGTCCGGCGTACCGGCGTCCAGAGCCCAAGTGGGTGCAATGACAGAAATGCTCATAAGAAATGTCCTGCAATAAGTTGCAATCAAAGTGCAGCGATTGTAACGCGGATTTGGCGCAAATAAACAGGGCGTCACAATGGACGCCCGATAAAATTGCGGTTTTACGCTGAGCTTATGTTTTGCGCTGAGCTTAGTAGAGCAGGCGAGTACGAATTGTGCCTTCGATGCCTTTCAACTGTTCTAGCGCTTCAGCCGCTTGGCTGGTGTTGACTTCCATCACCACATAACCGATATCTGGCGTAGTTTGCAGATATTGTGCAGCGATGTTGATGCCTTTTTCAGAGAAGGCTTGGTTAATCTTGATCAGTATACCAGGACGGTTGTTGTGGATGTGCAACAAGCGTGAGGTTTCATGATATTGCGGCAGCGATACTTCAGGGAAGTTAACCGCAGATACGGTTGAACCGTTGTCTGAGTATTTCGCCAGTTTACCGGCCACTTCAATGCCGATGTTTTCTTGCGCTTCTTCGGTGCTACCGCCAACGTGCGGGGTCAGAATCACGTTATCAAAACCGCGCAGTGGGCTTTGGAATTCGTCATCGTTTGATTTTGGCTCAACTGGGAACACGTCGATTGCCGCACCGGCAATTTTTTCTGAGCTCAACGCCGCTGCCAGCGCATCGATATCCACTACCGTACCGCGTGAAGCGTTGATCACGAACGCACCTTGCTTCATTGCTTCAAGTTCAGCTGCGCCAAACATGTTTTGCGTTGAAGGGGTTTCGGGAACGTGCAAACTGACTACGTCAGATTGTGCCAACATCTCCGCCAGTGAACGGATTTGACTGGCGTTACCCAGTGGCAGTTTGTCTTCGATATCGTAAAACACCACGCGCATACCTAAGGTTTCAGCCAGAATGCCCAACTGAGTACCAATGTGGCCGTAGCCGATGATACCTAAGGTTTTGCCGCGGACTTCATAGCTGCCTTTGGCACTTTTAATCCAACCGCCACGATGAGCCGAGGCACTGCGTTGAGGGATACCGCGCATCAGCATAATGATTTCACCAATCACCAGCTCTGCCACAGAACGGGTGTTTGAGAATGGCGCGTTAAATACTGGTACACCGAGCAACTCTGCGGCTTTTAAATCCACTTGGTTGGTACCGATACAAAAACAGCCAACACCGACCAGTTTTTCTGCTTGTTGCAGCACTTCTGCGGTCAATTGAGTGCGGGAACGGATCCCAACAAAATGTGCATCTTTGATGGCGTTAGTTAATTCGTCACCAGACAGTGCACCTTTGTGATATTCGATGTTGGTGTAACCAGCACGCTGCAGTACTTCAACAGCCGTTTGGTGAACGCCTTCCAACAGCAGGAACTTAATTTTGTCCTTGTCCAGCGAATGTTTCGCCATGATTTCGATACCCCTTAACGATAGTTTGATGCGTGATGTGTTAAGCTCCCCCTCAACACAAGGCTCAAATTAGCACCTTTTTTGGTCGCTGTGGAGGGCTAGATGGCTAAAGTGTTTATTTTAGTTCTAGAACAATGCTGATCTGGGAGTAGAAAATTGAAAAAAAACGCTGTTTGGCTATTAGTTTATGCAATGGTGCTGCTCTGGTCGGTGTACCAGCCCCACGATATGTTTACTTGGTGGATGGAAGCCTTGCCCGGATTAATCGCCCTGCCGCTGCTCGGTTTTTTCTATCTTAAGCATCGCCCGACCGGGTTAATTTCGCTGTTGATACTGATCCATTGTTGTATTTTATTCGTCGGCGCCAAATACACCTACGCCGAAGTACCCCTATTTGATTGGATCTCCTCGCTGTTCGATTGGCAACGCAACAACTACGACAAACTCGGCCATTTTGCCCAAGGCTTTATTCCCGCCATGTTGTGCCGTGAAGTATTGTTGCGCAACGAGGTATTGAAACCGAGCGGTTGGTGTGGCTTTTTATGTTGCTGCTTTGCGCTGGCGTTGTCGGCCTTTTATGAACTCATTGAATGGTGGGTTGCCGCCGCAACCGGCGATAGCGCCGAAGCCTTTTTAGGCACCCAAGGGTATGTGTGGGACACCCAATCTGACATGTTAATGGCCTTGATTGGCGCCATTTGCGCCATGGTCAGCCTCAGTAAGCTGCACAATCAGCAGTTGGCTGCGCTCAATAAAATTTAAGCTAAGGAAATTCTCCATGAGTATTTGGTTTCGTGAAGTGACATTAGAAGACTGTGCCCGTTTGGATAAAGGCTTGGGCGGCAAAGGCAGTTTGATGCAAACCATGGGCATTAAAGTCACTGAAATCGGCGATGATTATTTAGTGGCTACCATGCCCGCAACCCCCGCAATACATAACCCCATTGGTATGGTGCACGGCGGCGCCAATGTGGTGCTGGCGGAGACGGTAGCCAGCTATGCCGCTAATTTCGCGGTCGATTTTGAGCAGTATTACTGTGTCGGCCAAGAGATTAATGCCAACCACATAAAAGCGGCGCGCAGCGGCGAGATCAAAGCCATTGCCAAGCCGATCCATCTTGGCCGCCGCACCTCGGTGTGGGAAGTTAAAATCTACAATGCCGCCGGTGAATTGACCTGCATCTCGCGTATGACCGCCGCCGTGGTGAAACGCCCCGACGCCAAGTAAGTTTCCTTCTATCAGTCTCGCGAACCTTAGTGCAGCAATTCAGTTAAACGCTGGTTCGCGTGCTGTCACTGTGTGAGTCTGTCGCGCTTCTCGTAAGCTGAAGCTATTTATTGTTACTTATTTGTATTATAAATGGTGACGATAATTGCTACTTCAGCTTCTGCGGAGGACTCGCCTTGTGTTGCATCGCCACTCAACTACTTGCAAATCATCCCGTTTATGGCGCCAAGCTCTGTGGTTTTTAAGCTGCGCCGGTGGGGTAATGCTGGCGCAATTTGCCACTGCTGCTGACACCCAGCTCACCAGCCAATCTGCGCCATTGCAGCTCAATCAGGCGGAGCCGCTCAATCTGGCGGAGCAACAGAAGCTTGATGCGCTACTGCAATCCTTTATCGACAGTCATAAGCTCGCCAATGTGGTGACCTTGGTCGCCAAGAACGGTCAGATCGTGTATCAAAAGGGCTTTGGCTGGAAAAACATCGAGCAGCAGATCCCGGTCGCCACCGATGACTACTATGTGCTGTTTTCGCAAACCAAGGCGATTATCTCAGTCGCGTTTATGACGCTGGTCGAGCAGGGATTGGTGGATGTGAATGATCCGGTAGCGAACTATTTCCCTGAGATCCCCAACACAGTATTAACCCACATCAATTCCGATGGCAGCTATCAAACGCGGCCAGTGGCAACGCCGATGACCTTTGTGCATCTGTTGTCGCACACGGCGGGCTTTAACGCTGGGCAAGTGCCGAAATTGCGTTGGGGCGATGCCGAGCAAACCGATCTGCCCACGTTGGTGTGGGATGGTAAACCCGTCAGCCAATATCCGGCGGGGCAACGGAGCCACAGTGATAACTATCAACGGCCCTATTTACAAGATGAGATGCAGGAGTTGGCGCGCTGGCCGCTGGGGCTTGATCCTGGCAGCGAGTGGCGCTATCACGTCAGCACCAATATGTTGGCTTACTTGATTGAACGCATCAGCGGCCAATCGCTACAGCAATATGTGACTAATAAGGTGCTCAAACCATTGGGTATGAACGACACTGCTTGGTTCTATGCTCCTGATAAACTGAGTCGCTTTGTGAGCGCCTATAGCAGTATTGATGGCAAATTGGTGGCGGAGCCAAATCTGTATCGCCAAGGCGCGGTTGCCAGCGATCATCGCTATGCCGAAGGGGCGATTGGCCTCAATGGTCCGATTGGTGATTACGCCAAATTCTTGCAGATGATGCTGAATCAAGGCGAGCTTAACGGCGTGCGCATTTTGAAACCAGAAACCGTAGCTCAGATGACCCAAATTAATCGGTTGCCATCTAATCCTGATGATGCCGACGATAAATTTCGCTTTGGCTTGGGCTTTGAGCTGTTTCAGTTGCAACGGCCTGCTGCTGCGGTTTCTAACAGCGCTTATGGTTGGGGCGGGATGATGGGCACGGGTTATCTGGTCGACCCACAAAACCAATTAATCGTGCTGTATTACATCAATCAATATCAACGTGACGATCTGTATCCGCAAGTGGTGCAGCAGGTGTATCGCATGTTTGATTAGCTTGAACGCTGGCCGTATGACTACTTTCTTGCCAGCGTAAGCGCGTACCTGCCAGTGTAGAAACAACGTAGTATACGCGGGTAAAAATTGGTTACAGAGTTTCACCAAAACTGAGTAAATTCAGCGGCATGTGCTGTGCTAGAGTAAACGCCGAACTCAGCGAATCTGTTGCTGATATAGTCAATGTTGTAAAGGACTTACCATGAACGCAGCCCCGGAAGCACCGCGCAGCTCCTCACACGAGCATTCGCCAAAACATTCGCAAAACCCTTCGCAAGAGGATTCCTCAGAACTTGCCAACAATCATTTCCAAACAAACCTGAGTGCTGACGCAAACGCAGTGCAAAAATTGCCGCCGCTTAGCCGTAATATTTTGCTGTGCTTGGCGCTGGTTGTGGTGCTGATGCAACTGCAGGTGATTTACCAGAGCTTCACTGGTGCGGGGTTACGCTGGGCACTGCTGCCGTCCTGTTTCACCTCACTCGGTGCGGCGTTAATCTTGATTGAGTGTGCCATCGGCAATATCGCCACCGGTGCGATGCGCCGAGATTTGCACTTTCTCAAGCAGGTGCGTTTAGGTCGTGCCGCAAAAATCGGGCTGGTGTGTGTGATTGCTGGTGGCTTTCTGCAGGCTATTTTAGGCTAACCCCTTAGGTGCTGAACCCTAGTTTTGCTCACCGTTTAATTTGCTAATAAGCGAGCGAACATTATCAATTCTTTGTTAAACAGCGGGTTAATCCCCGTTGTTTAGCGGTCAATTTTGCTTGCCTACTTCCTTGGCTATTTCCCATGCCGATTTTTTCAGCCTATTTCCTGGGCTATTTCCTCTGCTTATTTTACCGGCCTTACTTACTTGCCTCGTTGGTCAGTTTAGTTCGCTGTCGTCATCGCGACTATGGTGCTCAGTGAATTTCTAATATAAAAAACAAATTGCCTTAATCATAACTAATCGTTTTATTTGTTTAATATGCTTCTCTATTATTCATCTCAATCCAAGGCCACTGTCTCAGCAGGAGTAACTTATGGCCACACTCGTTGATTTGATTGAACTCTGGTTAACACCATCCGCACTTGAGGAGCAAGACCATGACTAACCAATACATTACTAGCCAAAACGGTGCCCCAGTGGCCGATGACCAAAACTCAGTTACCGCCGGTGCGCGTGGCCCAGTATTGCTGCAAGATTTCCATCTGATTGAAAAACTGGCGCATTTTAACCGTGAACGTATCCCTGAGCGGGTAGTACATGCCAAAGGTACTGGCGTTTACGGCACTTTTACCGTGACCAACGATTTAAGCCAATACACCATTGCCGACCACTTCCAAGGCGTGGGCAAACAAACCGAAGTATTTGTGCGCTTCTCAACTGTGGGCGGTGAAATGGGCTCGGCCGATGCCGAACGTGATCCACGCGGCTTTGGCGTGCGTTTCTACACCGCCCGTGGCAACCACGATATCGTCGGCAACAACACGCCAACCTTCTTCTTGCGTGATGGCATCAAGTTTCCAGACTTCATCCACACCCAAAAACGTAACCCGATGACCAACTTAAAAGATCCACAAGCGATGTGGGACTTTTGGTCACTGAACCCAGAGTCACTGCATCAAGTCACTATTTTGATGTCTGATCGCGGTATTCCGGCCAACTATCGCCAAATGCACGGCTATGGCTCGCATACCTTCTCGTTCTGGAACGCCAAAGGCGAACGTTACTGGGTGAAATTCCACTTCCGTTGCCAGCAACCGATTGCCAACCTGACCGAAGAGCAAGCCGCAAAAGTGAAGGGCATCGACCCAGACCACGCCCAGCGCGATATCGTCGCCGCGATTACTGATGGCAATTTGCCACGCTGGCAGTTGTGTGTGCAGATCATGCCGGAAGCCGACGCCGAGAAATATCACGTCAATCCGTTTGATTTAACTAAGGTGTGGTCACACAAAGATTACCCATTGATTGAAGTGGGCATGATGGAGCTGAACCGCTTGCCACAAAACTACTTTGCTGAAGTTGAGCAGGTGGCATTAGCACCAAGTAACTTAGTGCCAGGTGTGGGCGCCTCGCCCGACAAAATGCTGCAAGCGCGGTTGTTTGCCTATGCCGATGCCCAGCGTTACCGCATCGGTGCCAACTACAACCAGTTGCCAGTGAACTGCCCGCATGCCACGCAGGCTAACCATCACCAACGTGCTGGTGCCATGGCCGGTACGCAGTGCCCATATCATCAAAGCCAAACTGGTGGCGATGCAGCAGCGAACTATGGGCCAAACTCAGTGGCAACCGGTTTGCAGGACGCCAGCCAATTTAAAGAGCCGCCACTGCGTATCGACGGTGACGCTGACCGCTACAGTCGCTTTGACCAAGATGACTTTACTCAAGCAGGGGATTTGTATCGCATCTTCTCTGAAGAAGAGAAACAACGTTTAGCTGACACCATTGCCGGTACGCTGAGCCAAGCATCACATGATGTGCAGCAACGGATGATCTGTCATTTCAGCCGCGCCGATGCAGATTATGGGGCTCGGGTGATGGCGGCATTAGCCAAATAATCTGGCTCTGCCAGGTTTGGATGTGGAAAGCCCAACGGAAGTTGGGCTTTTTCTTTGGCTGGCGCCAAAGGGGAGTTGCCGTGTTGTTCTGGCGACTACATTTAGCAATTAGTATTTGCTGCGAGTTGGTCGCGCTAAATCGCCTGCTGCGGGCGCATGCACAGATGATCCAGTGACACGCTGTGAACCCATCCGTGGGCGCTCGGCCTCGGCTCCTGCCTCGGACGGTCACTGGTTCATCTGTGCTGAGGAATCTCGGTGCAATCCTGAAATGGTTGGTGAGGCTTTTAGCCTTGCTGAAAAGAAAAGATTATCGCTGCGCGATTGCAACCTACGGTTGCGAAAGTCGTGGAACTACTCGTTCCACACCAGAGGATAAGGGGGCTAGACGGCTTCGCCCCCTTATCTATCCCCCTGCCGCCCCACGGCGCAAAACGCTACGGCGCTTCTGGTTTGCCATTTTCGCAAATCGCTCTGATTCGAGGTCCCTCGCTCACCATCGCTTCTCGATATCCATATCTCGATTGCTCAATGTCTGCCCAACGCACTTGCGCTGTGCCGAAGGGGAATTGGTGTTGCCTGATAGTTCAGGTAGTTAGTTGATCTTAAGGTAGTGGGGTCCCATTCTCCGTATGGATTAACTTTTACTTAAATGGCGGCACGTAGTGCCATCCAGTTTCAAGTTTTGTTAATAGGACTTTCTTTTACGAGTACGTTGGGCTTGTTGTTTAGTTTCAACATTTTTAAGCTTTAACGCTTGTCTAAATACAGGGTGTATTTCCCAACTAACGCCGTCATCAATATTTGTTCTACTTTTTAATAAGTCGGGCTGTTCAACGAATGAAATATGTTGATATTCTCCATTATCTAAGTCTCTTCTTGCTGTTATAAAGCCTACTTGAAAAAGAAAATGAGCAACCTCTTTATTGGATGGATTACCAACAACACCAAAAATCTTAGGATTAACGCTAGATAAAACTCTATTATCAATTAGCTTGAGTATTTCAGAAGTTGGATATCTTTCATTTTGTTGTGAAAATGCAGAAATAATATCTTCAATCTGTGGGCATTGTGAGGAAAATTCTGCAATGGTATCGTCAATTCTTCTTTTGCCAAATTCTTCTAATTGGTCAGTGATGTCATTAATTTGAATTGTTTTTGAACCTCGAGAATCGGCTGATTTAGCAGCGACTTTACATAGTTCAATTAACCATCTAGGTCTACTTCTGGACAAAGTATTTAATATTATTTGTGCCGGGCGCGTTCTATTGTATGCGCCCCAGTTCATAGTTGACTCAAAAACAAGATATATAAGCTGTTTATTTCTTGTTTCTATATCATCAGAAAGCGACTTTTTCACCTCGACCCAATTGTTATTTCTTTCAAAATAACCCTGAACTCTTTTTGCTAGCAGTTCGACAGTCCTATCTAAATCCCAGACTATGTCATACATATATTGCTCTATGTGTGATAATGCTTCATATTCTCTTTTAATTATTTTCCATACATTAGGTCGTACACATGTTCTAATTCTTATTTCTGGTATTGCATTGACTATTTGTCTGCAAGCGGTAAAAAAAGATGCGACTTTAATTTTATTTTTCTCGGTGTTTTTGAAATTTTGGTCAACATCATCAATAACAATCCAAACTTTTTCACCATTTTCTAAATATCTCTTCAATACTTGTTCGTGATTCGAGTTTGACTTTTTATTGTATTCTAACGGGATAGCTGAACTTTTTAGTCGGTCTGCAATTGTAGAAACGAAAGATCTCTCTTTAAAGCTATTATTTTCAGCTTCTTCAACTAATGATATTGCATCATCCTTATACGCAAAACCAATTCTGCTACCAATCTCTGAAGCTATTAGTTTTACTATGTTTTTTTTCCACTCTCTAGTCCAGTAATCAGAATCATCAGATTCAATATTTGGCGAAAGAGCAACACCTGTGGTAATTATTTTTACTGAATTTATTTTTTCGCGAGTTAATTTATTTGACACTATGCGTAGTAGTGCTGATTTGCCTTCACCTTTATATGCTCTAACAACTTGTATTTTGTTGTTTTCATCCAGAAACTTGTTGGCTTCTTTACGTTCTAAAGCATAGGACTGAAATATATCTTCGTGCTCTTCCTCCGCGGCGTCATTGCCGAATAAATTAACATCCCATAGATTAACGGTAATTGTATTCATATAATTCCTATACGAGTTTGAACTGAAAGACCTTTTAACATTTTATTCGTGCGCATGCGCGTTTACCTCGTTGGACCAGTGAAAACGCACACAGTTAACTATCTGTATGTAATGAACTTATCAGCATTTTGCTAAATTCACCATCTGGAAAAATGCGCATGCGCGTTTTCCAAACCTATTATCTACTTTATATTTTTTATAACCACATGATTTTAATTGTATTTATTTATTTCGGAATGTGAAAACGCGCACGAAGTTGGGATAAAAATGGTCACAATTTAAATATGACTGTATGCCTGTCGAGCTTTTAGACATTTAACCAAAAATGGGGATACCCACCAATTTTTGACTCAGCTATGCCAATGAACTATCAGACAACACCAATTCCCCTTCGGCGCAGCGCAGGTGCGTTGGGCAGACATTGAGCAATCGAGGCATGGATGCCGAAGAAGCCGCGCCGAGGAATGGATTCCGAGTTGGCGGCGATTTGCGAAAATGGCAAACCAGAAGCGCCGTAGCGTTTTGCGCCGTGGGGCAGTTGGGGGATTGATAAGGGGGCGAGGCTGTCCAGCCCCCTTATCCTCTGGTGTGGAACGAGTAGTTCCACGACTTTCGCAAACGTAGTTTGCAATCACGTAGTGATAAATCTTGCCAAGCGTTAGCTTGTTACCGCGCAGCGGTATAGAAAAGCCAAGCGCAGCTTGGCACGTAGGCTCAGCCTACGACCACAAAAGGGTGGCTACACCTAATACGAAAAACAACACTGCACATGTCCGATGAATCAACTTCATCGGAAGCTTACCTGCGCCCATGCTGCCTGCAATCACCACTGGCACGTTGGCCAGCAACATGCCGATAGTGGTACCGGCAACTACCCAAGCTAAGGCTTGGTACTTAGCGGCAAGTACCACTGTCGCGACTTGGGTTTTGTCACCCATCTCGGCGAGGAAGAACAACACAAAGGTGGCGAAGAAGGCACCGTAACGATAGAAGCGGTTATCTTCATCGTCGGCTTTATCGGGCACGAGCACCCACAGCGCGATGGCAAAGAAACTGGTAGCTACGATGTAACGGGCAATATCGGGGGATAACCAGCTTGAAGCCCATTCACCCACAAGGGCGGCGAGCAGGTGGTTGAGAATGGTAGACAGTAAGATGCCTAAAACGATAGCGGTTTTATTTCTGAATCTTACGGCGAGTAGCAGTGCCAGCAGTTGGGTTTTGTCACCAATTTCGGCGATGGCTACAGCAAAGGTTGAGGCAAATAGAGCTTCCAAACGACATTCCTCAGGGGTGAATTAAAAACCAGGCATAATGCACCATCACCCCTAAAGAGTGATGCACTATGCTCAGGTCTTGCCAGGCAAGTCTAACGCTTGCTGTATATGCCATGGCGACCGCCAAGTGTGTTGACATATACCCTCAAATCCAAATTTGAGTCGGCTACTCCCCTAAGAAGTTGCGTCATTATAACGATAGATTTAACAAACTCAACAAAAGCCAAGAAATCGTCGGAACTTGATTGCAGAAACGGCAATACATTGTCGTTTTGAGCTTCAGATATGTTGCCGCGTTGGTATTGAACTGATAATGTCGTAACTGTTCTGACCCATTTTTACAGGTTGTTAACTTGTAGAGGTTAGTGGGCGGCTTTAAGGACATCGTGAATTTTGCATGTTTCCTCGCCGTAACAACTAATGCGCCCCCCAAACTGCGCAATAACAATTAAACAATAACAATATAAGACAGGACATCTTTCGTGAATTTTAAAATACTAGGATCTATCGCAATCGTCGCAGGTACTGCTGTCGGTGCGGGCATGCTTGCCTTGCCGTTAACAACCGCCGCCCTCGGTTTCTATCCCGGCATTTTGCTGATGCTGGGTTGCTGGGCCATCTCTGCCTACACCTCGTTACTCATGCTGGAAGTGAATTTACGCTCAGGTGTGGGTGACAACTTACACGTCATCACAGGTAAAGCATTAGGTAAAAAAGGACAAGTTGTGCAGAGCTTGTCCTTTTTAAGTTTATTGTTCGCCTTAACGGCTGCCTACCTCACCGGTGGTGCCGATCTGTTAGCCCTGAAAGCCAAATCTTGGTTTGATTTTGAATTAGCCAATACCCCGGCAGTATTGATGTTTACCCTGTTCCTCGGTGCATTTGCCGCGCTGGGTGTGGGCTGGGTAGACAAAGTATCGCGTATGCTGTTTTCTGCCATGGTGGTATTACTGGTATTAGTGATTGCTTTCTTGCTGCCTGAGGTAAACGGTGAGGTGTTAGCTCACCATGCAGCAACCGATTCTGTGAGCAAGGTGTGGCTTGCTGCAATTCCGGTGGTGATTACTTCTTTTGGCTTCCATGTGTGTATCGCTACTCTAGTGCGTTATCTTGATGGCGACGCTGCAACACTGCGTAAAGTATTGTTGATTGGTTCTACCATTCCGTTGTTCTGCTACATCCTGTGGTTGTTGGTGACCTTGGGCACTGTGGGCAGCGATTCGATTGCCAGCTTTGATGGTGCATTGAAGAAGATGATTGGTGCGTTGCAGGAGATCACCAACCAGCCAATGATCAGCAAGTTTGTCGGCTTCTTTGCAGACTTGGCGCTGATCACCTCGTTCCTCGGGGTTACCCTGAGTTTGTATGATTTCTTGGCCGAACTGATCCGTGCGCGTAAAACCGTGGGCGGTCGTGTGCAAACTTGGTTGCTGACCTTTATTCCACCATTGGCCTGTGCGCTGTTCTACCCAAATGGTTTTATCGCCTTGTTGGGCTTTGCGGCGATCCCGCTGGTGGTTATCTCGTTGATTTTACCGGTCATAATTGCCTTAAAACAACGTGCTGCCACGAGTGAAGGTTATCAAGTGGTAGGCGGTAAACCAGCCTTGGTATTGGTGATTATCTGTGCAGTGTTAATCATTGTGTCGCAGCTGTATGTGGCGCTGTAACCAGCGTTAGAAGGCTGCAAAGGTTAAACAATTGTAACCAGGGTTTTCCTGTACATATATGATAATTGTTGACTATGTTAAAATCGGGCGCAATGCCCGATTTTTGCTTTGTAGGCATGGCATTTTTTGCGAGTGACTTATTTAGCTTACGACATAGAGGATTGATATGAATAAATGGTTAATTGCAGCTGCGGTAACTGCAAGCTTCGGCGCCAGCGCGGATGAAGGGATGTGGCAACCGTATCAACTGCCTGCAATGGCTGATGTGTTAAAAGCCAAAGGATTGGAAATAGACGCTAAATCAATTTCGAAACTGACCGAATTCCCAATGAACGCAGTGATCAGCTTAGGCGGTTGTACTGCATCGTTTGTGTCACCTAAAGGCCTTGTGGTGACCAACCATCATTGCGCTTATGGTTCAGCGCAATATAACTCCACCCCTGAAAACAACATTCTGCGTGATGGCTTCTTAGCAAAATCATTTGAACAAGAGTTGCCCGCCGCGCCAGGTTCACGGGTGTATGTGACGGAATCCGTCACCAATGTGACCGACAAGATCACCCAAGGCACAGACAAACTGAATGGCGATGCTTACTACAAAGCGCTTGAAGCGGCCGATAAGAAGCTGATTGCGGATTGCGAACAGGACGACGGCTACCGTTGTCAGGTGTATAGCTTTCACGGTGGTTTGGAATATTACCTGATCAAACAGCTGGAAATTCGCGACGTGCGCTTGGTGTATAACCCTGCCGAAAGTATTGGTAAGTACGGCGGCGATGTTGATAACTGGATGTGGCCACGTCACACCGGTGATTACTCTTTCTATCGCGCTTACGTGAATAAAGCCGGTAAGCCAGCGGATTTTGCTAAAGATAACGTGCCGTTTGAGCCAAAGAGCTTTTTGAAAGTCTCGGCTAAAGGCGTGAGTGATGGCGACTTTGTGATGGTGGCGGGCTACCCAGGCCGTACCAACCGCTATCGTACTGCGGATGAAGTGCAAAATCAGTTTGAAAATTACTATCCCGCCGCCAAAGAGCTGCGTGAGCAAGTGATTGCCCTGATTGAACAAAGTGCACCAGAAGGCAGCGATGCCCGCATTAAGTATGAGAGCACCTTGGCGGGGCTGAACAACTATGCCAAGAATTTCACTTCAATGATTGAGTTCTATGGCAAATCCACCATGTTGCAAGATCGTCGTGCCACGGAAGCTGAGTTGACCAAGTGGATCAACGCTGACAAGAACCGTAAACAGCAGTACGGCAAAGTTCTGGCAGCGTTGGATGCCTTGGTGAAAAAGGGCGAACAGCATCAAGCGCGTGACATGATATTGGGCTACTTCTATTACACCACCATGCCAGCCACTGCTGAGCGTTTGTATCGTTTAGCCCATGAAAAACAGCTGCCCGATATGGAACGTGAACCCGGCTATCAAGAGCGCGACATGAAGCGCTTTGTGAACGGTTTAGAAAGTATCGACCGCCGTTACGACCCAACCGTGGCCAAAACCTTGGCAATGGAACTGTTAAATCGTTATGCCGCACTGCCTGCCAGTGAGCATTTAGCGGCTTTTGATGCCTTCTTTGGCATTGAAAAAGGCATTGATGCTGCCAAGCTCAGCAAAAAGTTAGACAGCATGTTTGCTAACACTCAGTTGGGTGACAAGGCTGTGCGTTTAGCGTGGATGGATAAGTCGCTTGAGGAGTTCAAAGCCTCAAAAGACCCAATGATCCAATACGCTGTGGCGATGTACGACACCAATGAAAAAATTCGTAATGAAGATAAGCAGTTGGCGGGCGATTTGATGAAAATCAGACCGCAATACATGGAAGCGATCATCGCCTACAACCGCGCTAAAGGTAAGCCAGTGTATGCTGATGCTAACTCCAGCTTGCGGGTGACTTACGGCAATGTCAAAGGTTACTCACCAAAAGATGGTATGTACGCAGTTCCGTTTACCACCTTGGAAGGCATCACCCAAAAGGATACCGGTGTTGATCCATTCAATGCGCCAGTCGCACAGCTGAAGCTGATTAAAGAGAAACATTATGGTGACCTTTACGTGAAATCGCTGGATTCTGTGCCAGTGAATTTCCTGTCTACCGTTGACACTACCGGCGGCAACTCAGGTTCACCGACCATGAATGGCCGTGCTGAATTAGTCGGTTTGCTGTTTGATGGCGTGTATGAAAGCATCATCGGCGATTGGAATTATGACGATAACACCAACCGCTCAATTCACCTCGATAGCCGCTATATGCTGTGGGTAATGAAGTATGTTGACCATGCGGACAACCTGCTGGATGAGATGGTGATTGTGAAGTAATTCATCACATTACTGATTGAGTACAACAAACATCCCAGCGCTGAGCTGGGATGTTTTTAGGTGCCCCCTTATCGCTGGGGCAAATACCATTGCAATGCGCGGTTATTGCGGGAGCAATTCGTTATCATCAATCAGCGATTTATTTTGCCAACGGCGACTGCGCCAGCGCCACAACATCGCCAATCCGCGTACCCATTCATCGCACACTAAGCCAATCCAAATCCCCACTAAGCCCATATGGCAGTGAATACCAAAGTAATAGGCCAGCGGCACGGCAATGCCCCACATAGAGCACAATGCCATCATCAACGGAAAGCGCGCATCCCCAGTGGCACGCAGTGCGTTAATTACCACCAAGTTGAAGGTGCGCCCCGGCTCCATAATGATACTGATTAAAAACAGCATCGAAATCTGCTGAATAATGGTGGCATCATCGCTAAAAAAGCTGACGGCCTGACGCCCAATAACCGCGGCGCAGCAGGCGACGATAAAGGTGACGATAATGCCGAGCTTCAAGGTTTTTAGTAGTCGCGCGTAGGCGGAATCAAACTGGCGGCCACCAATCAGGTAGCCAATGATAATCTCATTACCCAAGCCGATAGAGATGCCAAACAGCATCATAAACAAACAGATCTGGAAATAATAAGAGTGGGTCGCCAGTGAAGTTTCACCCAATAGCCCGACAAAGGCGGTGATCACCATAAACTGCAGCATCCACGACAGGTTTTCCCCTGCGGCGGGCAGGCCGATACGCAGCACTTTACGCAGTTTGTCTTTGTTGGGATGCAGCAGCATTTTGGGCACTAACTGAATACCTGCACGTTTTTGCACTAACCAGATCAGCAAAGCGATACCGGTTAATCGGCCAATCACGGTACTGATCGCGACCCCCGCTACGCCAAATTGGGGCAAGCCAAACCAGCCGTAAAGCAAGGTCAGGTTACTGATAAAGGTGACTAAGTTAACCAGCAAGGTGGCGTACATGGCTTGGCGGGTATGTCCATGAGCCCGCAGAGTGGCCGCCAAACACAACGCCGCAGCCTCCGGTAACAGGCACAAACCGATAATGGTCAGATATAACTGGCCATCGCCTAGCAAGTGCGCGGGTAGATTCATCGCCTGCAAGATCGGCCCCGCACCGGTGAGAATTACAATTGCAGCGAGCAATCCAATCAACAAGTTGAAGCCAATCGCACTATGGATCACCACCTTGGCATCGTCATAGCGTTTTGCTCCCAAATATTGGGTCAGTACCACACTGGAGCCAATGCTGACGAAGCTGAACACGGTAATCGCCAAATCAAACACTTGGTTGCCCACGGCCAAGGCGGCGACGTCGGCAAAGTTGATTTGTCCCATCATAAAGGTGTTCATTGCCCCGGTGGCAAAGTGCAAGGCAATATCAATAAACAGTGGCCAGGTCAGCGAAAATAGCGAACCCGGCCCCTGTTGGGCTTGGTGTGTCATGTGTGTTCCAGTTGTTACTTACTCGGGAGTCCGAAAATTAATCAATGTGAGTGCCATTGTGATTCAGTTCGCGGGCGCGACTGATGTGACAACAACGGCGTGAGCGCTATTTTACGCTGTCTAATGCGGTAGCTGCCAGCGAAAAAATAGCCAAATAAACCGATTAAACTGACGGAAATTACGACAAAACCCATAAAAACTGTGCTTTAGCTCACATTTGAATGGCTTAGATGATAAGATCGTCGCTGAAAATTGAGGATTAAATGTTAACCAAATGGAGAGAGTTATGAAGCCAACGATGATTGCGATAGCAACGCTGCTGGCCGCGCCAAGTGTGTTTGCGGATACTGAGTTTGTGCCGGGTGAGGCCACCTTTGGGGGGGACGCCGAATTAGGCGCGACTATGACCACAGGGAATACCGATACCACTTCGATCAAAGGTCGTTTAGATCTGAAACACGAGCTGGGGAATTGGGAAAATGAATATGTGCTAGAAGGGTTGTATAAGGAAGACACCGACGAAGTCACCGCGAAACGTTATCTTGGCAGTGTTCAAGGTAACTATCGCTTTGGTAAACATAGCTACACCTTTGCCACCGGCAGTTATGAAGTCGATCCATTCACCGGTTATGATTTTCGTTACAATGCAGCGGCTGGTTATGGTTATCGCCTCTACCAAGGTGCCAATAGCTTTGTTGATGCGGAAGTCGGTCCCGGTTATCAATACCAACGTTTAGACGAAGAACAGCAAGCGGATCTGGGTTACACCAGTGAATCAAGCTGGGTGGTGCATAGCGTGTTGAACTACTCATGGAAGATCAGCCCCACCTCTAGGTTCAAGCAAACCTTTGTGGCTGATTATGGTGATAAGCTCGATGCTCGTTCAGAAACCTCTGTGACGGCGAACATTGTCGGTGCCTTGTCGATGAAGTTTGCGGTGATTGTGCGTTACAATTCCGACCCTCTAGATGACATCAAAAGCACCGACACTGAAACTAACATGACGATTCTGTATTCCTTCTAATATGCGGAAATAAACGTCATTTAGCCGTTTTTTTGTGATCCATAATTAAGGCACCTTTTGGTGCCTTTGTGATCTTTATCCCAGCAACCGAATTCCTCCTTAAAAACAGTTGTCAGTCTCGGCTGGCAGGTTTATCTCTTTTACTCACCAAATTCTTGATTCTTGTTTTACGTCAATATTGGCCTAATTGGGGCTATGGTAATTTTTAAGCACATTCTAATAAAAATGAGAGCAATCAAATGAAGTTGAAGAGCATGTACCAAGGGCTCGCAGCCTTTGGGGGAAGTTTGCTGGGATTGATCGTTTCTCCTGCCGTTATGGCCAGTGAAGCAGCTGGTGAGCACCTCGCGCTTACGCATACCTTTGCCGGTTATCTTGGCGTGGCGATTTTTGTGATCGCTTATGCTTTGGTGATGTCAGAAGAGAAATTACATCTACGTAAATCTAAGCCGGTGATTATTGCGGCGGGCATTATTTGGGGCATTTTAGGCTGGGTATACACCCAACATAACATGTCGGAAGTGGCCGAAGCGGCATTCCGTAGCGACTTACTCGAATACGCCGAACTGTTTCTGTTCTTGCTGGCGGCGATGACCTATATCAACGCCATGGAAGAGCGCAAACTGTTTGATGCCTTGCGCGCTTGGATGGTCAACAAAGGCTTCACCCTACGACAAGTTTTCTGGATTACCGGCTTTTTGGCGTTCTTTATCTCGCCAATTGCGGACAACTTAACCACCGCGTTGCTGATGTGTGCCGTGGTGATGAAGATGGGCGCCGACAATAAGAAATTTATTACAGTCTCCTGTATCAACATTGTGGTTGGCGCCAATGCGGGCGGTGCTTTCAGCCCATTTGGTGATATCACTACCTTGATGGTATGGCAAAAAGGTGTGGTGCAGTTTGCCCAATTCTTTGACCTGTTCATTCCATCACTGGTTAACTTTGTGTTGCCAGCGGCAATCATGAGCATCTTTATCAGTAATTCTCAATCTGAAGCCAAAGCGGAAGTGGTTCACACTAAACCGGGGGCAAAGCGGATTGTGGTGTTGTTCCTGCTGACCATCACTATGGCGGTTTGTGCTCACTCACTGTTGGGACTGCCACCAGTACTTGGCATGATCACCGGTCTTGGTTTGCTACAACTGTTTGGCTTTGTATTGCGCAAAGACTTTGACAAAAATATCAGCAAACTGCGTAAGAAGGCCGCTGAAGCAAAAGATGAGAAAGCACTGCAAGAGTGCGATCAGTTTGTGCCTTTTGACGTATTTAGCCGTATCGCAATGGCCGAATGGGACACACTGCTGTTCTTCTACGGTGTGGTAATGTGCGTAGGTGGCCTCGGTTTAA
Source organism: Shewanella avicenniae (assembly GCF_017354945.1). Lineage (NCBI taxonomy): Bacteria > Pseudomonadati > Pseudomonadota > Gammaproteobacteria > Alteromonadales > Shewanellaceae > Shewanella > Shewanella avicenniae. The sequence continues at coordinate 3,240,114 of NZ_CP071503.1, read as the reverse complement.
TGGGCTATCTGGCGATGGTGTCTGAAGCTATGTATGGCCACTGGGATGCCACTTATGCCAACGTGGCGGTCGGTCTGTTGTCGTCAATCGTGGATAACATTCCGGTGATGTTTGCGGTATTGACCATGAACCCTGATATGGCGGTTGGTCAATGGCTGTTGGTGACCTTAACGGCCGGTGTGGGCGGTAGCTTGCTGTCTATCGGCAGTGCAGCGGGTGTGGCATTGATGGGGCAAGCGCGCGGTATCTACACTTTTGGCGCGCACTTGAAGTGGACGCCAGTGGTGGCGCTCGGTTATATCGCCAGTATTTTGGTGCACTACTTCCTCAATAACAGCCTGTTTTAATGCGCTTTAGCGTTTGATTTATCAGCCGACAACTCTGTTGTCGGCTTTTTTATGATTAAAATTCATCACCATCAGCGATGGCGCTAATCTTGGTTGGGATAGCCAGTCGCGGCGATTCGCTCTAAAATAACGCCAATAACGCTACCTTGCCGCGTTGGCGAAGGTAGTTTCAGTGTGCGTCTGAGTGGTTTGCGCGAAGTGAAACACTGTCTGTTGCTAGGCGATTTTTCCGCAAGCACCACTTAATTTTCTACACGATTCCCTAACTGTGCTGATGGGCGCGACATTGTCACTGGCCGTAATCTCGACAATGGGCGCAGCCGTTTCAGTCCAACAGATTATTTTTGAGACTAAGTTAAGTCTTTACCCGCAGTAACACATGGTTACTGTGAGTTTGGATCAAATCACATGCAGTTATTTTTACATCTTAAATGGTTTTTCCGACGTTACTGGTACACCTACGCCTTGGCGATGCTGATGTTGTTTTTGGTGGGGGTGATCAATATGGCGATCCCCAAATTTATTGGTGACGCCGTTGACCAGTTACTCGCCAGCCAACAACAATCGGCCACAGAAGCCTATCTGCTCGGTTTGGTTGCAGGCGGCTTTGCCGTGTATCTACTGCGCTACGGTTGGCGGCGAATGCTATTTGGCACTTCTTACAAACTGGGCAATTTTTTACGGCAACGCTTTTATGTACGGCTCACTAAGCAAGGGCAAGCATTCTATAACGCCCATTCCACCGGCGATTTAATGGCGCGCGCCACCAACGATATTGATGCGGTTGAAGTGGCTGCTGGCGAGGGAATTCTTTCCGGTTTCGATGGGGTGCTGACCTTCTTTTTAGTGCTGATCATGATGTTTGTGTTTATTGATTGGCGCTTGGCCTCGCTGGCGGTGTTACCTTTCCCGTTTATGGCGGTGGCGTTTTATCGGGTATCGAAACGGATCCACAGTCAGTTTAAAGACTCGCTCGATAAGTTCTCCTTACTGAACCAGCAAACTCAGCAAGCCATGACTGGCATTCGCATGATCAAGTCGATGGGGCGCGAACCGATTGAAGCGCAGCAGTTTAATGCAATTGCAGAGCAAGCGGCTCAGAGCACCTATCAAGTTCAGCGTTCAGAAGCCTTATTCGGACCAATCATTCAATTGAGTTTAGGGGCAGCATTGTTGATTGTGCTGCTGGCGGGTGGCTGGCAGATCCACAGTGGCAATCTGACCGTAGGGCAGTTAACCAGTTTTACTCTATACCTGTCGGAGCTGATCTGGCCGATGTTCGCCTTTGGCTGGCTGATGAACATTATTCAGCGCGGGAATGCGGCGATTGAGCGCCTCGATGAATTGCTGAATCTGCCCGATACCATTGCCGATAACGGCCAGCAAACTGCCGCAGGTTATCAGCTGCAGTTGAATGATCTCGCATTTCACTACCCAGCGACTCAGCAAGCCAATTTGCAGCGGATTAATCTGCTATTGCCGCAAAATCATACGCTTGGCGTTGCCGGTGCGACTGGCGCCGGTAAATCAACCTTAGTGCAGTTGTTGATGCGCTATTGGGAAGTGGAGCATGGCTCGATTCGGCTGGGCGATGTGCCCATCCAGCAATTGCCGCTTTCCAGCTTACGTGGCATGTATGCCTACGTGCCGCAGGATGCGTTTTTGTTTAGCACGAGCATTATCGAAAACATTCGCATGGGGCGTGAGCACGCCACTGATGAGGAAGTCTATGAAGCGGCAAAACTAGCGGCAATTCATGAGGATATTTTGCAGTTTCCTGATGGCTACCACACCTTAGTGGGTGAGCGTGGCGTTACCTTGTCGGGCGGCCAACGGCAACGGGTGTCGATTGCGCGAGCATTGATTAGCGTCGCGCCGATTTTGATTTTGGACGATGCCTTGTCAGCAGTGGATGTTGAAACCGAACAGACCATTATTCAGCATCTGCGGCAACGGCGGCAGCAAACCTTGCTGGTGATTAGCCACCGCTTATCAGCACTTGAGCAAGCCGACGAGATTATTGTGTTATCCCACGGCGAAATTTGCGAGCGCGGCACTCACCAACAGCTGGTGGCGCATGATGGCTGGTATGCACGCATGGCAGCGTATCAGCAGATGGAACAAGCAATGGAGAGTGTGGCCTATGCGTCCTGAGAACGCGAAAGCGCAAGACAACGGCTCATTGCGCTTGTTGATGAGCTATGTGTTTGCCGACAAAGTACGATTTTTCAAAACCTTGCTGCTAGTGGTGGTGGCCACCGTGTTCGATGTCATGGGGCCGATGCTCAGTAAGGTGTTTATTGACGATTTTATTGTGCCGGGGCATTACCCGTTGTGGCCGATTGTGGGTGTGATTTCACTGTTTGCGTTTGCGGTGGTGGTCGGCACGCTGCTGAAATATCAACAAAGTATGCGCTTTTTGGATATGGCGTTGAATGCGGTATTGGATATCCGTAAGCGAGTATTTGAACATGTGCTCAGCTTACCTATGTCGTTTTTTGATTATGCCCGCACCGGGCAATTGGTCAGCCGTATCACCAACGACACCGAATCGATCAAAGATATCTATGTGCAGTTTCTCTCCAATGTGTTGTCGAATGTGATTTTGCTGATCGGCATTTTGGTGGCAATGGCGATTTTGGATCTGCAACTGATGTTGATTGCGCTGTTTCTGCTGCCAACGGTTATGGCATTAATTTATGTTTATCAGCAATTTAGTGTGAAAGTGGTCAGCGAAAGTCGGCAGTTACGCTCAGATATAAACGCCACGGTCAGTGAGTCGATCAGTGGCATGTCAGTGATCCAAGCGACCAATCAACAGCAGGTTAAGCTGGCGCAATTTGATGATATCAACAGCCGTTATTACAGTACGCGGCTAAAAGCAGTGACCGTTGGTTCGCTGCTGCTGCGGCCAGCGATTAACTTTCTCAGCATTTTGGTGTTGGCCAGCATTGTGTGGTTTTTTGGCATGAAAGTGGTGCAAGGTGTGGCTGAAATTGGCGTGTTGTACGCCTATCTCAACTACTTGGGGCGCTTCACTGAACCTTTAGTGGAGATCACCCAACGGTTTAGTTTGTATCAGCAAGCTATTGTTGCGGGTAACCGGGTGTATGAGTTGCTGCAAGAGCCGAGCGGCGCAACCAGCCAAGGGCAGGGCGGTGCAATTGTTCATGGTCAATTGTCGATCTCAAAGCTGCAGTTCGCCTATCAAGCCAATAAACCTGTGCTGGATAACGTTAATGTTGAAATTGAAGCCGGTGGCTTTTATGCAATTGTGGGTCACACCGGCAGTGGTAAAAGCACTCTGCTCAGCTTATTGCTGAATTTCTATCAGCCGCAGTCAGGGCAGATTTTAATTGATGGTCAACCGCTGCAAAGTTACAGCCATGACGCTCTACGCCAAGGGATTGGGCTGATTCCGCAGGAGCCTTTTATTTTGGCCAGCAGTATCTTTGAAAACATCGATATGGGGCGCGAATTAACTCAGCAAGCGGTGGAACGGGCAGCGAAGCAAGCGCACCTGCATGAGGTGATTATGGCGATGCCGCAAGGCTATAAAACTGAGTTGGGCGAAGGTGGGCTGCGTCTCTCCACCGGACAGCGGCAGCAGTTAATTATTGCACGGGCACTGGCGGGCTCACCGAAAATTCTGTTGTTAGATGAGGCCACTGCCAATGTGGACAGCGAAACTGAGCAGGTGGTGCAGCGTGCACTCAGTCATCTGCACCGGCAAGTGACCATGATCGTGGTGGCGCACCGCTTATCAACCATTCGCAATGCCGACTGTATTTTGGTGATGGATAAAGGCCATTTGATTGAGCAGGGCAATCACGAACAATTGATGCGCCTTGAGCATGGCCGCTATCGCGCTATGTATGAGTTGCAGCAGCAAGCGCAAAAAGTGGCGCAGGCTGAGTAATGATTGAGGTTAACTCTGTGGCTGTTGCTTAGTGCTCATGATTAGAGCTCAGCGCGTATGTTTAGTGTTGATGATCAGTGCATTAAGCGGCAACCGCAGACGGTGTTGCTCGGCTGAAAGCGAACCACCGCATAATCTTTACTGGCATCAACATCGAGGATCTCGATGGAAAGCAGATGGTTACCATCGCGATTGAGGTTGATGTTACTGATGTAAGACACATATTGCATGTGCGCTGGCATTTGGCCAGTGCCATCGAGCTCTTGTTTGTGATCAATCGAGATCTGATATTGCTTATCCGCTAGACGCTCCACTTTTCCATCCATTAACAGGGTGCCCGCGGCGGCGCCATCCATATCAAAATAGCGGTAATTCAACACGGCTTTGGCACCATTAAGTTGCAAGTCGACAACCAGGTAGTGTTCATCATCGGCGCCCGCTTCGAGTCGCCGATCAAATAGTTCAGAACTGCAACTCAGCATTAACTGTTGGCTGTTTTGATGCAACTGATTGATCTTAAACGCTGCGACTAACAAGAGTAGCAACAGCATAAGATTGATAGCCCAATGCCAGTATTGCGATTTAACCACAGAGATTAGCCCCTTGTAGCCAGACCTTGTTGATAAAATCTTTTGGTTGGCGTGCATCACTGATCTTCAGATTTCGTACCACAGATTGCCCTTTAGATTCGCCGCGCAAGGTCATATTCAGCACCTGTTTATCATGGGAGAGCGACGCGTAAACTTCGTGCCAAATTGTAGTGTTACAGGTTTGCATGGCTTGGTTAATGACCTCTGCTTGCTGCATTAACAGTTGATTGTTGGTACGGGAATTGGCGTACAGCATCAGCTGCAACTGCTGCCCGGATTGGGTGTACAGCACTTGGTTAGCCACCGGCTCGCTTGGGGTTGGATCTGTGTGGTGATTTAGATAATAAAGGCTGGCCATCACCAACAGCGCTAACCCGGCGCTGAGCAACCAACGCCAGTAGCAGTAACGCCAACGTGGAGACGCTTGCTTGGCGGATTTGCTCGGTGTTTGGCTGTGCAGCAAGTAGCCTTTGCCTTTGATGGTTTCAATCAACAGCTCATGTTCTGGCCCAAGATAAGAACGCAGCATGCACACCGCCCGCGCCACGGAGGAATCACTCAGCGGCGGGTATTCATCATCGCCACCGCGCAAGTCAAATTTGCTCACAGGTGAGCCTTGATGGGCGATCAATGTGTTCAATACGTGTAACTCGGCGCGGGGGAGATGCCAACGCTTGTCATCACGCTGATGTTTCAGTTCACCATTGGTTGGGTCGAACCAACAGTCTCCAATTCGCATAGGGTCACTCCTTGGTTTCCTGCCTCAGTCTATGCAAAAAATCTAATTGGTAATGTGATCTCCATTAACTCGAATTTGGCCAATAATCCAAATAGTGATCCAGCTCAGTAAGCTTTTGGTCCAATTTTGCCATTCACGTTATCTTCTGTATTAGTAAAGTTTAAATAAATATATGACTTAAAAAGAAAAATGTGATGGATGTTGACTGATTTAAACCAATTAAAGTGTAGAGAATCGCTGTGCAAATCTTGCTGAATTTACCTGAATTTAACAAATAAGGTGATTTGGTTCAGATTGTAATTTTTATCGTTAATCAATGATTGTCTTTGTAATCTAGTTTGTAGATTGATTTTGCGGCGCATCGGCCCAAATTTGTCGCCGATGATTCATGCGTGTTTTATCACAATCTTCATTTCTTCGCCCTCTAAGCTGACTCTCGAACACCAAAACGGCGCATTTGCCGACAAGTAAAAACAACAAAAGGGACAATCAGATGAGCATGAACAGACGTCAAGCCTTGGGCAAAATCATTGGCATTACTGGCGCAGCAGGCTTGGGGCTTACTGCTGTTTCAGCATTTGCCGGAACCGATAGCAACGGCAACTTCCGTTTAGAACTCGGCGATAAACTGAAGTATGTACCACTGGACCCAATGGCAGCCGCCAAGCTGGCCTATCAAACCGGTGGCGGTTGTATGCATCAAGTGTTCTACGCAATGGTCACTATGTTGGCTAATTCCGAAAGTGAAGATGCAGCCAAATTCGCCAGCATCCCAACCGCTATTGCCGGATATGGTGCCGCAGGGGTGGGTGGTCAAGGTACGCTTTGCGGTAACAACAATGCTGTGGGGATGATTACCAATATCTTGGCAGACATAAATGGCCAAAACGCTGCGGTTATCGGTGCGGCGATGCGCTTCTATGAAAACACACCGCTGCCATTCTCTGATGTTGCCTTTGTTGAAGGTATTGGCTCAACTGTTGAAAAAACCGAAACCTTAGTGGTCAGTTCCTCCGTTGCCAAAAGCGTACTGTGCCACGCGTCTATCAGTAATTGGTCAAAAGCTTCTGGCAAAACCTTTGGTGAAAAAGGTGAACGTTGTGCGCGGTTATCCGCATCAATGACCTATCAATTAGTTGAACTGCTTAACCGCGCATACGCTGGTGAAGCGATCAGCGCCAGCGCCGAATCTAAGCCATCTGCCGATGCTCAAAATTGCCAAGCATGTCATGGCAGCACCAGTACCTTCGCTTCCGCACCAAGCGTGAAATCAGATATGGAATGTACTGTTTGTCACACCGGACATTACAACTAAGGAGCTTCCATGAACAAGTTAGCCTTTAGCCTGTTACTGGGAACCGTGTTAGTCAGTGGCTGTGGCGATGACAGTGTTGAAGAAGTTGTGGTAGTGGAAAAACCCGAACCTGCGAAAACTTCTATCGACATCTCTAGCGTCAGTGGTATCGAGTTAACCTTAGACAATTTTGACCCCAAGACAGGCAGCGTTGCGTTTTCATTAAAAGATCCTGATGGGCTTGCGATTGTCAACGCGCAGCAATATCGCATTCGCTATTTTGGTTTTCCACCGCAAGGGGATGCTTCTGCAAACCCGAAAGCTTGGAAACTGTGGCATGTGGTGTACAGCTATGAGTGCGATGCGGCTGGCAGTTGTGATGAACCGATTCAAGCACGCGATACGGAAGGCCAATACAGCTTTGCACCGCAGCGCTTGTATTGGAATCAAAATGCCGCACCCGGCTCAACTGGGCGTTATCGGGTAGCGATTGAGATTTTTGGTAACGACCAGGTGAACGAAGTGGCCTTACTGTCACCTACTGCGGACTAGCTCGGTTACGATTTCATGTTGTTTTCTTGTTGTTTTTGGCCGTCTTCGGGCGGCCTTTTTACTGTAACAATCTGTAAGATCACAAAAATACGGCATAAGTTAGATAGCATAGCTATATGCTTTATAAAGGTTTTTTACTTAGGTTACGAATACTTAAAAAGCATCGAATAGATCACTATTTGATAAATTAACCCGTTTTTTAGATGGTTAGCACCAGCCCTTGGTTAAGAAGATCACAGTTCAGCCTGTTGCTTTTGCCTATACTCAGCTGCAACTGGGCGGTTTGCCACAGTGAATTCAGAAACAGTTTTATTGAACAACGTCGGTTAGGACATTATGGTGCAAACTTTTGCGCAACCTCGCACACCCAAATATATGCTGCATGAGCAGATGAACCCAGCACCCAAAATGCTGGGGGTGGTGCTTGTGCTGGTGGCTATGTTGGCATTGAGCGTCTTTTTCCTGAAGCGTTTTCCTGTGCCAGTGACCATGCCGCTGTCACAGCAAACGCTGACGTTATCATCTGGCCAGCAAGTACAGTTAATTCTCTACGCCAACTCACGTATGAATAACCATATTCTGGAGTCTCATGCGACGGTTCTGGCATCGGCGCTGATGCAGTGTCGTAAAGTGCCTTGGCAGCAGGTTTACCTGTCTATTTCCCATGAAAAGCAGATGTTAAACATCTCAATGAAAGGGGAAGAAAACGGCCACTTCAAACTGCGTAACCTCAAAGCCAGTGATGTAGAACGCCATATGGGATTTTTCAGTCAGCAGTGGTTAGCTGGAGTTAATCTTTGTGAATAGAGCTTGGGTGTGGTTGGTATTAGTCCTCGCCGTTCTACTTGCTGTTGTGCGTGTTTACTATGCCCGCAGTAATGACAGTCAAAAGTTGCTGCTCAACTGTAGCTCCGAACTGTACGATCACGACAAAGATAAAGCGGAGTCGCAGCAGTACTATTTACTGATGGATCTGCAAGCTGACAGCAAAAAAGTGCTGCTGAACTACCGCTATTTCACTGTGGATGGCACCCCGGTTGGCAGCGTCAAAATGCAGGGGGATTGGCAACGTAATCCCGCCGGTTCAAGTTATGACATCACCATTCGCGACAAAGATGAGCAATTGCTGCAGGAAACTAAGCCTGCGCATATGGACTACTTGTCGTATATCAGTGGCTTAAACCTAACTAATAAGTCGGTGCATCCGATGACGTTAGAGATGCTTGATACCAATGAAAAGCAGCAATTTGCCATTGTACGGTTTCAACCGGGCAACGCTGTCTACAGTTGTCGTCTACAACACTAACGCCGATTTCTTTCAGGGGCTAAATCCGCTATATTCAAACTAATCAACTAGTTGGTTTGGATTTGCCACTTTGTCAAAGTTGCGCATTAAGCAGGAAGAACAGCTCTCCATTAAATTCAATCATTTGCTTGGTCGCGGTGAGCGGCGCAAGCTGGATCTCTATTTTTCTTTGCCAAAGGAGATGGGCATTGGCCCAAATAGTCTTAACGAAGAAGAATACTATTTCAGTGGGGTGCAAGGGCGGCGTGCCTACTATTCCGAAGGGCTGCATTTGCCGCTGGTGCAATCACGCTTTGTTAGCCAAAAAAAGCGCACCTTAGAAGAGTTTCGACTCTATATGAACCTGTTCGCCTATCAATATGCGGTGGCAATGGAAAACGATGCCCGTGAATTACTGCGGATTGATGATGACCAAGCGTTCTTTAAAGCCTTAAATGAATTTACGGTGCATGCCACCACCTTGTTGCGGCGTTTTAGACGCGGTGCGCCTGCGGATGAAAAATGGCATCACTACTTTGAAAATGCCGATAACTACCTATCATGGTTTACTGAACAGCAACTGCTGAAACTGTTGGCAAAATATGGTGATGGCAACATTAATCATGTCACCGAAAAGGTGTTGATGTTATGTCGGCAGGAGCGTGAGTATCGCGATGGCCGCAAATATAACTCGCAACGTACCAGTAAAGACCCCAACCGTATTGCCAATAAAATGCTGCTGTTGCGGCGGTTGATCCAGCAAGGGGTAGTTCTCAAAGAGGAACTCAAAACCTTAGGTGAAGGGCTCAAAAAACTCACCACGGGTTTTGCCACTGCACTGGTGATGTTGGTGGTCTCAACCTTGATTATCAAAGCCCAAGGTGCGTTTGATGGGCTGACCTTAGTGCTGGTGTTTGTCTTGGCGTTGATTTACGGCGCGCGTGAGATTTTTAAAGAGGATGTGCGCAACGCGTTATGGCGTGTGGTGCAACGTGGTCGGCCGCGTTGGAGCCGTATTCTACGTGATACCACCACTCAGGAGCTGATCGCGCGCCAACTCGTTTGGTTGGAGTTTGTCAAAACGCGTGATCTACCCGATGCCGTGAATGAGATCCTCAAGCGGCGCCACAGCCAAAACAAAGTCGAGGCTGAAATTTTGCATTACGGCATTGAAACGCGGGTGGCCGATACCGATTTTTTAACCGGCTATAACACCATACAAGAGCAAGTGGTGTTTAGCTTGGTGCCCTTTGTCGAATTTCTTGAGCGCGGTAGCGATCAGATTTATCACGAGCAGGACGGCATGGTGACCTGTGAGCCGGTGGAGCGCCGTTATCAAATAAACTTGGTCGTGATGTGTCAGCGGGAAAAGCAGGATGTGCAATATGCGCGCTATAAAATCACGGTGAATCGTCATCAAATTGTGGAGATTACCATGAGTGATCTGCCGGATAACCTGCCACTAATCGATGAGTTGGCTGACGAGAATGGCAGTGCGACCGGGCGACTCGACAGCCAATCAACGCCTATTGCGGAGCGCTAGTCTCGGCTGTATAGGCTTGGCAGATGCTGCCATATCCACTTTGCTTGGCGCGTTTTAGCGCGACTTCGGCGTTGGCTAAAAACTGCTCTAACGATTGTCCGTTGCTATAGGCTGCAATGCCCATGCAGATGCCATCAGACAGCCCATTGTGGCTGAGTTTATCGAGCGAACTCTTAGCGTAGTGATGGGTACGGGTTGGGTCGGTATTTGGCAGCAAGATCACCAGCCGCCCTAACTGCCAGTTCGACATTTGATAACCCCGTGGCAGGTCGCGAAGCAGTTGCATTTCGACCTGTTGCTGGCGGCTTTCCAATTGGCCAATATCACTAAAGTGACTCAACATATCTTCTGGGTTGATATCTAACAGTAATAGGCAACTGTGGCGCTTGTCGTCCTTATCCATTGCCTCAAAGTAGCGCTCTAAATCGGGCAATTCATTCATCACGGTACTGCGATAGGGCGCATGTTCGCCTTTGTGACCCCAGTGATTCCCTGCTTGTTCGAGAGTGCAGATCAAGTACTCCAACTCACCTTCTTCATCTAAACAGCCTTTCAAGGTGATTTGTAGGCATTCGCCACGGCGTTCACCGTTGAGGATTTGCCCTTGCCAATGACCATGCATGCTGATCAGTTTTAAAATCCGTTGCCACTGGTTTTCAAAATCATTTTTCAGCAGCTGCAGCAGGCTTTGTTGTAGGCAATCATTCAGGCGCAGCAGTTGATTAAAACTGTCATTCACCTTAACCAACTGGCCATTGGTTCGAAGCAAGGCGGTGGCCACCGATGAGTCGCTCAGCATTTGGTTCAAATGGGCTTCTTCGCGTGCTTGTTTAAGGTCACTGATATCTTCAAAAGTGACTAACACATAGGTGTATTCGTGATCACCGCTGAGGCGAATATTAAAGCGAATATAGATGTTATCGAGCGACTGTAACTGTACTTCACCGTGCCAAATTTGGGCGTGTTGCAGATGCTCCCGGACTTTGCTGTACCAGAGATCATCCTGTTCAAATAGCTTCTGCAAGCTACGGTTTTCAATGTCTTGCTGAGCTAATTTGAACAATTTTGCCGCGCGGTCGTTGGCGCAGATAATCCGCCCCATGGTATTGGCTAGCAGGCAGCCGGCATCGCTACCGAACAAGCCATCGGCCAACTCAATGGCGTTAGCCCGTGAGCGCTGTTCAATGCGATACAGATGCACCAACACAATCACAGCGGTGGCGAGAATGGTCATAATCACTACTGAAATCAGCAGGATATTGCGCCACTCTTCAAATCTGGCGGTGATGTCGTCATTACGAATGTAGGACATCAGCAGGTATTGTTGCCCATCAATTGCTGTGGCTTGGGCGCCTAACTGAATTTTGAGGAACACAAAGGCGGCGTTATCACCTTGGAATTCACCGAAATTGTTCATGGCTAACTCACGCCATAACGTCGGGTAGGTTTGGCGCAAGCTGCTGCCTAAGGTATCGGGAATACCGGGCAAAGGATCGAGATTGCTGGCACCAGCATATAACTGGCCTTGGTCATCTAACAGTAACAGTGGCGAATCATTACTGGAAAATGCGGGCTTAATCGCTTGCAACATCTGCTGTAAGGAGTTGTAGGTGACCAGATAGCCGCGTACCGATTGATCGGGGTTTTCCAGACGGGCTATTTGCATCTGATAAGGCTCAAGCCGATCTTCAACTGGCACAAACTCTACCCCAGAGATATAGATATTGTTGTCACTGAGAGTATTGACCTGCTGCAGTAAGGTTTTAGGTAATGGTGCTGCACCAAAACGCGGGCTGCTGGCTTGTTTAAATTTCCCGCTGGCATCGAACAAGGCGATGTCCATCAGTTCGGGAATATTTTGTTTCATCGAATCCCAGCTGGTTAGCATTTTATCGAGTTCTTGCTCACCGGGATTTTGCAAGTAATGGCGCAGCTGTTCAGCGCGGGCGAACATCTGGGTGCGAAACTGTTGAAAAGAGACTTTATCTGCTAACAGGGTGCCAACGGTCTGCAATTCGCTGTAACGTTGCACAGCCCATTCTTGTTGAAATTTACGTTCGCCAAGCGTGACCACCACATTGGCAATCAGCACTATGGTTATCACCAACATACATAATTGACTGACCACCGCCAGTAAGCGTTGGCGGGACCATTGTACGCCACGAATATGCGGGGTAAGTGGCGATTCCTTGAGTCGATGTTTACTGGACATTCAAATAGTGGCTGAAGCGAACAATGCGGTTATGTTAACACGAAATATTGTTCGCTACAGCGGCGACAGATCTATCCGACGACATCCAACACGCGATGCTTAAATTGGCAGCCTGCCGCTTCAACCAATTGTTTACAGGCGGCAATATCAACCCCTTGCAATCCTTCAATGGCAGATACTTGCACATCTTTGATGTAGCGTGGCGCATCTTTAATGAACTGATTCACTGCTACCCACGAATCTTTTAAACGCGGTTGGCAGTGCTGCAGATATACCGCTTCATTCTGTGCATTCAAGGATACAGACAGCGCATCGGTACACTTTGCCAGTTCTGGCAAAATGTTGCGGCGGTGGAACAGATTACCTAGACCATCCGTGTTGATCCGCACGCGACCGCCTTGACGCTTAATTTCGTGCGCCACATTGAGCAAGGTCGTGAGGTTGAGTGTTGGTTCACCATAGCCGCAAAACACGTACTCTTTAAAGGCGGTTACATCACCCAGTTGTGGAATGATCTCGGCGGCACTGGGTTGGTGATCCAGTGCGAGTTGATATTGATGCACTTGCTTACTGCCGTTGTGTTTAGGGCAGAATTGACAGCGCAGGGTACAGCGACCCGTAATGTTAAGGTAGCGGCTGTCGCGAATATCGTAAACTAAGGTGCAGCAGTGGCTTTCGCTATTCATATGAGAGAGGCGGTTCTACAAAAACGTTAGTGAAAGTGTAGCGAGTTTGTGGGGGCGATAATGTCGCCAAGGTCAAATTGCCAAATGCTAATGTGAAATTAACGCTGGTAATTCATCGAGCGGTTTTGTTTGTTAATGGCGTGGTGAATAGCGGCAACCTCGCTTGGCGCGCGACTGCTAAACTGCGCGCGAGGCTTACTGAGCTTCTAGTGCTTATTTGATCAGTGTTAGCAATTTTTTAAAACGTTCCCCTGTGGCAATCTGCTGCAATTCGAACAGCAATGACTCAGTTTGGGTCAGCATTGCACCTCTAGCTTGCATCATTTGCACGGCAATTTCTTTGTTTGCAGGGTCTCGACTATCAATCGCATCAATAACTAGATGTACATCAAAGCCTTGAGCTAAAAAATCGGCACAACTTTGATAAACACAGATATGGGCCTCTATGCCCGCTAATATCACCTGCTTACGCCCCAAATCGGCCAACGCTTGGCGGCAGCTGTCATTTTGCCATGCGCTAAAGTGCTGCTTAATTATTGGCCTATGCTGAGTTGCGAGAATCGTGGCTAATTCTTCACTTGTGGAACCGAGTTTTTCGGGCAACTGTTCAAGCCATATCAATGGAATATCAAATAATTGTATGCCTTTAATTAAGGTGGCTAGCCGTTGATGCAACCGCTCTGAATCTGCCATCATGCGGGCAAGTTTTCCCTGTACATCCACCAACACCATTACGCATTCATTACTGTTTATCACTGTACTCTCCTGTAGTGAGACCCCGATCAAGTTTAGGTCATTAAGTTTGATGTCGACAACGGTGCAGCCAAAGAACATTGTTTGATTCAAATTGGTGCAAAAATGTTCGCTATGTAACTTATTGGTGCAAATGTAACGCACGAAAATGGTGGGTGATCTGCTAACTCCTTGTAATACAAAAAATTAACATTTTGGCCTAATGCTTGAATTAAAAAATCCAACAACACTACATATAAAGGCGATTTGGAGGTCTGGATGAAATTAGTCAGCGCAATCATCAAGCCATTCAAGCTAGATGATGTTCGCGAAGCTATCGCGGCAATCGGGATTGAAGGCATGACAGTAACCGAAGTTAAAGGCTTTGGTCGTCAAAAAGGGCATACCGAACTTTATCGTGGCGCAGAATACCAAGTGGATTTTCTGCCTAAGGTGAAGATTGAGATTGCAACAAAAGCAGAAAACCTAGAGCACCTGCTGGAAGCGATTACTAACGCTGCCCACACAGGCAAAATCGGTGACGGGAAAATTTTCGTGACAGATCTAGAACAAGTTATCCGTATTCGTACGGGTGAGACTGACTCTGAAGCGCTTTAAGGGGAAAGGGGATAATAACAATGGAAGAATTAACCAAATTGGGGACTACCGTTACAGAGCTTCGCTTTGCGTTGGACACCTTTTACTTCTTGGTGTCTGGAGCTCTTGTTATGTGGATGGCCGCTGGTTTCGCGATGCTCGAAGCTGGTTTGGTTCGCGCTAAAAATACCACCGAAATTCTGACCAAGAACTTCGTTCTATATGCAATCGCTTGTGTGACCTTCCTGCTGGTCGGTTACAACATTATGTATGTAGACAATACTGAAGGTGGCTGGTTGCCTTCATTCGGCACACTGATCGGTTCTCAAGCTGAAGGTGCTGATCACGCATTAGAATCAGACTTCTTCTTCCAAGTAGTGTTCGTTGCAACTGCAATGTCAGTTGTTTCTGGCGCTGTTGCTGAGCGTATGAAGTTGTGGGCATTCCTGATCTTCTCTGTCGTATTGACTGCTGTTCTGTATCCTATCGAAGGTTACTGGACTTGGGGCTCAGGCTTCCTGTCTGCAGCTGGTTTCTCTGACTTCGCTGGTAGTGGTATCGTGCACATGGCTGGAGCTTCTGCTGCACTGGCTGGCGTATTGTTACTTGGCCCACGTAAAGGTAAATACGGTCCTAATGGCCAAGTTAACCCAATCCAAGGCTGTAACTTGCCGCTGGCAACTCTGGGTACCTTTATCCTGTGGTTCGGTTGGTTCGGCTTCAACGGCGGTTCTCAGCTGATGGTATCTGATGCTGAAAATGCATCTGCAGTAGCAAAAGTATTTGTGAACACCAACTCTGCTGCGGCATTCGGTGCAGTATCTGCGCTGATCGTGTGTAAGATGGTATGGGGCAAGGCTGACCTGACTATGGTGCTGAACGGTGCTTTGGCTGGTCTGGTTGCTATCACTGCTGACCCAGCAAGCCCATCATTAGTGATGGCGGGTATTGTTGGTCTGGTTGCTGGTGCGCTGGTTGTATTCTCAATCGTTGGTTTCGACCGCTTGAAGATTGATGACCCAGTGGGTGCATGTTCTGTACACGGTGTGGCTGGCCTGTTCGGTGTTATGGTCGTACCTGTATCTAACGCTGATGCGACCTTCGGTGCACAAGCACTGGGTGCTGTGACTATCTTCGCATGGATGTTCGGTACTTCACTGGTTATCTGGGCAATCCTGAAAGCGACTATGGGCATCCGTGTCTCTGAAGAAGAAGAGTACAACGGTGTTGATGCCTACGACTGTGGTGTTGATGCATACCCAGAGTTCGTGACTGTTAAAAACGCATAATCACTAAAACAGTAAGTTTGGCTGAAAAACAGGGCGCTTAAGCCCTGTTTTTTTTATGGCTAATTTCTTCGCTTTCCCTGATTTAAATCTGGCGCTACTCAGGTTATTACTTTATGCACAATTTCTTGAATTTATTTAGCTAAAAAGCCTAAATCATTGGTGGATTAATACCTGTTACCTGTGTTTTAATAAACTTTGTTCAATATTTGAAACATAACTACTAAAAGTATAAATTTAAATTTTTGTGTCGTTGAATGTTAGAGGCCAGTAGAAATCATGCCGTACCAGAATGATGATCTAAGAATTAATGAAGTAAAAGAACTCTTACCACCGATAGCCATTCTGGAAAGATTTCCGGCGACTGCCGCAGCTTCTGAAACTGTGTTTAACTCACGTAAGAGTATTCACAATATTCTGAAGGGGGCTGATGATCGTCTGTTAGTGATCATTGGGCCGTGTTCAATTCATGACCCTGAGTCAGCCATTGAATATGGTCGCCGTTTAAGTGTGCTACGGGAACAGTACAAAGATCAGCTGGAAGTTGTCATGCGGGTTTACTTCGAAAAACCGCGTACCACAGTCGGTTGGAAGGGGTTAATCAATGACCCGTACATGGACAAGAGCTTTGATATTAACGATGGCTTACGCAAAGCGCGTAGTTTGCTGTTGCAGGTGAACGATGCAGGTATGCCGACTGCCGGTGAGTTCTTGGATATGATCACGCCGCAGTATTTGGCTGATTTAATGTGTTGGGGCGCGATTGGCGCGCGGACCACTGAATCACAAGTACACCGTGAATTGGCCTCCGGCTTGTCTTGCCCAGTGGGTTTCAAAAATGGTACCGACGGCAATATCAAGATTGCGATTGATGCCATTGGCGCCGCGAGTGCATCACATTACTTTCTCTCAGTAACGAAATATGGTCATTCTGCGATTGTATCGACCAAAGGTAATCAGGACTGCCACATCATTTTGCGTGGTGGCACAGCGCCTAACTACGAAGAAGAATATGTGCAAGATACTAAAGCCAAGCTGATAAAGTCAGGCTTGCGTCCTAACATCATGGTCGATTTTAGCCATGCAAACTCGAATAAAGACTATCGACGTCAGTTGGTGGTTGCTGAAGATGTTGCTCAGCAGATGGCAAAAGGTGAAATGGCGATTTTCGGCGTAATGGTGGAAAGTCATTTGGTTGAAGGCCGTCAAGATCTTAAGCCTGGTCAACCTTTGTGTTATGGCCAAAGTATCACCGATGGCTGTATTGGCTGGGATGATACCGAAACCTTGTTGGCAACCTTGAATGAAGCGGTTATCGCGCGCCGTAATTCAAGTAAGTAAGCCAGCTACACCCAATGCTTTGGGTTAAAAAAATCCCCACTCAGCTCCTGCTCAGTGGGGATTTGTCTATCAGATACAACCCTAAGAAGTTTTGTCCGTTTCTAGCTGTTGTTGTACGTATTTATTGGCTTCTGCCAAACTGCCGAAACAAGCGATGAGATTATTTTTACCTTTTTCTCTGATTTCTGGCACGTTCGACTCAACCATCATCCACACCCACGTCTGTACCAACGGCAATGGCGGGCGATTATTTTTTGAATCCGGCATAACGGGACCTTGTTCTCGCTTTAGTTATACAGATCTTAACGGTTCCTATCTTCTTCGCGTCAGTCCCTTGCTATCTGCGCGAATTAGATTAGCAAAGAAATAGGTTGCCGATAACCTCATGGATCTCATCACAAGGAAAAAAAGTGCAAGATGATATTACATTGAAGCGCATTAGCTTTTTATCAGGTACTATGCAACTAAGTTAGTTAAAGATCGTGATCTAGATTCAGTAATGATTCAGCTTGTGCTGACTAGTATCTAGGGATAGATGATGAAAATAGCCTGGAGAGAATATATGGAAAATATTTCGTTGTTAGTCAGCTTGGAAGGCACTCAGCATCAGGTTACCACCGACTGGCGCAGTCTATCTGCAACGCTGATTAAACGCGGTATTGATGAAATGCAATTAGCACAATTTCATACCGAATTACGCGCTGGGTTGATTATTACTACGAGAGGGCTGACGTTGGCGATGAAGCCAGAGAAGCAATTGGGTGGGATAAATTACGATGCGCTGTATGCGTCAATTAACAAAACGAATCTGGCTCACCATCCGCAGTAATGCGGATGGCAATGCCGTTATTCTTCAGAGCTACGCTCTTTTTCCCAGCCATCACACAGCAGATTCTTACAACCATCGACCGGATTTAATGGCTTGAGGCTGGTGATTTTACCACCGTGATAGCACAGCAATTCACCTTCGATTTCGATCATGCGGCTACAACTTTTGCAGCTGAAGGATGCCTCTTTAACTAAGTCTGTGCTGGGCGACAGGCTCATGTAGGTCGTTTTCATCCTTGTTCCTCTCAGTATCAAAGTCTTTGATCTTATCCACGAATACTATCATTTGTGTGATGTGGCGCACAATGTAACTTATTAAAATTTTGCGCCAGACACGAGATCAACGTTCCAAGTGGCGGTAACTATCGTCCAACGCTTGGCTAAAACCTGATTCCGTCACAATGCGAATATGTCGCGGTGACAATTCTCGGGGATCGTTAATGCCGCAAGTATGCGCCAACATCCCAAGGTCGTGATGCAGAATGCGATTGTAATTGGCAACTCTTACAGATTTATCACGAGGATCTAATCCTTGTTGTAATTTTTTGTTGTGGGTGGTGATGCCAGTAGGGCAGGTGTCCTTATTACATTGCAATGCCTGAATGCACCCCAAGGCAAACATGTTGCCTCTAGCTGATGCAATAAAATCAGCGCCTAAGGCTAACGCCCAGGCAACGCGAGATGGAGTAATCAGCTTGCCTGAGGCAATTACTCGCACTCGGTTTTTTAATCCATGTTGTCTCAGTAACGCCACCACAATTGGCAGGCTTTCTTTGAGTGGCAATCCTACATAATCCATTAACGGTTGTGGTGCTGCGCCTGTACCGCCTTCTGCCCCATCAATGGTGATAAAGTCTGGTGCCGCTGCTATGCCACGTTGATTAACTTCCGCCAATAAATCTGCCAACCATTGTTGTTCGCCTAACACGAATTTGAGCCCTGTGGGCTTGCCTGTGGCGCTTCTTACGTTATCGATCATATCGAGAATGTCACCGACAGATTGAAATTCAACATGGCCATTCGGGCTGATGGAGTCTTGTCCAACAGGTATCCCGCGAATCGTGGCAATCTCTTCGGTGACTTTAATTCCTGGCAATATACCGCCTTTACCGGGCTTGGCACCTTGGCTCATTTTGATTTCAAACATTCTAATTTGTGGCTTTTCAGCGAGCTGTCTGAGTTTGCTGTAATCCAGCTGCCCTTTATCGTTGCGAACGCCGTATTTTGCGGTGCCAATCTGAAACACAATGTCGCAGCCTCCTTTTAGATGATAAGGGCTAAGGCCACCTTCACCGGTATTAAGCCAACAACCTGCCATCGCAGCACCATGTGATAATGCGGTAATCGCCGGGCGTGACAAGGCGCCAAAACTCATGGCTGAGATATGGCAAATCTTGTCGGTGACATAGGGGTGCCGACAATGTTCACCAATCGTCATTGGAGTTGCTGCAACGCTTTCACCGCTAATTGCCGGAAAAGCCGTGTTTAAGAAGATGATTGAGCCGTTGGCTTCTAGAGAGCGGGTTGAACCAAAAGCGATGGTCCGGTCGACATTCTTCGCTGCGCGGTAGACCCAACTTCGCTCTGCACGATTGAACGGTAATTCTTCACGATCCATGGCGAAGAAATACTGTCGAAAAAACTCCCCCTGTTTTTCGAAGAAATAGCGAAATCGACCAATAATCGGATAGTTGTGCCTTACCGCCTGTTTGGTCTGAAAGCGATCGACCAAGTACATATACACCAACATTAAGGCCACAGTGCCGATAACAATTAAAAAAAGGCTTGAGAACAGTTCGAGCAGCCACAACAACCATTCAGAGTTAGCCATAAATTCTCCCTTACAATTATGACGTTAGTCGTTCAACCGGCTTTGATTGTTAGTGTATACCATATTATTTGACGGGATATTTATTCAGCAGCGACTAAACTTGTGTAAATAATGGCCGATATAGATTAGGTATCGTCACAACGGAGTGTTGGTTATGGAAGTCCAGAATCATGGCTATCAAGTGTCGCAGGTAGCGAAAGACAAATCCGCAACGGTTGATGGTAATCATGGCAAAGCGGTGTCTGAAGTTGCCAGCAGCAAAAGTATTCGGGCGCAAAGCCGCGACTATATGAACAGCGCTGTCTTAGCCGCTCAAGAAGATGTCGCGTTAAGCAGCGGTAATCAGCCGTTAGCGTTGCTATACCGCACCGCACTAGAAGCAATAAATGAAGAGCTTGCGCCCGCACTGGGCGATAATGCCATTCAAACGATAGCGAATAGTGATGTTGATTACAGTCCAGAGGCTACTGCCGGCCGAATTGTCGATTTTGCGACTCAGTTTTTCAGCGTTTATCAGCAGCAAAATCAGCAATTATCGTTTGAAGAACAACTCAGTAACTTTATGGGGATTATTGGCGGCGCTATCGATAAAGGATTTGGCGAGGCGCGCGATATTCTCGATAAGCTCAATGTGTTGGATGGAGACATTGCTGATGGTGTCAACGCGACCTATGACTTCGTGCAGCAAGGATTAGATAAGTTTCAGCAAAACTTATTGCAGCCCACAGACGAGACTGCCACAGACATCACTGAATAATAAATTCGTAACTCGCGTAAAACCCCACATCGTTGGGGTTTTATTTTATCTAGCGCAGGATAAGCTAGAGTGTATTCGATGGGAGGAATTGTTATGTGGCAAAGCACCAATGTCATTGCACGCATCGATTGGAATGAGCGGCTCTTTAGTCTGCGATTGGCCGCAAAAATTCCGTTCGAAGCGGGGCAGTTTATTAAGCTAAGTTTACCCAGCGAAGATCGTCGATTGGCGCGAGCCTACTCGTTGGTGAACTCCCCAACGGCTGATTTTAGCGAGATTTTGGCGATGGAAGTCGCTGATGGCCAATTGTCTCCGCGCCTTCATCATCTGAACGTTGGCGATGCTCTCGATATCTCCACTAGCGCTACAGGGTTTTTAACTTTGTCAGAATTGCCAGCACAGGGAGAACACTTGTGGTTATTGGCAACGGGCACTGGCGTTGGCCCTTTTATTTCGATACTGCAAAGCTCACAAGTATGGCAGCGATTTACCCAAGTGGTTTTGGTTTATGGGGTTAGGCAAGTCTCAGATCTAGCCTACCGTGAGCAAATAGCTCAGATTGCCGCAGCACGGCCAAATTTTCATTTTGTTTCGGCCATCAGCCGTCAGGCGGATGAGACAAGTTATCCGGGCCGAATTACCACGGCATTAGAAACTGGTGAATTGGAAAAGCGCGTTGGGCTATCATTGTCTCCGACTCAGAGTCAAATCATGCTGTGCGGTAACCCCGAGATGATCAAACAATGTAATGACTTATTAACTGAGCGTGGATTTAGCAAAAATTTGCGTCGAGCCCCTGGGCAAATCACCACTGAAAAATACTGGTAACCTGATATGAAGCTACTTTATTCCGTTGCCTCTCCCTATGCGCGTGCTGTGCGGGTGGCATGGCGCTATTTACATCTTACCAATATCGATGAACAACTCTGTGATCCGTTTGAAGATGGCGCTGAGTTACTTGAAGCAAATCCTTTGGCCAAAGTGCCTTGTTTGATTATTGATGGCGGAGCTGCCATCTATGACAGCGAAGTGATTCTGCGGTATCTCGCCACGTTATCGCAGGGCGGTACTAAGTTGTTTTTCGCAGCTAATGAATGGCAAGCGGCGACACAGTTCTCATTGCTCAAAGGGGTTATGGATGCAGCGTTTGGATTGCGAATGGAAATTCGGCGATTCGAAGAGCATTGCGGTTCACAACAATGGTTAATGCGCCATGAGCAGGCGATTTTGCGCGCATTACAACATTTAGACAAAAGCGGAATCACCGCTGAGCCCTTTGACGTGCGGCATATCATGTTGAAGTGTATTGTCGATTACCTTGATTTTCGCTGTTCTGAACTTAATTGGCGTAATGTTGCTCCAGCGATTGCCTTGTGGCAAAGACCGCTGTCGCAGGTGAGTTTGTTTGCTGAAACGTCACCGTGCTAATCATTCACTTAGCCGATGACGTTATATCAGCTCGATGGTGTGTTTATCCGTTGCTCGGCGACCTTGCGGCCGGTCGCGACGATTGACTTCACCAAAGGCGCCGTAAAGATCATGTGTGATGCCGTAGTCTAAACGACGATCGCTACCCACAACCCGGCGGTCTTCAAAATGCTCATAGCGACAACGGCAAGTGGCCGCAGAGCATTGTTTGAGTGGTAAAATAGGAGCATCTGCTGATAAGAAACGTTTACCTTCTATTTCCACTGCAGCATTGCAACACTCCTTGTCACTCATAATACTGACAGCATGGTAAGGATTACGGCTTTTGGCAGTCGATTTTTGTGCTTTCACTCTGGGGCTGGGAGCCAATATCTGCATAAATGCAAAATACAACACCAGTAATACCGCCAACAAAATGATTAGTTCCATCTAAGCAACTCCTTATTCCATCCACACAGTTCATAAAGTGTAGTGCAGTTTCTACATACGTCTTGGCTAAATTAGGATGAATAAAGGCGGAAATGCACTAGCTAGTTCATTTTGAAATGTTTTATTACAGCCGCAGTTATCAACAAATCTTCACATCTGTGCTACTTTTTCGTAATCAATCCGCGATTTCACCCCCAATGCCGGTCATCGGTATTGGCGAAACACAGCTAAAAATAATGTGATGGAGTGTTGATGCGCCTATTACCCGCAATTATGTGTTCTGTATTCATTGGTTCTGTAACTGTGGTAGCCAATGCTTTTGCTTATGATCGAATTACCGGTGCTGAATTTGCCAGTCGTTCCGAGGTTTACGCGACCCATGGCATGGCTGCAACTAGTCAACCTTTAGCCACACAAGTCGCCCTCGATGTATTAAAACAGGGCGGTAGCGCTGTTGATGCAGCCATCGCAGCAGATGCGATGCTCGGGCTGGTGGAACCCACTGGTGCAGGGATGGGCGGCGATCTGTTTGCGATAGTGTGGAGTGCGAAGGACAAGCAGCTGTATGGGCTAAATGCGTCTGGTCGTAGTCCTAAATCGCTGACACTGGATATGTTGCAGCAGATGGGGCTGGAATACTTACCGCCTTTTGGTCCATTACCCGTTTCTGTGCCCGGGGCGGTTGATGGCTGGTTTGAACTGCATAATAAGTTCGGTAAATTGCCGATGGCAAACAACCTCGCGCCGACTATCGCTTATGCGCGTAATGGTTTTCCTGTCTCTGAATTGATTGCGTACTACATGCAAGCGAGCGCTAAGCGGTTGGGTAAATTTCCCGGCTTCAAAGAAACCTATATGCCCCATGGCGCTATGCCGAAAACTGGTGAGATTTTTAAAAATCCGGCATTAGCCAGTACCTTAGAAAAAGTTGCTAAGGGGGGGCGTGATGCCTTCTATAAAGGTGATATTGCCAAGAGTATCGCGGCGTATATGAAGGCGCAGGGCGGATATCTTAGCTATGACGATCTTGCCAGCCATCAAAGCGAATGGGTTAAGCCAGTTTCTGCGAACTATCGTGGCTATGACGTGTGGGAATTACCGCCAAACGGACAAGGTATTGCAGCGCTGCAAATCCTCAAAACCATGGAGCCGTTCGATGTAAAAGCGATGGGGCAATTAAGTGCTGAATATGTGCATCTGTTTGTTGAAGCGAAAAAGCTCGCGTTTGCTGACCGCGCTAAGTTTTACAGCGATCCTGCCTTTAACGATATCCCCGTAAAGCAGTTGATTTCGGAAAAATACAATTATGAACGTGCCAAGTTAATCGATCTTAACAAAGCGGCTAAAAGCGTTGAACCAGGTAATCCCAACCTTTTACATGGCGATACCGTTTATCTCACAACTGCCGATGCAGAAGGCAATATGGTGTCGCTGATTCAAAGTAACTACCGTGGGATGGGCTCTGGCATGACGCCGCCAGATTTAGGGTTTGTATTGCAAGACCGTGGTCAGTTATTTGATCTAACCCCTGGCAGGTTTAATAGTTATGCTCCCGGAAAGCGGCCGTTTCACACCATTATTCCCGCATTTGTCACCAAAGATGGTAAGCCGTGGCTGAGCTTTGGTGTTATGGGCGGGGCAACCCAGCCGCAAATGCATGCCCAGATCATGATTAATATCATTGATTTTGGTATGAATTTACAGGAAGCTGGCGATGCACCACGAATATTACATACCGGCTCGACTCAGCCAACCGGTGAGGTGATGGAAGACGGCGGCTACGTCAGCCTTGAATCGGGCTTCCCGATGGAAACTCGCCGAGAATTAATGAAAAAAGGCCATGTCATGCGTGACTCGCTGGGCGCATTTGGTGGCTATCAAGCTATTGGTTTCGACGCCAAATCTGGCGTTTACCGCGGTGCTTCGGAAAGCCGTAAAGACGGACAGGTTTCCGGATATTAGTAACAAAATAACGCGTTAACATTTGAATAGATAAGCGGATAATGTTGCGTAAATATCATCTGCAGTAAAAGGTATCTTGATGGATATTATCGATATGCCACGTGAACAGTTGGGAATTTGTGCCGAAGGTAATCTACATAGCATCTATTTGATGTTTAATGCCGTAGAAGGTGCTGAGGTGCAGATGCGGCCTTGCTTAGCGAGCATCGCCCAGCACATTTATGAGTTATCAGATCAGTATGCTGATAGTGCCTTTAACGGGTTTGTTGCTGTAGGAGCTAACTATTGGGATAGCTTGTATCCAGATGGCCGACCACACTTGTTGCGCCCATTTCCAGCAATGGCAGAGGGGAATCGAGATGCGCCAGCGCTTGAGTATGATCTGTTCATCCACCTTCGTTGCGATCGACTAGATATTCTGCATCTTGTGGCCAATGAGGTGTATGACATGCTGGACGATCTCGCTGAACTGCAAGAAGAAGAGCGCGGTTTTCGCTACATGGATAATCGCGACCTGACGGGGTTTGTCGATGGCACAGAGAACCCTAAAGGGCGTAATCGTCAAAAAGTCGCGTTAGTTGGCGATGAAGACCACCCATTTCGCGGTGGCAGCTACATTCATGTGCAGAAATATGCGCACAACATGAAGAAGTGGCAACGCTTACCGATGAAAAAACAGGAAGATATTATCGGCCGTACTAAGCAAGATAACATTGAGTATGAATCTGAAGATAAGCCGCTGACCAGCCATATTAAACGCGTCAATCTTAAAGATGAAAATGGTGAGTCTATGGAGATTCTGCGTCAAAGTATGCCGTTTGGTGGTTTAAAACAGCAGGGGTTGATGTTCATTTCGACTTGCCGCACCCCTGAACACTTTGAAAAGATGTTGGCCAGTATGATTCATGGCGACGGTGCGGGGCATCACGACCATATGCTGCATTTTACTCAAGCGATGAGCGGTTCATCCTTCTTTGCACCATCTTTGGATTTTATGCTTCAATATGACGATTAATCGCTATCGATGACAGATAAAACAACAGGCACCGCATGGGTGCCTGTTTTGCTTCCAACGTGGGTCAGCTTATTCGCAGTAATTAAACAGCGATTTGACGGTTTCTAAGGTGTCATCGATCTGTTTAATGTTTGATGGACAGATAAAAATAGTATCGTCCCCAGCGATAGTACCCAAAATACCTTCCGGCTTACCGATAGAATCCAGTAAGCGCGCGATCAGCTGCGCCGCGCCGGGACTGGTTCTCACCACAATCATCGCCTGATTGTGGTCAACATCCAGTACCAAGTTTTTCAGCGGACTACCTGCCGTTGGCACACCAAGCTCAGCCGGTAAGCAATACACCATCTCTTGCTTGGCGTTGCGGGTTCTCACCGCGCCAAATTTGCTGAGCATGCGCGATACTTTAGACTGATTAATGTTGTTAAACCCTTCAGTCTGCAGTGCGCTGACAATTTCCCCTTGAGAGCCAAATCGCTCTTCTTTTAAAAGTGCTTTGAATGTCTTGATCAGATCATCCTGGCTTTTTGCTGTTTTCATTAAGTTATCTATTCCAGGTATTCATTTAGACAGGTTAATGCTGCATATATTTCAAATTTTTGTCAACAAATAGTCAGATTGAGTGAATAATAATGCATGTTTAACTGTAAGCATTTATAGACATAGAGATTTGAAACTTTTAAATCCCCTTTCAAACTAGTACCTAACCCTATGACTAAGGGATAATTGCAGCTTTTGTGATCATGACTTAAATTCACTTCACACTAAAGTTGGATCTACATCACAAAAAGTCCGATGATTGACGGAGTAAGACTATGAAAGTTGCCGTACTTGGTGCTGCTGGTGGTATTGGCCAGGCTCTTGCACTTTTGCTGAAGACCCAATTACCTGCAGGTTCTCAGCTGTCGTTGTATGATATTGCCCCTGTTACCCCAGGTGTTGCGGTTGATTTAAGCCACATCCCTACAGCCGTAGAAATAAAAGGATTTTCCGGAGAAGATCCTTCACCAGCGCTCGTTGGTGCAGATGTAGTGTTAATTTCTGCGGGTGTAGCGCGTAAACCCGGAATGGATCGCTCTGATCTGTTCAATATCAACGCGGGTATTGTGCGTAACTTGATTGAAAAAGTTGCTGCAACCTGCCCGAAAGCCTTGATTGGTATTATCACCAACCCAGTTAACACGACTGTTGCTATCGCGGCTGAAGTGTTGAAAAAGGCCGGTGTTTACGACAAAAATCGCTTGTTCGGTGTCACGACCTTAGACGTGATTCGTTCTGAAACCTTTATTGCTGAACTTAAAGGGCTGAACGTTGCTGACGTTAAAATTAACGTCATTGGCGGTCACAGCGGTGTGACTATTCTGCCGTTACTGTCGCAAGTTGAAGGTGTGAGCTTCAGCGATGATGAAGTTGCCTCACTCACTAAACGTATTCAAAACGCGGGTACTGAAGTAGTTGAAGCCAAGGCCGGTGGCGGTAGTGCCACGTTGTCGATGGGGCAAGCGGCTTGTCGCTTTGGTCTGTCGTTGGTGCGTGGTCTGCTTGGTGAAGCGAATGTTGTTGAATGCGCCTATGTTGATGGCGGCAGCGAACATGCAACCTTCTTCGCCCAACCGGTATTGCTCGGTAAAAATGGTATTGAGCAAGTACTGCCTTACGGTGACGTTAGCGCATTTGAAGCGCAAGCACGCGACAGTATGCTCGATACTCTAAACGCCGATATTCAGCTGGGTGTTGAGTTCGTTAAATAACACGAGTGTGATTGCATCAAAAAGCGGAGCCAATAAATATGCTCCGCTTTTTTCATGTCTGTTTGCTGAACTGCTGTTAACGGCGTTGTCGGTATCTAGTGTGTTCTTGATACCGCGATTTTCGCTAGGCTAATGAGCGCCTGTTTAATTTCACCTTCGGCAATAGGGGCTAGGGCTGCGATGGCCTTTTCTGACTCTTCAACCGCTCTTTGATAGGTGTAGTCGAGTGCACCACAGGTATTCAGTGCTTCAACGATAGTGGCGATATGCTCAGTGCCATCGCCTTGTTCAACCGCGGCGCGAATGATCTGCTTGGCCGTGTCATCGCCGTTTGAAATGGCATAAATCAATGGCAGAGTAGGTTTGCCTTCAGCCAAGTCGTCACCGATATTTTTACCTAACTCTTCAGGGTCGGCAGTGTAATCAAGTAGGTCATCAATCAATTGGAACGCAGTACCTAAGTATTTACCGTAATCCGCCATCGCTTGTTCTATGTGCTTATCACAACCTGCGACTACCGCAGCGAGCTGAGTAGCTGCTTCAAACAATTTGGCTGTTTTACAATAAATGACACGCATGTAGGTTTCTTCTTTCGTGTCAGGGTCATTACAGTTCATTAACTGCAATACTTCCCCTTCCGCCAGAATATTGGTGGTATCCGCCAATACACGCAGTACTTTCATTGATTCCAATTCTGTCATCATCTGAAACGCGCGGGTATAGAGGAAGTCACCGACCAATACACTCGCACTATTCCCAAACAGGGCGTTAGCTGTTTCACGACCGCGACGCAGGGTTGATTCATCCACCACGTCATCATGCAGTAAGGACGCCGTATGAATAAATTCTACGATTGCCGCTAACTTAACGTGGTCGCCACCGTTATAATTAACTGCACGGGCTGCAAGTACCGACAATAAAGGACGTAAGCGCTTGCCGCCGCCATTAATAATGTAGAAGCCCAGTTGGTTGATCAACGCAACGTCTGATTCTAGTTGTTTATAAATCAGTTGGTTGACTGCTTGCATGTCAGTATCGGCTAACTGACGTATTGCGGTTAAATCCATATTCGACCTAGATTTTACGGGGATGCGACTCCCCCGTTTTGCTTGAGTTGAGATACTACTGCGGCAGGATTTTACCTAAAATTGACTGTTAAGACAGTACTTAAGCTAAGGATGTGTGTAATAAACTGCTCTTTTTTATCTCGGTACCAATTAGGGCTTGCCAGTGTTGGATTCTTCGCGTAGAATCCGCGCCCATTGTCATTAAAGTTTTTGTGGCGCTCAGCGTTATTACATCCTGAGTGCTAAGAATTTCGGAGTAAAATAGCTATGTACGCTGTTTTTCAAAGTGGTGGTAAGCAACACCGTGTTGCTGAAGGTCACACTGTTCGCTTAGAAAAAATCGAAGTTGCTACTGGTGAAACTGTTGAATTTGATCAAGTTCTGCTGGTTGCAAATGGTGAAGACGTTAAAGTTGGTACCCCTTTAGTTGAAGGCGGCAAAGTGGTTGCTACTGTAGTTAGCCATGGTCGTGGTGAAAAGGTGACTATCCAGAAGTTTAGCCGTCGTAAGCATCACGAAAAGAAAACTGGTCATCGCCAGTGGTTCACTGAAGTTAAAATCACTGCTATCAACGCTTAATTTAGGAGTCTGACTCATGGCACACAAAAAAGCTGGCGGTTCTACTCGTAACGGCCGCGATTCAGAAAGTAAACGTCTTGGTGTAAAGCGCTTCGGCGGCGAATCTGTACTGGCAGGTAACATCATCGTGCGTCAACGTGGTACTAAATTCCACGCAGGTGTAAACGTAGGTATCGGTCGTGACCATACTCTGTTTGCGCTGACTGACGGCAAAGTGAAGTTCGAAGTTAAAGGTCCTAACAACCGTAAATTCGTAAGCATCGAAGAATAAGGTTTAGTTCCTGCAGTATATAAGCCCCGCCATTGGTGGGGCTTTTGTTTTGTATGTTGGTTATTTTGGCAGCAATAGTGTGGAAACTGTATAATTTGTCCATCTGTAGCAGCCAGGAGAATGTATGAAGTTTGTTGATGAGGCAGTGATCAGGGTAGAAGCGGGCGACGGCGGCAATGGCTGCGTTAGCTTTCGTCGTGAGAAATATTTGCCAGATGGCGGCCCTGATGGTGGTGATGGCGGCGATGGTGGCAGCGTTTACCTACAGGCGGACGAAAACCTCAATACCCTAATTGACTATCGCTTTGAGCGTTTTCACGCAGCTGAGCGTGGTGAGAATGGCCGTAGCCGTGACTGTACCGGTCATGGTGGTAATGACCTCGTGCTGCGTGTACCCGTGGGTACCCGCGCTGTGGATGAGGACACCGACGAAGTGTTGGGCGATCTTACCACCAATGGTCAAAAGCTATTAGTGGCGAAAGGTGGCTTCCATGGTTTAGGCAACACCCGTTTTAAAAGCAGTACTAACCGTGCGCCGCGTCAGAAGACCATGGGCACTCCTGGTGAGGTTCGTAGCTTGCGCCTAGAGTTGTTGCTGCTGGCGGATGTGGGCTTGTTAGGCATGCCAAACGCGGGTAAATCGACCTTTATTCGTGCTATTTCTCGTGCTACGCCGAAGGTGGCTGATTATCCGTTTACTACGCTGGTGCCTAACCTTGGGGTGGCTAATCCACGTCCAGGGCAAAGCTTTGTGGTGGCGGACATTCCAGGGCTGATTGAAGGTGCGGCAGATGGTGCTGGTTTGGGTATTCGCTTCCTAAAGCATCTTGAGCGCTGTCGTATCCTGTTGCATATTGTTGATATCGAACCGATTGATGGTTCTAGCCCGGCAGAAGCTGCAACCGCGATTGTGGCTGAGCTGGAAAAATACTCGCCGAAATTGGCTGCTAAACCGCGTTGGTTAGTCTTCAATAAATCGGATCTGCTGCTGGAAGATGAGCTAAAAGAAAAGATTGCTCAAGTAGTGAAAGAGATCGGTTGGGAAGGTGATGTGTATACCATGTCAGCTTATACCCGTGAAGGTACCGCCGCACTGGCCGAAAAGCTCTATGATTTCATCTCTACACTGCCAAATGATGAAAGTGAGAAGGACGCCGAAGAAGAAGTTGAATTCAAGTGGGATAATTACCACAAAGAAAGTGTTGAAGACCTCAACCCTGACTATGATGATGATTTTGACGACGACTTCGACGACGATGATTACGATGTTGAGGTTATTTATCAACGCTAATAGCTAAAGTGAGAGCCTGACGTCCTGTGTACGCTGATACCCAAAATGATATCACCCGGCAGGTTGTCCGGGCCGCACAGTTATTATTAGCCTACGGCGCCGAATCGGATCTGGTTGAAGAGATCAGCCAACGATTAGGTCGTGCGCTCGGGCTTGCCAGTGTTGAACTTTCCATTTCATCTAACGCCTTGGTGATGACCAGCCTAGTGCATGGGCGCTGTGTCACCACCACGCGGCGAATTCGCGAACACGGCATTAATATGGCCGTGGTTTGCGAATTACAACGCATCTGTTTGCTGGCCGAGAAGGGCCTATACGGGCCAAATGAAGTCCGTAAGCGATTGGCCCGCATTCACCCTCGAACCTATCCTCGCGCTGTTGTTATCCCGGTTATTGCGCTGTCCTGCGCTAGCTTTTGTCACCTTTCGGGTGGTGATCTCGTCGCTTGTTTGATTACGTTTCTGGCGTCTGCTTGTGGCATGTTTGTGCGGCTGCATTTGGCTGCGCGCCATTTCAACGTACTGATCAATTTTGCCGTCACCGCCTTTATTACCACGCTGGTCGCACAGGTAGGCTACCTTGAACCAATAACCGATACGCCTCAGCTGTCAATGGCGGCAGCTGTGTTGATGTTGGTGCCCGGCTTTCCAATGATTAATGCTATTTCAGATATGGTCAAAGGTCATATGAACGTGGGTGTTTCCCGCTGGGGACAGGCAACGCTGATGACGGTTTCGTCAGTGATTGGGATTACCATCGCGATGCAGCTCGGAGGCTTGTTGTAATGGAGTTAGTGCTGCTGTTGCTCAATGATGCGTTTTTTTCGGCAATCCCCGCCATTGGCTTTGCGATGCTCTTCAACGTGCCGAAGCGTTTTTTAGTGTTTTGTGCGTTAGCCGGGGCAACCGGTCACTGCGCCAGAACCTTGATGTTGC
Source organism: Shewanella avicenniae (assembly GCF_017354945.1). Classification (NCBI taxonomy): domain Bacteria; kingdom Pseudomonadati; phylum Pseudomonadota; class Gammaproteobacteria; order Alteromonadales; family Shewanellaceae; genus Shewanella; species Shewanella avicenniae. The sequence continues at coordinate 3,208,847 of NZ_CP071503.1, read as the reverse complement.
GTTACGGTTTACCTATTGAATGGGCGACATTTGTCGCCGCGGCCATTATCGGCGTGATTACCATCGCGTTTGCGAAGCGTCATTTAGCGCCGCCATTGCTGTATGCCGTTGCGGCGATCATTCCGATGATCCCCGGTTCCTATGCGTTTAATACCGTCATTGCTATAGTGAAATTAACGGCGAGTCAGTCGCTGCAGCCTGAGTTGCTCAATAGTGCAGTCACTAACGGCTTAAAAACGATATTTATATTGGGAGCGTTATCGGTAGGGTTGGCAATGCCAGCGCTTGTGTATTACCGTACGCGTCCGATTATTTAATAGGAATAGACGATGCATATCGCGATGATTGCCGCCATGGCGCATAACCGAGTCATTGGTAAAGACAACCAAATGCCATGGCATCTTCCCGATGATTTACGCCATTTTAAAGCGATGACGCTCGGCAAGCCGGTAATTATGGGGCGCAGAACTTTTGAGTCGATCGGTCGTCCGCTGCCGGGGCGCTGCAATATTGTTGTTAGTCGCCAACAAGATTACCACGCCGATGGCATTACGCTGGTGGCCTCTCTGCAAGACGCTCTGTTAGCTGCGGGGCAGGTAGAGGAAGTGGTGGTGATTGGTGGTGGCCAGCTCTATCGTGAAGCATTACCGTTAGCTCAGCGGCTTTATTTGACTGAAATCGATCTCGAGGTCGCTGGTGATACTACCTTCCCCGAGTGGGATGACGGCAGTTGGCAGCTTGAAAGCGAAACCTTAGGCGAAAGCGAAAAGGGACTGAAATACCGTTTCATTAGCCTAATGAAAAAGTACTGAGCTGCTTACATTAGCGTCGTCGGCTGAAATTGCTACACAACAAACCATTACTTCAACTTGGTGATGGTTTTTTTAGCTGGATAGGCAAATGATCGGCCCATCGATGCTGCTAAGATTCCAGCGGGTGAACGTCCTCTGTGACGGCTGACGCTGTTGCCGCCGCTGACTGTTGTTTGCGATTACGTTTAATCCGCGTTCTGCGCCTATCTGTTGCCGCGCGTTTAAAAGACAGTGCTCTGGAAAGCAGCAGACCGATGACGCCAGCAACGATTAACATTATCTGCTGCTGTTGCATATTTTGTTGGTGCGCGGCTTTAATCTCATCGAAAAATAGCCGCGGGTTAAGCCTCACTTCAATAAACCCTAGGTTTTCTCCCTGCTGAATAATCGCTTCTACGTAGGGCGGATAGGGCGCAAGTAGCGCTTCTAGCTCATCAGTGTCCGGATCAATGTCATCGTCATTCACATCCTGGGCAAAGGATAACCGCATTCCTTCAGCGTTGTAGATGGTGGCCGCCATCACTTTGGGGTCTTCTACTAAGGCAGACGTGAGCCATTGCAGCTGCTCATCATTTTGCAGTTGTAGTGCGGGTGCGGCGCCATAAGCGGTTTGTTGTACCATTAATCGCGCCATCTTTTCAGTTTGAGTCTTTAGAAGCTGCTGGCCTTGTAGTAGGCTGGTCTGCCACAATTGCACCAAGCCAATAATCAGCGTGACCGCTAAGGCGATCTGTAGCAGACGAATAATGGTGTGAGTGGCTTTTAGACCTCTGAACAATAACACTTTGTCCCCTAGTTAACTGCTGGTGGTTTGTTAATCATAATGGATAATTCGACCAGCGCCCATACGGAGAATTTTTGAGCATGGCCCTAGCGTTTTCCTGTATTTCGCGACAACTACTTCAAGGCGCACCATTTTATGTGAGCAAAACGCAGCAATGGCCTGCTCATGACGAGGGACAACATCCAGCAGGCGTGAGGCTTAGACTCATTTTTACGGCCGCCGCAGAAGCCGCAGCGATTGAGCAGATTGCATTATTCCCTGTCATAAGTGTGGCCGAAATTCAGCGCCAACAGCCTTTGCTCGCTCTGGAGTTGGTCCTGAGCCAAACACCCTCTGATGCGGCATTGCAGCAATTGCAGCAATTAACGGAAACCGAATATCTGTTGATTACACAAAACACGCCATTGCCAGCATTAACCGTTCCCGGCTTATTAGTGATGGATATGGACTCAACCGCCATTCAAATTGAATGTATTGATGAACTTGCGGCTGCAGCAGGGGTGGGCAAAGAAGTGGCTGAAGTGACTGAACGCGCCATGCAGGGCGAATTGGATTTCGAACAAAGTCTCAGAGCCCGCGTTGCCAAATTGAAGGGCGCTGATCGCGGTATTGTTGAGGCGTTGTGTGCCCGTTTGCCATTAAGTCCAGGGTTAGAGACTATGTTGGCGGAACTGCAAGCCCATCAGTGGCGCACAGTTGTGGCGTCTGGAGGCTTTACCCCGTTTGTGGGACATCTAAAGCAACTGTTGGGGTTTGATGCAGCCTATGCCAATGAGTTGGTGTTTGCAGATGGCAAATTTACCGGTGAAGTGACTGGCAAAGTGGTTGATGCCCAGTTTAAAGCCGACACAGTACTGCGTTGTGCTGCTGAGTGGCAGATCAGCGCGGCGCAAACCATGGCGATTGGCGATGGTGCCAATGATATCCCCATGGTCGAAGCCGCCGCATTTGGTGTGGCGTATCATGCCAAACCCAAGCTGGCCGCGGCTGCCGATGCAGCAATCACCCAGTTGGGCTTACAGGTATTGCCATATTATCTGCAACGATAATTTGGTGCGCAGCGTTGGCGCTATTCAGGCAATGGGTTCAGTTCTGGATAGCGACAGCGCACTTCATCACTGACGTCGGCAATTTCACCCACGCCGACAATCCGCCATAACAAACTTTCCAGTTGTTTGCCTTTGTGCATGGCATGCAGCCGAATATATTCCAATTCCCGTTGCAGATATGATAAATCCGGTTTGTCAGTGGCTGCGCGATAGATCCTAAACGCGACAAACTCGCCAATTTCATCGGCTTGTTTGATGTAATGAATCTCCTGCTCTGGCGAAACAAAACTATCTAAATACTTACAGCGCACCAATTTACGGTTGCTGTTAGGCCCAACGGAGACTGCAAATACTTCAGTAAAGGTGCCATTCTGTTGCGGCCGCAGAGCTCTGATGGGGGCAATAATATTTTGTTTTAAATGGCCATTAGCTAACAAAGGCGACAGGTCAAACAACAAGGTTTGTTCACGCTCGCAGGCAAATCGGTCACTGATGGGGTCGCGGGTCATACCCACCCCAATGGCGGCAATACGAAATGACTTACTGGTTTTTTCAAGCATGTAGGGCACAGAATGCAGATGGCGCATCACTTGGTTTTTCAGAGCATCCGCCAGCTCTTTTACTTCAATATTTTGTTCGCTCAGTTGGTCGAGTTTGGCACGGTTATGAATAATAAGCCGGTTTAAAAACTCCACCCCATTATGCACTTCATGGCCGATAGCGGCGGCCAGATGCAGCGCTAAACCGTTTTTGCGACTTTTGACAATACGGTAGGGCAGTTGTTGCAATTGCGCTTTCGGCGACAGTTCTTGCAGCTTAGGAAAGCTCAGATTGACCTCGTGAATATTCTCTTCACTGAGTGCTTCTGTGAGGTTAAGTTGCAGCCCGCGACTAGAGATATCTTGGGTGACAGCTTCATAATCCTTGCCGTTAAGGTGGATCAATACACTGGTTCTAAAGGTATAACGCGGCTCAATCCGGCGTTCACTAAACTGCATCGAAATTGGCCGTAATGTTTGTTTGGTCAATTTTTTGAGACCAAAACACTTTAGTTCGTTGGCGCTGAGTGATGACTGCCAGCGTTGATATCGCGCTTGTCCAGCCTCACAAGTGCAGTCAACTAGCTGGATTAAATGGCTATAGCGTGCTAGTTGCTGTTCCGTCAACGGTGCGTAATTTTGATCGTCACCCGGCAAAATAGACGCTTTGTAGGTTTGGTTGTGGTCAATTTGGTTGGCGTACATTCGAAATACTCGCCAACCCGATTTTTTAGCTCCAAACCCTAAAAATAGCGGCATCAAGTGTGGCTGTTGTTGTAACTCTGCCAATGTTGCGCCGTAGAAGAACACTCGGCCTTGGGCATGAAATGTAAAACTAAACAGCAGCCCATGTGCTACTTTGTTAGGCTCGCTGATTAACGCATTAATACGATCGCTATTGAGGACGACCGGCAATTGGTTGATCTCATTATCATCGGCAAAGTGATGTAGTAATCCTTGGTTATCATGGCTGAGTAGCACATTGGTGGCGTGATAATCACCTTGTTCATCGCGCTCAACAAATACCGGTAAGTGCGGGTAATGCGGTAAGTAATGGCGTTCAAACCCCATGCCACTGGCATTCACCAATAGATCGTTAATATCAACTTTATAGCGGAATTTAAAGCCGCGGATCAGATTGGTCAGCATCTCTGACAGCTTTTCACTGCCGCCGGCTCGTTTTAGGCGTAAGACGCAATCATCATCTTTGCTACTGGCATCGGCGACCAGATATTCCACACCTTGTTGAAGATCTTCAAAGTAAAACTCATCATTGAGCTCAGTCAGTTTGATCAACAAGGGTTGATTGAGATCGAGGTTGTGTCTGACTGGGATTTTGACACGCGCGCCACCGACGGAGAGATCGATAGTACTACCGGCAATTTCTTTAACCCCAGGTTGGGATACCAAAATCTTAATGCTGTAATTCATCCGCTCTTCGGTACGGCGAATGTAGTTGCCGAGAATAATCCCGCGTACTTTATAGGAATCGTCCGTTTCATCGATGTCGTTTAGCGAGCGTTGGCGACGTTTGCGTTCAGTGTGCATGTTCATCACATGCTCATACACACCCATAGTGTAGTTGTTGCGATAAAGCGCTAAGGCGGTTTCAAAATCTTGCTTGGCCGCTTCATCTAAAAAATGGCGTTGGCCGCCAAAAGATACTTCACTGCAGAGCGCATCACTTTTATCGCGTAAATCGATAACACGCATGCACGGCGAGGCGAGACGGTTGATTTCCATCTTCAACAAAAAGCGAGTTGAGTTTGATTCTTTAGCGGTTAAGCGGGCGAAGATTTCCTCGAAACTCGGTTCCATCATCATCGGCTTGAGCTGTTCAATCAAACTTGCGTGAGCTTCTGGGCTCATCCGTTTCACCTCAAAACAGTGTTACACTGACAAATCTATAGATAACTATCGGCAAAATACAGAGAAACTAAAGCTATATCCACTAGTATCAGATAGTTAAGATAGTGGTATCGTAAATATTTTTCTGTAGCGCAATATTTAGACGGGTATGGCGAAAAATAAAACAGCATATGTCTGCAATGAATGTGGACAAGATTTCCCTCGTTGGCAAGGGCAATGCAGCGCATGCCAAGAATGGAACACGATTACCGAAGTGCGCTTGGGGGCTGTGACCGCCGTCAAAAGCAGTAACTTCAGCGGCTATGCAGGTTCTTCAGGTGGCAGTGTGCAGACCTTAGATCAGATTGATCTAAACGAGGTGCCACGCATTGCGACCGGCTTTGTTGAGTTTGACCGTGTGCTAGGCGGTGGCATTGTCGCGGGCAGTGCGATCTTGATTGGTGGTCATCCCGGCGCCGGTAAAAGTACTTTGCTGTTGCAAACCCTGTGTGGCTTGGCGCAAACCATGCCAGCACTTTACGTTACCGGGGAAGAATCGCTGCAGCAAGTGGCGATGCGGGCTCATCGCCTTAGCTTGCCGACGGATAAACTCAAGATGCTGTCGGAAACCAGTGTTGATGTGATTTGCGAAATCGCGTTACGTGAACAACCAAAAATCATCGTCATCGATTCTATTCAGGTGATGCATATCAGCGATGTGCAATCTTCGCCGGGCAGCGTGGCGCAGGTGCGTGAGTCTGCGGCGTTTCTGACTCGCTTTGCGAAACAAAATGGCATCGCCATTATTATGGTCGGACACGTTACCAAAGACGGTAGTCTGGCGGGTCCAAAGGTACTTGAGCACTGTATTGACTGCTCAGTAATGTTTGAAGGGGATAGCGACAGCCGCTATCGTACCCTGCGTTCGCATAAAAACCGCTTTGGCGCCATCAATGAGCTCGGTGTGTTTGCCATGACCGAAAAGGGCTTACGTGAAGTCGCCAATCCCTCGGCAATTTTCTTGTCGCGTGCAGATGAAGCGGCGCCTGGTTCAGTGGTGATGGTGGTGTGGGAAGGCACGCGGCCACTTTTGGTCGAGCTGCAAGTGTTGGTCGATCAGTCGATGGCTGGCCATCCTCGGCGAATCGCGGTGGGCACGGACGCAAACCGTCTGGCAATGTTACTTGCGGTGTTGCATCGTCATGGTGGCTTGCAGATGTCGGATCAAGATGTGTTTGTCAACGTGGTTGGTGGGGTCAAAGTGTCTGAAACCAGCGCCGATTTAACCTTGCTACTGTCGATGGTATCGAGTTTCCGCTCAATTGTATTGCCCCGCGATCTGGTGGTGTTTGGTGAGGTAGGGTTATCGGGTGAAATTCGCCCGGTACCGAATGGCACTGAGCGTTTGATTGAGGCGGCGAAACACGGCTTTACCCGGGCTATTGTGCCCAAAGCTAACGTGCCAAAGAAAGCGCCTGCCGGAATGGAAGTGGTTGGCGTTGCCAAACTCAGCGAAGCGCTAGATGCTTTGGTTTAATAGTGGCTTAAGATGGTTCAAGCGCAGCGGTTTACTGCGCTTGTTCATGTTCCGTAATGAATTGCTTTAGTTCACGGTTGAGCAGTGACGTATCACCGGTATTAAGCTCAAGCAACCGTCTAAGATGGGTAATACTGTCAAGGTCGATAAACGCGCATTTCAAACCAAGAAAGCCATTATTTTGGTAGACCACATCTGCCGTCATGCGCAATTCGATATCTGAGCCCGGTAGGGTAAAGCCTAATTCCATTGGCTTATCGGTTTGCATCCCATCAGGTTGCTCAACCATTGCGCCATTAAGGCATAAATCATGTAGCCGAGTCTGCCACTCACCTTGCTCATTATGTAAGCTGGCTTTGGTTTCAAACAGAATGCGCGAAAACTTACGTTTATCTTCCATTTTGCGGTATCCACTGATGCCTGAGAATCTGTCTAAATTGTAGTCGCTAAAACTCGCGAACGATATTTAGCTGGCAAATTATTTATGACTTTCTATTTAAGATGAGTAGCTTAGTGTTAATTACATGTCTGGTTGTCTGGGCCTTCACGTACCATTCCAGAAGGACTTACTACAGCACTGCGGGATGCAGTGGACTCATTATTGGGGCAATAGATAAATGTTACAGATTTAGAGGCGTCGGCACCCATGCCATCAGCTCTAAATTCATAGCTGCCTCCTTTAACGTTGTCATTACTGTTGAAAGCATCAACAACCTTTATGACTTCAATTTTGGAATCTTCTGTAAAATAAACCCAAATCCCCTTTTTCCAATCGCTACCACAAGACTTTGTCGAGGACGTTATATCTCCTGCTGCACATACCCATACGGGTCTACCATAGCTCACTGCTTGGTTGCGGGCAAACGCGAGCGTTTGCTGGATTTGACTGATTGAAGAGCTGCCGCGATAGCCATCGTAGAGAGATTTCAACGATGGCACCCCAACGGTCAGTAAAATTGCGGCCACTGCAATGGTGACCATTAACTCGACTAAGGTGAATCCTGCTTGAAACCTTGGCATTCCATTTCTCCGATTGAGCTCGCGCCTATTAAAAATAAGTATAGGGATAGCTGTTCGGCATTGGAATACAAAATAAGCGATATTGAGTGCTTCAACAGTTCGTCAGGTCACTCAGGCGAATACGTCCCGCTTGATTGACCACTATGCCGCGCGCAGGCACATCATCAGTATTGGGACAATAACTCATGGTGCCGTTCATGCCACTGGCGAGTCCCGTTGGTAAAAAACGAATCGCACGGCGGTTAAAAAAGATTTGGCTGTTGCTATCCAGTGATTCCAGTTGATAGAGAATCGTTTCACCGTCATCGAATTGGTAGTTGCCATTAGGATCCGTAAACACGGTAACGCCTTGTTGCCAATTCTGAGCGATACAGCTGTTATTTTCTAATCGGCACAGCGCAACCCGCACACCGTAATTAATGGCTTGGTTGCGTGCCAGCCAGATGGTTTGTTTGAGTTGATTGACGGCTGAATCGGCCTGATAAGTACGCAGCAGTGCAGTCAGTGAGGGAACACCGATACCAAGTAATATACTGGCAACAGTGATGGTGACCATCAGTTCTACCAAGGTAAAACCGCGAGAGTTATCCCGTTTCATAAACAATTCCTTTTGTTTAATTGGCGCATTCCTTGCGCCCGTTTAACAAGTGTAGAAGCTGAAACTGGGATTGCTCGGGCTTACTTAGACGATTATCTAATAACCAAAAACACTGGTTATAGTTAAATTTTGGTCATCAAAGACGGTTTTCCGTAACAGTGCATGTTAAGCTTGCCGCAATCGTGCATTATTAAGGCATAAAGGAGTACCTGATGAAAAAGGTAGAAGCGATTATCAAGCCATTCAAATTAGACGACGTACGTGAAGCGCTCGCGGAAATCGGCATTACTGGCATGACAGTGGTTGAAGTAAAAGGGTTTGGTCGTCAAAAAGGCCACACTGAGTTATATCGCGGCGCAGAATATATGGTTGATTTTCTACCTAAGGTGAAAATTGAAGTCGTCATCAAAGAAGAACTGGTAGAACAGACTGTCGACGTGATTGTTGATATCGCGCGTACCGGTAAAATTGGTGATGGTAAAATCTTTGTCACTGATGTGGAACGCGTTATCCGTATCCGCACTGGTGAAGAGAACGAAGAAGCTGTTTAATAGCGCTTTCTTGTCCTGCAGAATACAAAAGGGCTGGTAATTACCAGCCCTTCTTTTTATTCGGTGCGACCATTATCTAGATGTGTCGAGCATTAGTCTTGCCATTTGGTGTCCAGATATTCGGTCTCCATATGCTCGTCAAAGTAGCGACGTTTGGTGTCGCGACGACGTTGCTTAACTTTCTTACTACGTGGCTTGCCGCGCAGTTGCTCATCATCCCATGATGAATCTTCTTCATCAAAATAGTATTCGCGTGACATCTTACTGTTCCAATTCACAGTGCAAATATTGCACGCACTCTTTTTACCTAAAGCAAACAGCAAGCTAAAGCGAAAAATTTCGTGATTTTCGGTCAGTAATTTTCACCAGCCCTCGTCACTGAATGGCTGGTTGACACGGCTAACACCTATGAGATACGGCGCATTTTTGCCACAAACATTCCATCGCTATTGGCATCAAATGGCCAAATGGTCAGAAATTTTGTTTGAGCACCGTTAAACGGGTGGGTTAACTCGACTATCTCAAATTGTGGATGATTGGCTAAAAAGGCTGATACCAGTTGTTGGTTTTCAACATCGGTAATTGAACACGTCGCGTACACCAAGCTGCCATTGAGTGCTACCGCTGCTGCAGCTTTGGTCAAAATACTCAGTTGCAATTGCGCGCTCTCATGCACAGTGTCTTCGGTATCTAACCAGCGCTGATCAGGGTTGCGGCGCCAAGTGCCCGTGCAGCTGCAAGGTGCATCGACCAATACACCATCAAAACTCGCAGCGCTGACCGGTAATTCATCGTTGTGCCACGCTTGTAAGTGGATGTTGTTAAAGCCAGCGCGTGATGCTCTTTTGGCTAATTCATTCATTGCTGCAGGGCGAATATCGGACGCTACAATTTGGCCGTCACCCGCACCATTTTGCACCATCAATGAAGCAAGTTGCAGGCTCTTACCACCTGCACCACAACAGGCATCCCACCAACGTTGAGCTGGCTGTGGCTGACAGACTTGGCCGATAACTTGCGATGCAAGATCTTGAATTTCCAATTTACCCGTTTGATAGAGTTCAACTTGCTGCAGATTAAGACTTTTATGACCCAGCGATAATGTATCGGCGAATGGGCCTGACGCGGCATCAATCTCTAACGCGCGTAATTGCGTAACCGCGACATCACGGTCAATCTGCTGTGCTCGAGCCCAAATTGGTGGTCGTTGGCAAAGGGCATCTATCAATGCCTCTTGTTCGGAAAAATCCTTGGGCAGCAGTGGCCAAAGCCATGCCGGTACCAGTTGTTCTGCGGTGAATTCACCCTCGGCAAACAGCTGATTTAGCCAAGCGCATCCGCTTTGCACATCTACAATGGTGCAAGACGGCGCAGCAAACTCCGCCAAACTTGCCCACGCGTCGCTGATATCTTGCCACGGATGTTGCTCAAGCTTGGCTGTGAAATAAAGCTGTTGTAATCGCAACTGCTGCGTTGCTTCGGGTTGAGCGGGGATGCGCTGCAACCATCCCCACCAACGGAACAGGCCAAACAGCGTTTCACGAATAATGCGGCGGTCTTTCGCACCATGCTTTTTGTTGGCTCGAAAATAATCTGCAATCACTCGATCGGCATTTTTCTTGGTGGCTAATACCTCATCAAACAACGCAATAATGGTAGAGGCATAGCTAAAGGCTCTTTTTTCAATCGGGGTCATTTACAGATTCCAGCAATGTGCGCCAAGGGGCGCGGAGTATAGCAAAAAACGGCGCGAGCGGCTTAATAATCCAACCCTAACGCAAAGCATAGATAGCCCATCAGTTTTTGCGTGGCTTTGAATTCTGCCGCACAAAAATCAACAAAATCATCGGCAGTGATCTGCGCGCGGCTTAAGGGTTTTATCGCGATAAAGTCTTTGCGTTTAAGTTCTTCAATTAACGGATGTTGTTTATCAAACCCTTTGGGGGGGCGCTGCAACTTATCTCCATCAAGGGTAAAACCGCCAGCATGCAGTTGCTCGATGGCTTTGAGGTAGCTGTTGGGATTGTCATCAATACATTGACGGAATTTGTTCAATTCAGGCCCCGCTGGATGCCAACAGCCTGCCGCCAGAAAACATTCCTCTTCTGAAATATGCACATACAATCCTGGCGCATGCACATCGCCCACTTGAAAATGGCGAAATTGAATACCGACATTCAGTTTATAGGGCGATTTATTGTGGCTAAAACGGGTATCTCGTTGCGGCCGCATTAAGCTACCGCCAACTTTTTTGGCTACAGCGGTTAGCCGTGGCGACATGGCATAAATATGCGGCTGCATTTGCTCAATAAATTGCAACGCAGGGGTGCGCACGTCATCTTCATAGGTTTGTTGATGCTCTTTAAACCATGCGCGTTCGTTGTTGTGTTTGAGTGCGTTTAAAAACGTAAAAGTGCGGTCTGAAAACATGCAGTCCTCGTAACTATTCAGGCTATTTTATAGCGATATCGGCTTCCAGCTCGATGTTAGTGCAGCCTTTGGTGCAGCGAATGGTGCCGTTGATATCACCTTTGGCACTGGGCATTTTGGCGGTCAGAGATTGCCTACAATGTTCGCAGAGGATGGTTTTTCCTGCGAGCAGGGCTTTAATCATGCGTTGCTGTTGCTTAAAGGACAGGCTGTTGCGTTGGTTGAATTCAGTAAAATTCGGTGCGTTCATCTGGGTATCGACCTCGTTGTGCTGATAAAGCCGATTATACGGGGTTAGTTTAGCTGGCATCAAACCAATAAAAAGGCTCGCACTTGGCGAGCCTCAGTCAATCACGCAATCTCAATTACATTGCGTTTTGGAAGATTTGGCAGATCTCTTCGTGAGTTGCTTGTTTTGGATTGGTAAATCCACAGGCATCTTTCAGTGCGTTAGTCGCCAGCACTGGAATATCTTCCGCTTTAACGCCGATAGATGTCAGGTTGGCCGGAATATTGATGTCTTTCGCCAGTTGTTTGATGGTGTCGATCGCGGCTTGTGCGCCTTCGGCATCGCTCAATGTTGATACGTCGACACCCAATGCCTTCGCTACGTCTTTCAAGCGTGGTGCAGCAATTTGTGCGTTGTACTCTTGCACAAAAGGCAGCAACAGTGCGTTACAAACACCGTGTGGCAGATCGTAGAAGCCGCCCAATTGGTGTGCCATTGCGTGCACATAACCTAAGCTGGCGTTGTTAAATGCCATACCCGCCAAGAATTGTGCATAGGCCATCTGCTCACGGGCTTGGATATTGCTACCGTCAGCAACGGCATTGCGCAGATTGTCGCGGATCAGTTCAATCGCTTTGATGGCGCAAGCATCAGTAATTGGGGTCGCTGCGGTTGAAACATAAGCTTCAACGGCGTGTGTCAGTGCGTCCATACCGGTTGCTGCTGTCAGGCCTTTTGGCTTTTTCAGCATCAATTCTGGGTCATTGACTGACAGCAACGGGGTAACGTGCTTATCAACAATCGCCATTTTGATATGACGGGTTTCATCAGTGATGATGCAGAAACGGGTCATCTCACTGGCTGTACCTGCGGTGGTGTTGATGGAGATCAGCGGCAGTTGTGGCTTGGCTGATTGGTCAACTCCTTCATAGTCACCGATGGTGCCACCGTTAGCGGCAACCAATGCAATACCTTTGGCACAATCGTGTGGTGAACCACCACCAATTGAGATAACACAGTCACAGTTGTTTTCTTTTAACAGCTTCAATCCCGCTTCTACGTTAGAAACGGTTGGGTTTGGATGGACGCCATCATAAACCGTTGCTGACAGACCAACGCTTGCCAATTTGTCAGCCACTTTCCCTACAATACCAAACTCAACCAGCGGCTTGTCGGTCACGATCAGTGCATGTTTAAAACCAAGAGATTTGATGTCATTAACGGCTTCATCAACAGAGCCTTGGCCGAGAATATTGACTGATGGGATAAAGAATTTTGTTGCCATGTTTAAAACCCCCTACTGGCATATATGTGAGTTACATCTCCTTTTGCGGCAACTGGTTTAACAGAAGCATTTTCTAAAGTAAATTAATTTAAATAGCTAATATTCCTTTTGTTAAGAAACATTGATCAAGATTAAGATCACGTTTCAAAAAATTATGTGACAGCTGACAAATGCTATGGTTAAGGATTAGGCTAACTGTTTTGTTTTGGCTGTGTCTTTTTGCTGAAACGCGAAAAATCTCGGCTGTTTTTCTGTGGCACAAAGCGGATTTTGATATGCTCTGGTCATCCTCGTGGATAACCACAACTGCTGGTGAGTTATTGAGCTAATGGAAAAACATCAACTGCTGCTGATCTCGTTGCGAAAAGTCATTCGCGCGATCGATTTACATAGTCGTCAGTTAAGTAAACATTCTGGATTAACTGGTCCGCAATTGATGGTGATGCAGCGCATTGCTGCATTGGGTAATCCTTTGGTTAAGCAGATTGCCGCTGATATCAATCTGAGTCCTGCCACGGTAACGTCGATTATTGACCGTCTTGAAAGTAAAGGGTTTGTCATTCGCGAACGCTCCACAACCGATAAACGCAAAGTGCATTTATTGTTAAGTGACACTGGTCGCGCATTATTAGATACCGCACCTGCGCCGTTACAAGAATACTTTATTGAACGTTATCAATCGCTTGAAGATTGGGAACAAAGTCAATTATTAGCTGCGGTAGAACGTATTGCCACCATGATGGATGCTCAAGAGCTTGATGCCGCCCCGGTACTAGTGGTGGGGCACATTTCTGAAGATGAGTGATCCCATTTGGTACTTTCTTGTCCATTTCGCGCTATTTTCACGAATTGCTATTCCGGCGGCAGATAGGAATCTGCTGCAAAATGCGCCAATATATGTTTAAGATGAATTTTTAAGCAGATATTGGCAGATATCATTCAAAATTTGCACTTGTTTGGTGAACTAGTGCACGTTTTTGATTCATTATCTTCTCTATTTTTTTCAATATTTACGTCATAGTCTAGTGAGATTATGGTGCAGTACTATTGTAATTGACTGATTTTTAATGAGTACAAAACGGGATTGATATCAGCTAACTCTTTGCTGGGGTTAGCGTTTGCTTCTGGCATGTAACCTGCTGAATATTTGCCCTTAGAAGCGGTCATGGAGAACTACGGATGGATCTAGACAAGTTGCTTTATCTGCAAGGTGTCGGAAATAGCTTTGTAGATTGCGACGGTATTTATCATGAAATTCCATTGGAAGATCGTGTGAATTTGCTGCGGACTATGTGTGGCAAACAACTGGCGCAATATGAACAATCCGCGGCAGAAGATGGATTTGCAACTTGGGTAGATGCGCGTATTGATGAACTTGATGCCGCGCCTTGGCGTAGCTTATTACGCGCTTTTCAATGGACCTCCGCGCAACAACCGCTGCTTACTTTTCAAGTGCCAGCTGACTATGTCGGTGAGCTGCTGTTACAGTTTAATGATGAGCACAATGGTGCTGTAACGCTGCAATTTAATGTTCAAGCTGCTGCTGTCTGCGGCGATTATTTTACCGATAATCAATACTATGTTTCGCGCCAATATCCGCTGGCTGATTTGTTTGCCGATGCTGGATTAACTTGCCCAAACGCAGGTTACCATCGACTCAGCTTGGCATATGCCGATACGTCTGAAAGCCACGCCGAAGGGCTACTCGTGATTGCTCCTGAGCAGGTGTATGGCGCAGATTTAACTGCCATTGCACCTTCGTGCAGACCATGGGGGATTAGCCTGCAACTGTTTTCGCTGTGGCAGCCTGCTATGTCTGGCAACATCCCCACGGCGATAGCCGATTTTTCGGTATTGGCCGACACTGTGACGCTTTTTGCTGAGCAGGGCGCGGATTTTTTGCTGCTTAATCCATTGCATGCGTTACCGCTACATAGTCCCGAAGAAGCCAGCCCCTATAGCCCTTATGACCGACGTCGCATCAACCCTTTATATATCTCGCTCGCTATGACCGAAGAGGGGAAAACCGATGCCTGGCGGCAGCACCTACCTAAACGTATGCCCAAAACGGACAGTGGCACTGAGTGGATTGATTACACCGCTGCCGCTAAGGTCAAAGCGGCTGAATTAAAAGCAATTTATAAGGTGTTTTGTGGCTACGATAAAGCAGCGCAACGGCGAATCGCCTTTAATGAGTTTGTGGCAGAGCACGGCGATGCATTGCTGAAATATGCCGAGCAGCAGGCAGCACAAGCGGTTGCACCATGGCTGAAAAATAGCGAGTTTTATCTCTACCTGCAGTTTGTGGCAGAGGAGCAGCTGGCGGCGTGTCAGCAGTTAGCCTTGCAGCGTGGCATGAAGATCGGATTAGTGCGCGATATGGCTGTCGGTGCTGTGGGAGGTGGCGTTGAAGTTGCTCAAGCCGGAGAGCAGTTTTGTACGCAAGCCAGTATTGGTGCACCGCCAGACCCGTTTGCGCCACAAGGGCAAAACTGGGGACTGACGCCGTTAGATCCTGTAGGGCTAAAACAGCATAATTTTGAGCACTTTATCGATTTACTGCGCAGCAATATGTGTCACTGTGGTGCGTTACGGATTGACCATTTTATGGGGTTATTTCGCATCTGGTGGTGGCCAATAGCGGCTGCAGGCGCGCCACAGCCGGGTGGCAGTTATATCTACTATCCGTTTGACGCCATGATGGCCATCTTACGGCTAGAAAGTCATCGTGCGCACTGCATGGTGATCGGTGAAGATTTAGGGATTGTGCCGCCTGAAATTAAGCAACCTATGGTTGCAGCGGGGATTTACTCCAACGAGCTGTTCTATTTCTGTACTGATGATTATCATTTTTCTCAGTATGCCGGATACAAGCACCCCAACGACTACAAATATCATTCGTTGATGATGTTAGCTAACCATGATGTACCGACGATGGCGGCATGGTGGACGGGCAAAGATTTAACCATGCGTGACCAGCTTGGATTACTCAAAGAGGGCGAGTTGGCGCAGTTGCAACAGCGACGAGAAACCCAGCGTCAGGGCGTTTTACGTTGGTTAGCTGAAATCGCGCAATGCGATGTTAGCGATACACATTTTACCCATTTATTACCCCGATGGGCTGGGGCGGTTGCCGCTGGCCAATCGCAGCTCTACAGCGTGTCATTAGCCGATCTATTAGCCGAAGAAGATGCCATCAATATTCCTGGGACCAGTACCGAGTATCCCAATTGGCGTCGCCGCTACTCGCAATCGGTGACAGCGCTATCTCAGAATGAATTGCTTAACCGCGTGTTGGCTGAAATTAGGTCCGCGCGGCGCACACAGAATTAATCAAGTTTTGACAGGAGGATCAGGAGATGAAGCAGGAGATGTCAGAAACAGTCTCAGAGAACGTAGTTTCAGCAACATCGACAAGCAATGCTCCAGACAATATCTGTCCGGAATATGGTTGTGCCCGGGCACTTGCCAATGGCAGTCATGGCGATCCCTTTAGTTGGTTGGGGATGCACCTTGTTGATGCGGAAAAGAAAGCGTTAGTGGTGCGGGCAGTGTTGCCCGGTGCCCTAAAAGTTGATGTTTTAGACGAAAAAACAGGTAAAAAGGTCGCCAGCTTAGATCCCGTATCAGGGGCTGAGCCGCTGTTCGTCGGCAAGATGGGCCGGCGGGTGAAGCCATTCCCCTATCTGTTGCAAGTGACTTATCCCGCGGCTGAACATACACTGCGCGATCCCTACGCTTATGGCTCTCAATTGAATGATGATGATGTCTATCTGTTTAATGAAGGGCGTCAACAGCAAGCTTGGCAGTTCCTCGGGGCTAACTGGCACCAAGTTGAGGATGTAAATGGTGTGCTGTTTTGTGTGTGGGCGCCCAACGCGCAATCAGTATCCTTAATTGCCGATTTTAACTATTGGGATAAACGACGGCACAGTATGCGTAAGCACCCTGCATCAGGGATCTGGGATATTTTTATTCCAGAGCTGCAGGGATTGGAACACTACAAATTTGCCATTCAAACCGTTGGCGGCTGGCATGAAAAGGCTGACCCATTCGCACGGGCGATGGAGCCACCTCCACACAACGCGTCAATCGTGCCAGTGCACGAATCTTGGAAATGGCGTGATAGCCAATGGATGAAAAAGCGCGCCAAAACTGTTTGGCATCAAGCACCCGTCAGTATTTACGAAGTGCATCTAGGCTCATGGCGCCGTAAGGGCGCCGATGGCCGTGAATACATCAACTACCAAGATGCTGTTAGCCATTTAATCCCATATGTCAAAGAGATGGGCTTTACTCATGTCGAGTTTATGCCACTCAGTGAATATCCATTTGATGGCTCGTGGGGTTATCAGCCTGTGGGCATGTACGCGCCTACTTACCGCTTCGGTGATGCTGCTGGTCTCAAAATGATGATCGATGAATTCCACCAAGCGGGGATAGGGGTGATTTTGGATTGGGTGCCCGCGCACTTTCCGAAAGATCCGCACGGATTAGGCAATTTTGATGGCACTTGTTTGTATGAACACCAAGACCCACGTCGTGGCAGTCACCCTGATTGGGATACCTTGATTTATAACTACGGCCGCAAAGAGGTACAAACCTTTTTGCTCAGTAATGCCTGCTATTGGCTGCAGGAGTTCCATATCGATGGTTTACGCTTAGATGCGGTCTCTTCCATGCTCTATTTGGACTACAGTCGCAAAGCCGGAGAATGGACACCAAATCAATTTGGCGGTCGCGAAAATATCGAAGCGATTGATTTCTTAAAAGATCTCAATACCCGTCTGTATGCCAGTTATCCTGGCATCATGATGATTGCTGAAGAGTCCACCGCATGGGGTGGCGTTAGCCGTGATGTCAGTGGTGGCGGTTTAGGCTTTGGTTTTAAATGGAACATGGGCTGGATGCATGACACTCTGTGTTATCTCGGTCGTGATCCGGTGCACCGCAGTTATCACCACCATGAGATGACCTTTTCTATGGTGTATGCCTACACCGAGCAATTCATTTTGTCGTTAAGCCATGACGAAGTGGTGCATGGCAAACGCGCACTGATCGAAAAGATCCCCGGTGATGATTGGCAAAAATTCGCGACTTTGCGTGCATATTACGGCTTTATGTGGGCCCATCCCGGTAAAAAACTGATTTTTATGGGTGATGAGTTTGGTCAACGCCGTGAATGGCAACATGACTTCAGTCTTGACTGGCATCTGCTGCAATATGCGCCTCATAGCCAATTAAAACAGTGGGTTGCAGATCTAAATAAACTCTATGTTGAGCAGCCTGCACTGTGGTTGCAAGACATGGACGGCAGTGGCTTTGCATGGTTGGACTGCACCGACGCTGCCAGCAGTGTGCTAGCATTCTGCCGTTTTGATGGCAAAGGCAAAGCCGTTGTGGTGGTGAGTAATTTCACCCCAACTGTGCGTGAAGGCTATCGTGTCGGCTTGCCGCATTGGGGCCAATATCGCGAATCTCTCAACAGTGATAGTGCCTATTATGGCGGCTCAAATGTGGGCAACGGCGGGGTTATTCACAGTGAAGAGCAACCTTGGCAGGGCATGTCTCATTCAGCGGTAATTACACTGCCACCGTTATCAACCGTCTATTTCACGTTGGAGAGTGAATAATGTTGATGCGTAAGGGGCAACCTTATCCCCTTGGCAGCTCGGTGGTGCGCGATGCTGACGGCAAGGTGCAAGGGGTAAACTTTGCGCTGTTTTCAGCGCATGCCACTGAGGTTGAATTGTGCTGTTTTGTGCAGGACTCCAGCGGTCACTGGCAAGAAACCGTGCGCTTTACCCTGCCTGAACACCGGCAGCAGATCTGGTGCGGTTTTCTTGAGGGCGCAGATGTCGGTTTACGCTATGGCTATCGCGTCAAAGGGCCTTATCAACCGCACCTCGGCCATCGATTTAACGCTAACAAACTACTGTTAGATCCCTACACTCGTTGGTTAGATGGCGCCTTACAACCTGGGCCTTGGATGCTGGGCTATGCCCGCATTGATGACACAGGCAAGCCGCTTGATGTGGAACGTCAACTCGAGCTGCCCGAAATCGAGCGCGATAGTGCTAATCGCCCGCGAGTTGCCGCTGATGGTGACATCGGCGATGACACCTTACTCAACAGTGTTGATAACGCCTGGGCAATGCCGCGTTCCGTGGTGATGGAAGATACGCCTTTTGGGGGCGAGCGTTTGCCGTCGCGGCCATTGGTCTCTGAAGTGATTTATGAGCTGCACGTGAAGGGCTTCACCCAGCAATTCCCCAAGTTGGATGCGGCGCTAAAAGGCACTTACGCAGGGTTAGGCAGCCCAGAAGTGATTGAATATATTCAATCACTTGGCGTGACCTGCGTAGAACTGCTACCCGTTCATAGTTTTTTTTCTGAGCCATTTTTAAATGACAAAGGAATGAATAACTACTGGGGTTACAACAGCATCAACTTCTTCTGTCCTGAGCGCAGTTATTGCGCCACCGATGATGGTATTGCTGAGTTCAAGCAGATGGTGGCCAATTTCCATCAGGCTGGGATTCGGGTCATTTTGGATGTGGTTTATAACCACACCGCTGAAGGCAATCGCCTTGGGCCAATTTATAGTTTTCGCGGTATAGATAACCTCAGTTATTACCGTTTACACCCCAACGATAAACGCTTTTACATCAACGACACCGGTTGCGGTAACTGTCTTGATATCAGCCATCCTCGAGTATTGCAGATGGTGATGGATTCGCTGCGTTACTGGGTTTCAGTGATGGGCGTTGACGGTTTCCGCTTTGACCTCGCCAGTTGTTTAGGACGTGAGCCGAACGGCTTTTCGACCGGTGCGGGCTTCTTTGATGCGCTGCTTCAAGACCCCGTTCTTAGTGGCGCAATGATGATTGCGGAGCCGTGGGATATCGGTCCTGGCGGTTATCAGTTAGGGCAATTTCCTCTGCCATTTTCTGAATGGAACGACCGTTACCGCGACACTGTGAGACGATTCTGGCGTGGCGATCATGGCATGTTGCCAGAGCTGGCGCGGCGTCTACACGGCTCGGGTGATCTGTTTGAACATTCTGGTCGTGGTCCTTGTAGTTCAGTGAACTTTATCACCAGTCACGATGGCTTTACGCTGGCCGATTTGGTCAGTTATGTGCAGCGCCATAACCTTGATAATGGTGAAGAAAATCGCGATGGCCATCATGAAAACTTCAGCGCTAACTATGGTACTGAAGGGCCAACTGACGACGTTGCGATCATCGCGCTACGTCAGCGCCAACAGCGCAATATTATGGCCACACTTTTGCTTTCCCAAGGCGTGCCTATGCTGTTGGCGGGCGATGAACAAGCCAACTCCCAGCGCGGCAACAATAACGCTTATTGTCAGGATAGCCCAATAGGCTGGCTTGATTGGAGCGAGGATGTCGCTGCCGATGAGATGCGGCAGTTCTGTCAGCGGGTGATTGCGCTGCGTCGCCAATCAAGCATCTTTCACACGCGCGATTTCATTCACTCATCTGAACCTGCTGATAGCGAAGTTCTCGCTTGGTACGACCGCCACGGTGAAGCCATGACTTGGAAGCATTGGGCTGAGGGGCAATGTCGCAGCTTGCAGTTGCTACAAAAGATGACCGATGAAGACGGCAATGTGGAAATGTTACTGCTGATGCTGCATGCCGGCGAAGAGGAATACGAATTCGTGGTACCAGAGGTGATAGTCGGCTGTCGCTGGCAACCTTTGCTCTGTACCAGTTCAACAACTGGCGAGCCGCAACATCCCGAGGGACGTTATGCTGCGGGTAAATCGCTGCTGATCGAACCAAGATCATTAAAGCTACTGGGCGCCGTAATGCCGGGTGAACAGGAATATGGAAAAAGGAGTAACGCATGACTGAAGAGTCAAAGAAAACGCCAAGCAAAAGGTCGACTACGCGCACTACTGCAAAAGCCGCGACCACGAAATCTGCCGCTCCTAAACCCACAGCAGGATGCGAACCGTGCGATTCGTTGAAAGTCGCGTTTGAACGGCAATTACGTTACGACTTAACCCGAGATGAGCAGTCCGAAGCCAGCATGTTCCATGCTCTTGCTATTGCAGTTAAAGAGCAATTGCTGGATGACTGGCGCGAAACTCGTAAAAAGGACAATCAGCAAGGCAAGAAACATGTGGCGTATCTGTCGCTGGAGTTCTTGATGGGGCGTGCCATGGGCAACGCGCTATTGAACATGGATCTGACCGATGAATGTCGCCAAGTATTAAATGAGTATGCGGTATCGCTCGAAGCCTTGGAGCAACAAGAGCACGATGCTGGTTTAGGGAATGGTGGTTTAGGCCGCTTAGCAGCGTGTTTTCTGGATAGCTGCGCCACGCTGGATCTGTCAGTCACTGGCTATGGCATTCGTTACGAATACGGCATGTTTGTGCAAAAGATTGTTGATGGCTATCAGATTGAACAGCCTGACCGTTGGTTGCGTGATGGTAATCCGTGGGAAGTGCGAGTGCCGCAGCACAATGTCACAGTGAAATTTTTTGGTCACACCCACAGCTATGTGGATGCCACTGGCCGCCGTCACATGTTGTGGAGCGATACTCAAGATGTGGCTGCCGTGGCCTACGATATGCCGGTGCCGGGGTATCGCAATGGCCGGGTTAACACCTTGAGATTGTGGAAAGCCGAAGCCACCAACGAGTTTGATTTGGCCGAGTTTAACCAAGGGGATTACACCGAAGCGGTGGCCGCTAAAAACTTGGCGGAACAGATCACCATGGTGCTCTATCCCAATGACAGCAGTGAAAACGGCAAAGAGCTGCGCCTGCGGCAACAGTATTTCTTGTCATCGGCCAGCTTGCAGGACTTGTTGCGCAACTGGGTAGCGCAGCATGGCATGGATTTCAGCGAATTTGCCAAACTGAATGCGATTCAACTGAACGATACGCACCCCGCGATTGCTGTCCCTGAGTTAATGCGCCTGCTGGTGGATGTGTATGAAATGGATTGGGATCCGGCGTGGGCCATTGTGACCCAAAGTATGGCCTACACCAACCATACGTTACTGCCAGAAGCGTTGGAGCGCTGGCCAGTACGCATGTTCCAGCATATGTTGCCGCGGATCATGGAGATCATCTTTGAGATTAACGCGCGCTATTTAGATCAAGTGGCCCATCGTTGGCCAGGCAATATCGACAAGCTGCGTAATATGTCGATTATTGAAGAGGGACCAGTGCCGCATGTTCGCATGGCCTATTTGGCAATTGTGGCGTCCTATTCGGTGAATGGTGTGGCGGCATTGCACACTGAGTTGCTGATGAGTGGCTTATTCCGCGATTTTTATGAGTTGTGGCCAGAAAAATTCAACAACCGCACCAATGGCGTGACGCCAAGACGTTGGCTGGCTCACTGTAACCCGAAACTCGCGTCACTGATCAGCAGCAAACTCGGCGATAGCTGGGTCACGGATTTGTCTAAACTGGAAGGGCTCAACAAATTTGCTGACAACAAAACCTTTGGCGATGCTTGGTACAAGGTGAAACAGGAAAACAAAGCGGCGTTGGCCAAACTGGTGGCGGAACGTTGTTATGTGAATTTCGACACCTCAATGATGTTTGACGTGCAGGTAAAACGGATCCACGAATACAAGCGTCAGTTGCTGAATATTTTGCATGTTATCCATTTGTATCAACGCATTATCAATGGCGATACTCAAGGTATGCAGCCACGATGTGTGTTGATTGGGGGGAAAGCCGCACCAGGTTACGCCATCGCCAAGTTAATCATTAAGTTAGCCAACAATGTGGCGCATATGATCAATTGCGATCCTAAGGTCAATCCTTGGCTGCGGTTTGCATTTTTGCCGGATTACAACGTATCGGCGATGGAAGTGATCTGTCCGGGCACTGATCTGTCGGAACAGATTTCTACTGCCGGTAAAGAAGCGTCCGGCACCGGCAATATGAAATTTATGATGAATGGCGCGATGACGATAGGCACCCTCGATGGCGCCAATATTGAGATGTTAGAGCAAGTCGGCGAAGAGAATTTCTTCCTGTTTGGTCTTAATGCAAAACAGGTAGAAGAGTTACGCCGCCATTATCGACCATGGGAATACATTGCCGCTTCAGAGGCGCTGAACGGGGTAATGACATTAATAAAGAGTGGCCACTTTAGCTTACAAGAACCCGGTATTTTTGAACCATTGGTGATGGCAATTGAATCACCGACCGATCCTTGGATGTTGGCTGCCGATTTTGAAGCTTTCCGCTTAGCGCAACTTGATGCAGCTAATCTCTATCAAGACCGCCAACGCTGGACAGCCATGAGTATAAGAAACACTGCAGCGAGTGGTCGCTTCTCGAGCGACTTCACCATTGCAGGTTATAGGGATCATATCTGGAAAGCTAACTAGGCTATCCATTAATTTAGGTTTGGGGAGACGGAGCTATATGCCAAATTCTAGTCCGCGTTATATCAGTAATCTTACTCGAGATACGTACGCCTTGATTCTTGCTGGGGGCCGTGGGAGCCGCTTGCATGAATTAACCGATTGGCGGGCAAAGCCTGCGCTGTATTTCGGGGGCAAATTTCGGATTATTGATTTTCCATTGTCGAACTGCATCAACTCCGGTATACGCCGGGTAGGGGTCGTGACCCAATATAAGTCACACTCACTTATTCGCCATATCATGCGTGGTTGGGGGCATTTTAAGAAAGAGTTGGGCGAGTCAGTTGAAATTCTGCCAGCGTCACAACGATTTTCTGATAGTTGGTACCAAGGCACCGCCGACGCGGTATTCCAAAACATCGATATTATTCGTCACGAATTACCCCGTTACGTGATGGTGTTGTCTGGCGACCATGTGTACCGCATGGACTACGCTGGTTTGCTGGCGGCTCATGCGGAGTCGGGCGCGGATATGACCTGCTGCTGTATGGAAGTGCCCATTGAAGAAGCGGCGAATTCGTTTGGGGTGATG
This sequence comes from Shewanella avicenniae, assembly GCF_017354945.1. Classification (NCBI taxonomy): domain Bacteria; kingdom Pseudomonadati; phylum Pseudomonadota; class Gammaproteobacteria; order Alteromonadales; family Shewanellaceae; genus Shewanella; species Shewanella avicenniae. The sequence continues at coordinate 3,185,205 of NZ_CP071503.1, read as the reverse complement.
GAAGTAGATCACAGCAATCGCATTTTAGGCTTCCAAGAGAAACCCGCGCATCCAAAACCGCTGCCAGATAACGCCGAATTATGTTTAGCGTCGATGGGCAACTATGTATTCAATACTGAATTTCTGTTTGACCAGTTGCGTAAAGATGCGCAAAACTCTGAATCAAAACGTGATTTTGGTATGGATATCATTCCGTCTATTATCGAAAAACACAATGTATTTGCCTATCCGTTCCGCAGTGCGTTTCCCAATGAACCGGCATACTGGCGCGATGTGGGCACCTTGGATTCGTTCTGGCTGGCCAATATGGAACTGCTGTACCCAACGCCAGCATTGAACTTGTACGATGCCAAGTGGCCAATCTGGACCTACCAAGAGCAACTGCCACCGGCTAAATTTGTGTTTGATGATGATGGCCGTCGCGGTATGGCTGTGGACTCGGTGGTCTCAAGCGGTTGTATTATTTCTGGGGCGACTGTACGTCACTGCGTGTTGTTTAACGAGGTACGTGTCTGCTCATACTCGCTGGTAGAAGATTCGGTGATTCTGCCCGATGTAGTTGTGCTGCGTAACTGTAAAATTAAGAAGGCAATTATCGATCGTGGTTGCATTATTCCTGAAGGAATGGAGATAGGCTACAACCATGACCATGACCGAGCTAAAGGCTTCAGGGTCTCCAAAGATGGGGTCGTGTTAGTCACTCGAGATATGCTTGGCTTGCCGGTGGGATACGAATAATGCAGCAATCGCCAAATGTGCGTGAAGTGTTGATGTTGGCGGCAGAAAATGCCGCCTTGAAAGGAGCAAAAGTTGGGGGAATGGCGGATGTGATTCGGGATTTGCCCGGCGCACTCGCCAAAAACGGTGTCACCGCCCATATCGTCATGCCTGACTATGGTTTTCTCGCCAGAGAGCAGCAGGCGGAATATGTGTGTGAGTTTCCGGTGCATTTTGATAGCGGCCATTATCTGATGAAGCTCTATCGTATGCCCAATCCGCTGCAACAAGGGGCGTTAATTTATCTGTTAGCGCACCAGATGTTTGTCTCCCCCGGCCATGCGATTTACACCCAGGACGCCCCCGGGCGTCCATTTGCCACCGATGCAGGAAAATTCGCCCTGTACTGTACTGCGGTTGCAACCGCGCTATGTGCGGGTTTTATTCCAATGCCACAGCGTCTACATCTGCATGACTGGCATTGCGGCTTTTTTACTATGTTGCGTCACTATATTACCGAATACAAAGCCCTGCAGGATGTGCCTGTCGTGTTGAGTATTCATAACTTGGCGATGCAGGGCATCCGTCCACTTCGTGGTGATATCTCCTCGCTCGAAGCGTGGTTTCCTGAGCTATTGCGCTTGCAGCATCATCTGCTTAATTCAGTGATTGACCCTCGCTATCCTGATTGCGTCAATCCGCTACGCGCGGCGATCACCCTGAGTGATGCGGTGCATCTAGTGTCACCGGGCTATGCGGAAGAAGTGTTGCAACCATCGCAGCATGAACAAGGCTTCTTCGGTGGTGAAGGGTTAGAGCTGGATCTGCAATATATTCAGCGCAAAGGTAAGCTTTACGGCATCCTCAACGGCTGTGAATATGCCGAGCAACGGGTTACTGAAGTGCAGCGAGACAAGACCAAACGCAAACTGGTGTCACTGGCCAACGAAGCGCTGTTATACAAACTTGGCTTTAGTGAAACCGTGCATCCATCTGAGTTAATTGCGCAGATCCGTTTGTTCCAACAGCGTCGTCCTAAGGGCTTTTTAATGACGTCCGTGGGGCGGTTAACCGACCAAAAAGTGCTACTGCTGCGGCAGCCTTGGCAAGGCCGCATCGTGCTTGATGCGGTATTAAAGCGGCTCAAGCAATGGGATGAAAAAGCGCGTTTTTGGTTATTGGGCAGCGGTGATGATGCGATTGCGCGGCAGTTCAGCGAAGTCGCCGCAAGACATGATAATTTCCTGTTTATCAACGGCTACCATGAAGAACTGTCAACGGCTTTGTATCAGTGTGGCGATCTGTTTTTAATGCCCAGCTCATTTGAGCCTTGTGGCATCAGCCAGATGTTAGCATTGCGAGCGGCACAACCTTGCCTAGTTCACAGTGTGGGCGGGCTGCGTGATACTGTCGTGGATGGCAAAAACGGTTTTACGTTCGGCGGTGAAAATCTGCAGGCGCAAGCCGCAGAATTACTCGATACCCTTGATCGTGCTTTAGCGCTTTATGGCGCTGAAGCGTGGCAGTCAATGGTTGAGAACGCCGGCAGTTGTCGCTTTGAATGGCAAGCCAGCGCCGAGCGGTATGTGAATGAGTTATATGGATTTGCTTGATTAACTCTGCGAATCGGGCGCTGTGCTAAACTTTGACTTAGTTGCTTAATTTATTAGGGATTCTATGTCGCAGATGGCGCCCAATATTGTGCTGGTTATCGTTCAAAATGCTGCGCTTTTATTAGTCCTAATTGTCGCTTTTGAGGCTATTCCGCTTAATAGCAATTCTCGCTATAAATACGCTTGGCAGATACTCGCTGGTATTATTATCGGCATTCTGTGCATGGCGGTTATTCTCACCCCATGGCGTGTCTCGCCCGGCATTATTCATGATGGTCGCACCATTCTACTTAGTCTTGCGGGGCTGTTTTTCGGCCCCATTCCAACCGTAATTGCTGGCGTTATTGCGACGTTTTTTCGCATGTCACTCGGCGGTATTGGCGTTGCACCGGGGATTGCGGCTATCTGGTCCGCTATTTTGATTGGTTTGGCGTGGCGCGAGTGGCGTCAACATCGATACGGCGAGCTGCACAGCATCAAAATTCCAGAATTACTAGTGTTTGCCGGCGTAACTCAGTTGCCCATGTTGTTAGCGAATCAGTTATTGCCGATTGATGTGGCGGTTGATGTGATCTTTACCATGGCGTTACCCGCTCTCACTATCTTCCCAATTGCTACCGCGATTATGGGGATCTTGCTGGCGAACAGATTGCAATATCAGCAGTACCAATTGGAAAAATCCCATGATGATTACCTGTTTCGCGCTCAGTTTGATCTCGGCAATATAGGCATTGCCATTGCCGACGCTAAACTTCATTGGATTAAGGTAAACCCAGGCTTATGCCGCATGTTGGGCTACTCTGAAGCGGAATTGCTTGAGCTGAATTGGATTCAAATTACTCACCCACAAGATATAAACCGCGAACAAGCGCTCAGCGACCAACTGCTGGCGCGCAAAATTGATAGCTACGAGTTTGAGAAACGCCTGATAAAAAGGAATGGCGAATCCGTCTACTGCCAAACCACGGTGTCGTGTAAATATCAAAATGGCAAAGTTGCTTTGGTGATTACTGGGTTTGTCGATGTGACTTCTGCAAAAGTGACTGAGCAAAAGCTTGCTGCGAGTTTCGAGCAATTAGAATTAGTGCTTAACAGCAGCGGATTAGGGTATTGGCGCTGGGATGTGCCCAGCGATAAGTTCTTTTTGGATAAGCGCTCCATCGAACTCATAGGTTGCACCGCGGAAGATGTTGAGCAACGCGGGCGTCATGCGTTGTTTAGCCTGATAGAACCCGCTGAACTGACCGAGTTATTTCAGAAGTTAGAATTACACCTTGCGGGAAAATCACCGCGTTTTACCCATGAGTATCGTTTGAGGCGACCTGACGGAGAGCCGCGTTGGCTGCGTGTTACCGGTAAAGTGACGGAGCGAAATGAGCAAGGTAGCGCCATCAGCCTCTGTGGGGTGCATGAAGATATTACCGAACAAAAGCAGCGTGAAAGTTCTTTGCTGTTGGCCGCATCCGTTTATAAGCACAGCACTGAAGCGATGACGGTGACCAACAGCCGCGGGGTAATTATCACCATTAATCCGGCGTTTTCAGCCATTACCGGTTATCGCGAGGGCGATATTTTGGGGCGCAATATCAATCTGCTCCAAAGTCAGCAACATACGGGCACAGATTATCGCCATATTCGGCGAGAGTTAGCGCGTGAAAAACGCTGGCAAGGCGAGTTGTGGCTCACCTGCAAAGATGGCCGTGAGATTGTGGTGTGGTTGTCGATCAATACCTTGACCGATAAAGCCAATGATCAGCGCTGGATTGTGCTGTTCTCTGATATCACTGAGAAGAAAACCAGTGAGCAATTAATCTGGAAACAAGCGAACTACGATCCGCTTACCGGTTTGCCCAATCGACGCATGTTCCTTGAGCAGATCAGTGCCGAAATCCGTAAAGCCAATCGTCGTGGCACCAAACTGGCGTTGTTGTTTTTAGATTTAGACCACTTCAAAGAGATTAACGATACCCTTGGCCACGATATGGGCGACCGCTTGTTGCAACAGGCGGCTGGGCGCATTTGCAGCTGTGTGCGCGAATCTGACTTTGTGGCGCGTTTAGGCGGGGATGAATTTACCCTGCTGTTAATGGATGCCAACGACAGCAAAGGTATCGAGCGGGTGGCGCAGTTGATTTTGCAACAGTTGGCTGAGCCATTTCAGTTGGGCGATGAAAGCGCCTACATCAGCGCCAGTATCGGCATTACGTTGTTCCCTGACGATGGCACCAGCGAAGAGGTGTTGTTGAAGCACGCCGATCAGGCAATGTATGCCGCCAAAGAGATGGGGCGCAATCGCTTCAACTATTTCACTCATTCGATGCAGCAGCACGCTCACTATCGAATGAAGCTGATCCAAGATCTGCGTGAGGCTGTGGCTGCTTGTGATTTCGATGTGTACTACCAGCCAATCACCGACCTAAATACCCAACAAGTGGTCAAGGTGGAAGCCTTAATCCGCTGGCATCACTCCACCCGTGGTGCTATTTCACCGGGGGAATTTATTCCAATCGCAGAAGATACCGGCTTGATCATGGACATTGGCGATTGGATCTTCCGCAAGGCGGTAAACCAAATAGTGGCGTGGCGTGAGCGTTACGATATTGAGGTGCAAATTAGCATCAACAAATCCCCCATTCAGTTCCGCGATGAAGGGCAACGCTTTGATGCATGGTTTACTTACCTTGAGCAGAAAGGCGTGCCTGGCAGTTGTGTGTGTATCGAAATCACCGAGGGCTTGCTGCTAGAAGCCAATGATAACGTTTCGGAAAAACTGCTGCGTTATCGCGATAACGGGGTGCAGGTGTCGCTCGATGACTTTGGTACTGGCTATTCATCGCTGGCCTATTTGAAGCGGTTTGATATCGATTATCTGAAAATCGATCGCTCCTTTACCAATCAGTTGGAAGAGGATGAAAACAACGTCACCTTATGTGAAGCGATCATCGTGATGGCCCATAAATTGGGGATTAAGGTGATAGCCGAAGGAGTTGAAACCAAGGCGCAGGTCGAGATCCTGCAACAGATGGGCTGTGATTATGCGCAGGGCTACTTCTATTCCCGTCCATTGCCTTGTGAACAGTTTGAGCTGCGCTATCTGGCACCTAATAAACGCCGTCACGGGTGACTCCGTTTGCAATGGCGTTCTTCTGCCAAAAAATCAGCGTTAGCCTGTGTGGCCGCACATAAATCAGGGTACACTTGGTCGTTTTTTCTTTTATATAAACAGCTGTAGACAAATAGCTGCGGCAAATTAGCCACAGCCAATTTGCCACAGCCAACTAGCGACCAAACTGATGATTCTTGCCAATATTCCTACCAATGTGATTACCGGCTTTTTAGGCGCGGGTAAAACTACCTTTATTCAAGCGCTATTAAAGGCCAAACCTGCCCATGAAACCTGGGCGGTGTTGGTCAACGAGTTCGGTGAAATTGGCATTGATGCCGCATTGATGCAGGGCAGTGATTCGGTCGTGATCCGCGAAGTGCCGGGCGGTTGCTTGTGCTGTGCCGCTGGCGTGCCGCTGCAAGTGGCGGTTACCCAACTTCTAGCCAAAGCCAAGCCTGACCGATTAATCATTGAACCCACAGGGCTTGGGCATCCGCAGCAGATCATCAAGCTGTTATCATCTTCGCAGTTTCAGCAACTTATTAGCTTGCAGCGCAGTTGCTGTGTCGTTGACCCGCGCAATCTGCTCGATACGCGCTACACAGAGCATGACACCTTTTTAAATCAATTACGTAGCAGTGACCTGTGGTTGCTGAGTAAAGCCGATACTTGGTCTGAGAATTTAGATCTTAATGCCGCTTTGGCGATGTTGCCTGCTGAGTTAGCTCCCAGTGCGCTGTTTCGGTGGAGCCAACAACAACCGCTCGATAGTGATTTACTGGCAGCCTTGCAGCAACCCCGCGCATTATTAGCCTCGCAGCAAGCGAAAACGGCGGTTCCAGCTCAGCGCGCCTTAGCTAATGACGCAGGCTTTGGGCTGGGTAAGGCGTTTAACGCTTCAGATGCAGACGAAACCAGCGATGATTTTGACGCCAGCGGCATCATTTTCAAACAGCAGCATGCCGAAGGCCATTACAGTTATGGCTGGCGTTTTAGCCCTGCGTGGATTTTTGAATTTGCGCCATTAATGGCATGGGTGAAGGCGCAAGATTGTGAGCGCCTAAAAGCGGTGATGCTGACCGACGAAGGCGTTATCGGCATCAATCAACTGCAACAACAGCTGAATTTATCAGAGCTTGATGACGCAATGGAGTCACGTATTGAGCTTATTTCACGTCAACCGTTGGATGCTGCGCAATTACAGCAAAGCTTGATGGCGTGCCGCTGGTTGGAGTCTTATTCGTCATGAGTTTGAGCGCTGAACCATTGGCACAGAAAGAACAGCAAGTGGATGCGCTGCAAGATGAGCTGGCAATCCAATCCATCACGCGGCTGTTTTGGCGTTATGCCATGCCGACCGTGGTGTCGATGTTGGCCACCGGCATTTATGTCACCGTCGATGGCATGTTTATCGGCCATTTTCTCGGTGAAACTGGGTTGGCGGCTATCACTTTGGCCTATCCAGTGGGCGCGGTGATTTATGCGATTGGCGCGCTGGTGGGCATGGGCAGCGCGGCGTTAGCCTCGTTGCAACTTGGCAAAGGTAATCTTAGTGCGGCGCGGCAGATTATTGGCAACAGTATATTGGTGTCGATTATCGCCGGTGTGCTGCTGGCCATCATTGGGATTTCTAGCCGAGAGTTTGTGCTAGGGCTGATTGGCGTCAGCGGCGAAGTGCTTACTTACTCCAAAACCTACCTGTTCTGGTACTTTCTGCTCAGCGTGTTTCCCATTCTATCGATGACCTTCACCGCCATGCTGCGCAATGATGGGTTTCCGCTGCGGGTAACGTTGATCCAAATCGGCTGCGGCGTACTCAATATTGTGCTGGATTGGCTGCTGATTGTGGTCATCCCGCTTGATTTTGCTGGGGTCGCGATTGCCACCATGATCTGCCAAGGCGTTGCCGCATGGCTGTGTATGCGCCACTTTTTTTCGGCAGACTGCCGCTTGCGCATTGGCCGTGAACAGTTGCGCTTAAGTTGGCATTGGAGCAAACAGATGCTGCGCCTTGGCGTGCCAAGCATGATGATGACGCTGTATCTTTCGGTGGTGTTAACGCTGCATAATCTGGCGTTTTTATGGCAGGGCAGTGCGATTCATCTCGCCGCATACGGGGTGGTGAGTTATACCGAAGCGCTGTTCTATCTGATCTTTGAAGGCATCGCCTTGGGCACGCAACCGCTACTCAGTTTTAACGTAGGCGCAGGTTTATATGATCGCGTTAGGCAAACCGTAAAGCTGGCGCTGAGCTTGAGCTTGCTGGTGGCCATATTGGGCATGGGCTTTATCTACAGTAAGCCCGAGTGGTTGGTGTTTCTGTTTGCCGGCGATAACCCGCAACTTACGCCCTATGCGGTCGAAGGCATGTATCTCTACTTTTGGGGCTTACCGATGGAAGGGATGGTGTTAGTGGGTGCAGCCTTATTTCAAGCAATGAACCGCCCGAAAGAGGCCAACTTGCTGACCGGCAGTAAACTGCTGCTGATTGGGCTGTTGCTGGCAAGCCTTGGCGCGCTGTTTGGGGTAAACGGTGTGTGGGTGTCGTTATCCTGTTGTAGTACGCTGTTAGCCGTGTGGATGTTGCGTAAGTTTAATCAATTACAGCAGCGAACACTGGCAACTTAGCTGTCCATTTATTAGATTTTTTACAAAACAAAACTTAGTGATCTGGTCATAGGCTCAGCTCATTAGTCTGTATAAATGTGATATAACTAACACAATTTATTGAGGTTCATGAGGGGATTTGAGTTGTGACCGCTAAACGAATCGTGATTGTTGGAGGTGGTGCTGGTGGTTTAGCACTTGCTTCAAAACTTGGCCGAAAACTCGGTTTGTCAGGTGAAGCTGAAATCTGTTTGATTGATAAAAGCCCTGTACATATTTGGAAACCAAAGTTACATGAAGTCGCAGTTGGCGTGATTGATCAGTCTGTTGAAGGGCTGCTGTATCGCGACCATGGCTTGAAGAACGGCTATCGTTTTCTGCGCGGCGAGATCAACGACTGTAACCCCCAGAAAAAATGCGTTTACCTTTCTCGTGTATTGAATGATGAAGGCGAAGAGCTACTCGGCGAGCGTGAAGTCAGCTATGACTACCTCGTGCTGGCGATTGGTAGCGTATCGAACAGCTTCAATACCCCAGGTGCTGAACAACACTGTATCTTCCTTGATAGCTTAGAAAGCGCCAACCTATTCCATAAAAAACTGCTCGATGAGCTGCTGTTGCTCGATGAAACCAATGAAAAACTCAGCATTGGTATTGTCGGCGCAGGGGCGACCGGCGTCGAGTTAGCCGCCGAGCTGCATCATGTGCTGGAATCGGTCAAAGAATACGGCTACCTCAATATCGATAAATCTCACCTTGAGATCCACTTGGTCGAAGCCGCGCAAAAAATCCTGCCAGCCTTGCCCGATAAAGTCAGCGCCCGCGCGCAAACCGTACTGGACCATATCGGCGTGCGCTTGCATATCGGTGTGCAGGTAAAAGAAGTGGTTAAAGAAGGCTTTATCACCCCCGATAACGTTTTGATCAACTGCGGCTTAAAAGTGTGGGCTGCTGGGGTTAAAGGCCCTGATGCGCTGCAACGTTTTACTGCTTTGCCAATCAACAAACGTAATCAAGTGGAAGTAGATGCCTGCATGCGCGTTAAAGGCCATGAATGTATTTACGCCATCGGCGATTGCGCTATGCTGATCCAAGAAAGTGGCAAGCCCGTACCGCCACGGGCGCAAGCTGCATCGCAAATGGCCGAATGCTTGTTCCAAAACTTGCTCAACCGCATGAAAGGCAAAGCGGAAAACCCATTTGAATACCGTGACTATGGATCTTTGGTGTCACTCAGCCGTTTCTCTGCTGTGGGTAACTTGATGGGCAACTTACGTTCGCGCTCACTGTTTATTGAAGGCTACGTGGCGCGGATGATGTATCTGTCGCTGTATCAACGCCACTTAGGCAGCTTATATGGCTGGTTCTCAGCTGCCGTATTTAGCTTGGCGCAGCGATTATTGAAATGGCAGCGGCCAAAACTCAAGCTGCATTAAGGCTACAAATATTCGATTGAGGGAAGCATTCGCTTCCCTTTCTGTTTTCTGCTTGCTTAAAAATCCCGCAGTCGAGGCAAAATCGCCCATTTCTCGGCGTTTGAGTCACAGTTTGTTATGGTTTTGTATTTCTATTCGTGAATGAAACAGGGTATAACTACGGGCAAGGGAAAAGCGCTTCCTGTTAAATCGGAACTTAGAATTTAGAGAAAAAGAGCCCTCAAGGAGCTTTAAATGACCCAAGCAATTTCACTGTTAGATCCAACTAAACATGCCGATCTTAAATTTAAGAAACCGACTTTTGCGCATGTTGCTAATGAACATCTGATGCCAGTAAGCCTGCATGAAGTGATGTATGCAGCCACCGACGTGCCTGTTGTATTTGTTAAAGCAAACGCTGAATCTAACGATTTCCAAGCCGTTATGATGTTGGGCTTAAAGCCACAACAAAACCTGCGTGTTAAAGATGACGAATGGACGGGTACTTACATTCCAAACGTACTGCGTGACTACCCACTGGCTGTAGTATTAGACCCAGAACAAACTGACCGCGTATGGTTTGGTATTCGCGAAGAAAGCGAACTGCTGAGCAAAGAAGAGGGCGTAGCCCTGTTTGAAAACGGCGAAGAAACTGCTGCGCTGAAAGAGCGTCGTGAGCAAGTACTGCGTCACTTCGAACAAGATCAACAATCTCGCGCTGTGTTGAAGTTCCTTGCTGAAAAAGAACTGCTGATCCAACAAACCCTGACTGTTGAAGTCAAAGGCGAAAAACGCAACATCAACGGTATCTACCTGATCGATGAGCGTAAACTGGCTGGGCTGAGCGACGAAGACTTTTTGGATCTGCGTAAGAAAGGCCTGTTAGGTCCTATCTACAGCCACCTAACTTCACTGAACCAAATTCCACGTTTGGTACTGGCTGAAAACGCACTGTAAGAGTGAGTTAACGGTTGACGAGAGGGCGGTGATTCACCGCCTTTTTTATTGTCCAAAATTGACCGTGGCAACCGATAATTTGGCAGGATATGGTGAATTTTAGACATAAAAAAAGCCACTTAAAAGTGGCCTTAAAAATGGTGCCGGCACCAAGAGTCGAACTCGGGACCTACTGATTACAAGTCAGTTGCTCTACCAACTGAGCTATGCCGGCATCAAGTGGTGCCCGAACCCGGAATCGAACCAGGGACACGCGGATTTTCAATCCGCTGCTCTACCGACTGAGCTATTCGGGCAACTGATTTCTTTATCAGTCATTACTTTAGCGAGTCACACAACATCCTGTCCCGCTGAAGTGGTGCGTATCATATAGCAGGACATTTTACTGGCGCAAGCCCTTTTTTATCTCCAAGGTTTTATTCGCTTAGTTAATGCACAAAATGCGTTTTTAAGCACCAAAGTCACCCAAAAACGCCATATTCTTAGCTTGTTAACGCCATTGATACTGTTGGTGGCCAGTATCACGCCTTTCTGATGTAGCCATAAAAGCGCATAATGCGGGATTCGCAAACGGCGCTTTTCCAGTTCATCTTGCCAAGGACGTATATGCAACCTGAAACCAGCACGCTTTCTCCCAAACTCATTTTATTGATGGCCATTGCCACCGGTGTAGCCGTGGCCAACAACTACTACGTGCAGCCTTTGCTCGACACCATAGCGCAAGCGTTAAATGTATCGCACTCAATGGCGGGCAGTATCGTCACCGCCGCACAGTTAAGTTATGGGCTCGGGCTGTTTTTTCTGGTGCCGTTGGCCGATTTGGTTGAGCGCCGCTACATGATTGTGCTGTTAATGCTACTGGCAACGGTGGGCTTGTTTGTTAATGCCTTAGCGCCCACAGTGGGTTGGCTGATTGTGGGTACCGCGGTAACGGGCGCGTGTTCGGTGGTGGCGCAAGTATTAGTGCCGCTGGCTGCCACCTTGTCGGCGCCTGAACAGCGCGGTAAAGCGGTTGGCACTGTGATGGGCGGTTTGTTGCTGGGGATTTTGCTCGCCCGTGTAGTGGCTGGCACCATCTCATCTTTGCTGTCGTGGCAAGCGGTGTATTGGGTGGCCGCTGTCGCCATTTTGATCTGCACCTTGGCGTTGTGGCGATCGCTACCTAAATATCAGCCCCAAGTGTCGTTAACCTATCAGCAGTTACTCAGTTCGGTGATTTCCCTGTTTAAAACCGAACCTGTGCTCGCCCAGCGCTCGTTTTTAGGGGCGCTTAGCTTTGCCATGTTTACCCTGTTTTGGACGCCTCTGGCCTTTTTGCTTGCTAACCCGCCGTATGAGTATTCTGATGCGGTCATCGGCTTGTTTGGTATTGCCGGTGTTGCTGGCGTTGCTGCAGCAAAATGGGCAGGCAAATTGGCCGATATAGGTAAAGGCAGCATTGGCAGTTGGGTGGGATGGATTGCTGGGTTAATCAGCTGGGGGCTATTGTTGTTAGCTGACCATTCACTGCTCAGTTTAATCATCGGCATTGTGCTGCTCGATTTGGCGGTGCAGATGGCGCATGTCAGTAACCAGAACGTAGTTTATGCTTTGCAGCCTGAAGCCCGTAACCGCCTAAACGCAGGCTATATGACCAGCTACTTTGCTGGCGGCGCACTGGGGTCTTATATCTCGGTCATCCTCTATCAATGGCAAGGCTGGTTGGCGGTGTGCAGCGGCGGGATTGTGCTCTCACTTGTCGGTATCAGCTTTTTGGGAATGACGCAGCGCAATTAATTTTCGAAGCACTATGCTTGTGCGTTTTAGTATGTGCAGCTGAGAAGTGTGACCTTAACGGATACAAAAAATATGCTTTCTGTGTATATTTTGTTCAATATTAAATTAGCATTAGCAAGGAAATCTAATTATGTGGCGATCTATTGTGCTACTTGCCCTGCAGGGCGGGATAATGAGCGCTGCAACAGCAGCCACTAACGCGCAAGATGGGTTAAGTTCAGCTTCTGAACAAAATAGCCAAACACAACAAGTGCAAACTCAAGAAACACCAGCACAGTTAGAAGCAAGGCTTCAAATGATGGAGCTTAAAAATAGAGAACAAGAACTTAAATTAAAAGCAAAAGAACTAAAATTAAAAGAGCAAGAACTTGCTCTTAGAGCTCAAAAATTAAAAGAAAACCAACTTGAACAAAAAGTTGCTAAAGAAAAACCTTCTTTTGCATATAGATTTGAAAACGAGTCTAGTGAAAGTCCCCAGGCTATTGAAAATAAAATTAAAGGTTATATTTCAGCAGGAGAATTTAGCAGACAAGCAAATACTGATCTTGCTGAAATTTATGTTGGAGATAAAACTAAAGTATTTGATTATAGATTACTTGAAAAAACTATAATTCATCATATAAACTCAGAAGATGCTCTTAGTAGTAAGGTTTTTAAAAAAAAACCACAAATTGAAAGTATTTATTTTGGAATTGGTCGTGCTTATTGGGCCTATAATTTAAAAGAACTACAAACCTCAGAAGAAAAATTAATTAAAGGAATGGTTTATACGTTAAAAGTATTTGAAGATCAAAAATATAAACATATGCCATTATCTGAAGAAGAAAACCAAAAGATTGTACTTGAACAAAACCAATTATGGGACTCATACATCAATGGCGATTTAGAAGCGAAAAAAGCCATTTACCTAAAATTTAAAAAAGAAACTGACAAGTTAGATGAGATGGGTAAGGGGAATATGAGGGTGTTAAATAATGCTTTACTTGTTACACTTGAGAAACTTACTTATCAATATATAAAAACTAAAAAATGGGACTTAGTAGAAAAAGATGGACCTAAAATGAATATATTCTCCAAAATAAATTTTACTCCTAGTCAAGTTAGTGAATTATATGAAGCTGCATTTAAAAAATAAATTAAGTTTGTTTTATGTTAACAAACTACATCTAACACAATCGGAATAAGATGGCGACTCCGTGTTTATATCTGAAGTACAAATCGTCCTAAAACTATTTTTCTCTTGATCAGTACAGGTGTTAGTTCCTCCATCCACAGTTGGTGGTGTTGGTGCTTTTTTTCCTGTTGAAATGTAAAAGGATATTGGTTCTGGCGTAAATATTCTTTGAGGTTGAATTATAACGTTATCCTTATTTTTTCTTCAGACAAGGTTATTTTTAAACTTAATCTTGCGGGTAAATATGTTACATCATTAGTAAATTGTCCTGTGAAATAATTATCCGAATTTGTGGAGGATTCGGTTAGCTCTGAAACCTTTTGTAGGTCACTTGGCTTATATTTCGCCCAAAGTATCAGCCACAACGGTTCTCAGCATTAAGTTCAGCTAACGTTTATGAACGTACATCAGCGAATTTAGTAGGCAGCAAAAAGGCCCATCAAGGGCCTTTTGTCACTTTGAGCTACGCGCTACAAAAAGAGAAAAATCACTCTTCATCTTTTGGTGGAACATAACCTTCCACGTGCACTTCATCACCTTCAAACAGGAATGCGACCATGTGTTCCTCAAGCAACTTGCGGTGCTCTGGATTCATCATGTTGAGCTTTTTCTCGTTGATTAGCATGGTTTGCTTGTTTTGCCACAGCGCCCAAGCTTCTTTACTGATGCTATCAAAGATCTTTTTACCCAACTCGCCTGGGTAAAGTTGAAAATCCAGCCCGTCGGCGTCTTTGTTGAAATAAACACAATGAACTGTGCGTGCCATAATTTATTCAAGCTCCTTGATTGAAGCGGTCTGAAGACTGGCAATAATCCGCTCAGTTGCGGCGGCCAGCCCGACCCTTGATGGTTGCGTTAAGTTATACCAGAGAGTGGCTTTAGCTTCCATGACGGCATTGCCAGCTTGCGGCATTAGCATGGTTTCACTGAAGGCGTTGTCAGCTGCAGCTATGTTTAGCAACACTGGCTGAATATCAAAGTGAAAATGGCTAAAGGTATGCCGAAATGCGGGCAGTGGATGCAAGCTTGCAGCAGCATTGATTTTCGCGGCGGCAGCCTTGAGTTCAGCCTCAGTGCTAAATTCTGGGAAACACCACAAGCCGCCCCAAATTCCCGCTGGCGGGCGCTGTTGCAGTAACACTTGCTGTTGTTCATGCTGTTGCTGGCGCAGCACCAATAAAAAGCCATTTTTGACCGGAATGGTCTTTTTTGGCTTTTTCTCTGGGAAATCTTTTTGTCTGCCTTGGCGCTGCGCTTGGCAATCAAATGCCACTGGGCAACGTTCACAGGCGGGCTTGCTGCGGGTACATAATGTGGCACCAATATCCATCATCGCTTGATTGTATTGGTCGATATGTTCAGCGGGCGAAAGGTTGTCTGCTAACTGCCACAGCTGTTGCTCAACTTTGGGTAATCCCGGCCAACCTGCCACAGCGTGGTGACGCGCCAATACCCGTTTAACGTTGCCATCTAAAATTGCATGATGTTGGCCGCTGGCCAGCGACAAAATTGCGCCCGCAGTAGAGCGACCAATGCCGGGGAGGGCGACCACCTCATCAAATTGAGTAGGAAACTCACCGTGGTATTTATCGCGGATAATCACTGCGGCTTTATGCAGGTTGCGGGCACGGGCGTAATAGCCTAGTCCGGTCCAATGATGCAGCACTTCATCTATGTCGGCGTTCGCAAGTGCGGTAACGCTTTCAAAGCGGGCCATAAAACGCTCAAAGTAAGGGATAACGGTGGCAACTTGAGTTTGTTGCAACATTATCTCACTTATCCATACTTTATAAGGGGTTTTATGCTGTTGCCATGGCAAGGTGGTGCGGCCGAACTGCCGATACCAGTCGATGATGCGCTGAGAAAAAGGGGCGGTATTCATGGGCGCCAGTGTAGCTTTGGCGTGGTGGCTGCACAAGCAAATCTGCATTAGGCGCGCGATTAAAAGTGTGGCTGGTATACTTTTTCTGCGGTAGTACTTGCACCGCAGGTTGAAGTTTGGATAATGCCCATTCTTTTCACATGGCTGTCCGTTGACAGGAGCAAAAATGAGCGAAGTGACTACTGCTGAATTCAATGAAGAAGGCAAGTACCTGCGTAAAGTCAAAAGCTTTGTATTGCGCGAGGGACGACTGACTAAAGGTCAGGCTCAAGCGCTTGAACAAAACTGGCCAACCATGGGGTTGGAGTATTCCGCTGAGACCATCGATTTAGCCCAAGTGTTTGGCCGCGAAGCCGACACTGTGTTGGAGATTGGTTTTGGTATGGGCGCCTCTTTGGTTGAGATGGCCAAGGCTGCCCCTGAATTAAACTTCATCGGTATTGAAGTACATAAGCCAGGTGTTGGCGCGTGTTTGTCATCAGCTGCAGAGGCGGGTGTGACTAATCTGCGCGTATATCACCACGATGCGGTTGAAGTGCTGCAAAATGCAATTGCTAATGGTTCACTGTCACGGGTGCAGCTGTTCTTCCCTGATCCTTGGCATAAAAAGCGCCACCACAAGCGCCGTATTGTGCAGCCAGAATTTGCGGAGTTGGTACGTAGCTGCTTAAAAGTGGGCGGCGTGTTCCATATGGCGACTGACTGGGAAAACTACAGCGAACACATGCTGGAAGTAATGAATGCAGCGCCGGGCTATAAAAATCAATCACCTGATGGTACGGTAGTGCCAAGACCGGATTATCGTCCACTGACAAAGTTTGAAGCACGTGGTCAACGTCTTGGACATGGTGTGTGGGATTTGATGTTTGAGCGCACTGAATAACCTTCTTAAAATCGGAGAATTTGCTCATGGCTATTCGCAGTCGTCGTTTACGTAAAAAATTGCGTGTTGATGAGTTTCAGGAACTGGGCTTTGATGTAGCTTGGCGTTTTCCTGATGATATTAGTGAAGAACAGATCGACGCGCAGGTAGATACCTTTATCGAGCAGGTGATTGAGCCGCGTGGCCTGGGCTTCCATGGTGGTGGTCATCGGGTGTGGGACGGTATTGTAGCCACCCAACGCATCGGTAAATGCAGCGACGAAGACCGCCAAGCGGTTGAGGCGTTTTGGAAAAGCCAAAACGTGCTGGAAGTCAGCGTGACCGATTTATACGATATCTGGTGGAGTTAATCCCCGCGTAATCTCCTAAAAGGCAGCGTTTACTACGCTGCTTTTTTATTGCCTATTTGATCTGCTTAAGCTGCATCTTGTGTCGCTCGTCATATTCACCAAAAACTGGTGCAATTCGCTAATCATCTTTAGCTTATTTATATCAGTTGAATTTAAATCTTTTAAAAACAGTATGTTAAAAATTGGCACGGCTTCTGCTATATCAAAGCATCAACAGCGAAGAGCACAACAAGGACTCACGATGAAAACTTTGGTATCTGCATTGGCGTTAACAGGGGTAATGGTTGTCGGGCAGGCGCAGGCTGCCGTTTATCACGGTAACGATAGCTGCAATATCTCGTTGAACTATGACGTGACGTTGCAACAACAACAGCTGCGAGTCGCGGAAAAGAACAACGAGCTGTACCGCATCGATGGCGACAAGCTATTTGTAAACGGCAAACAGGTGTCATTGAATCACAAGCAACAACAGCTGCTGCAAGACTACCGTACAGGTTTGTCAGCGCAGATCCCCAAAGTGGTGACTTTGCTGGATAACGCGATGGATTTGGCCACCGATGCTGTGGGCAGCTCATTGACGCCTTTATTGGGCGACAGCGGCACTGAAAAGCTGAATGGCGCGCTGGAAAAACTGCATCAACGCATTAATGATGCCGCCTATCAACGCGGTGATGTGTACTACATTGGCGCTTCTGATGACTCGCTAGACCAAGTCTTTGGTGATGAGTTTGAAAATGATATTGAGCAGGTGGTGATGAGCTCTATCGGCAACATCATGGTCAATATCGGCCAAAGCATGATTAACAGCGATGGCGGCAGCTTTGAAGAAAAGATGGAAGCTTTCGGCGAGAAAATGGAGCGCTTGGGCGACGACATTGAAGCGCGGATGGAAGTTCGCTCAAGCGAGATTGAACGTAACGCCGATGAATTATGTGAAAGCTTTGCCGAGCTGCAAAAGTTAGAAGCCAAAGTGCAACAGCAGATCCCTGAGTTAGAAGACTACACCCTGATTTCAAAGCGTCACTAAGTCAGGCGCAATAAGCGCTGACGCAAGTGGCTTAACCCCCTCTTCCTTGAGACAGGTTCATCCACGAACCTTCCTTTGCCCGCATCTCATGACCTGAATGCGGGCTTTTTTTCGGATCAAATCTGCAATTTATCGTATTAGACCATTAGAGTAGTCACTAAAGTGTTGGTATACTTTTTTATTCTCGATACAATTATTCTCTGAGCCGTACAATCCGCCCGTTCGGGTCGATCACTTTTCCTCGTAAAAGACAGTTCAGCGAATCATCAACAAGAATAAAGCAGCTATAGGCGACTCAATGCTAGAACTATTGGAACCCATCGCTATTTTCACTCATGTCGCTCGTGCCGGAAGTTTTAGTTCCGCTGCTCGTCGCTTGGGAATTTCTAAGTCAAAAGTCAGTACCCAAGTGGCTGACTTGGAGCACAGACTGGGTGTGCAACTCATTCAACGTACTACACGTAGTTTGAGTCTGACCGAAGCGGGTAATCTGTTATATGCGCAAGGCGAAGAGCTATTGCGCGGCGCTGATCAGGCCGTAGCGAGCGTGCACAATCTTAACGACGCCACCCGTGGTGTGTTGAAGCTTGGTATCTCTCAATCCTTTGGTACGGCGCATATCATTCCTGCGTTACCTGAGTTTATGGCACGTCACCCTGAGCTTGAGCTGCAAGTTAGCTTGCTTGATCACAAGGTGGATGTGGTAAACGAAGGGTTAGATCTGCTGTTGACCATGTCTGAGCAACTGCCGTTAGGTATGGTGGCGCGCCCACTGATGAAATGTCAGTTCTTGCTGTTAGCCTCGCCTGATTACATCGCTAAGCATGGTGTG
Organism: Shewanella avicenniae; assembly: GCF_017354945.1. Classification (NCBI taxonomy): domain Bacteria; kingdom Pseudomonadati; phylum Pseudomonadota; class Gammaproteobacteria; order Alteromonadales; family Shewanellaceae; genus Shewanella; species Shewanella avicenniae. The sequence goes on along the minus strand of NZ_CP071503.1, from coordinate 3,166,866 downwards.
CCAGAGCGCCCAGAGCAATTGGTTGAACACAACTGCTTGGTGTATCACGGTGAGTGGCATGAGCACTCAGTGTGGCAATTTAAGCGTGGCGATGATTACTGTGAAATTGGTGTATCGGGCAATTTCCGTGTAGATAACGCACCGGCACTGAAAACTGCGGCCGTTAACGGTTTGGGCGTGGTGTATATGGCCACCTATCTGCTGGAAAACGAGATTGCCGAAGGCAAGTTAGTGCCGATGTTGACTGACTGGCAGTTAGTCAACCACCTGCCATTGCAGGCGGTTTACCCTCGCCGTAAGCACTTAGCGCCTAAGGTCAGTGCGTTCATTGAGTTTATTAAAGAACATATCGGCACTCCGCCAGTATGGGACGATAAGTTCACTGATATTTTCGCCAAGCGTAAGTAGTGCGAAAAAACAAAAAATTTGAGTGTTTTTAATCGGATTTTCTGTAGAAAATAAATTTGTACGACAAATCAACATCTTGTTTTTAAATGTGTAAATTAAGGGAAATGTTTTTTGACCTTGATTACAAAATACAGCTAACGCAGTTGCAGTAAACAACTGACTTACTACAATGACAAGGCTTGATTTGGGTGGGGATCTCCACAAGGCTACGTTGAAATGACCCCTTTAACGTAGTGCGAAGGTCTTTGCAGTTACTGCAATCCGAATCTTTTGCTGGGCTGAGTGAGTGGTTTAACAACCTTGGTTAACCACGGCAAAGCGCGGCATTTAAACCGATATCCTGATGTGGTTATACCCCGTTTGCTAACGGGGTATTTTTTGCCTGTTTGTCGCGAAATGAGCTTTTGCGAAGAATGGCGCTGTTAGCAGAAGTAAGACAACAGCTCGTTGACGAACATATGGCCTTTGTCGGTCAGCTCCCAGTGTTGGTCGGTGATTAGCACTAGGCCGTTACGTTCACCTTCTCGCATTCCCTCATCCAACACCGTAGGGGCAACGCCAGTTCTGGCAGCAAAATCCGCTTTGGCAATTGGGCGCATCAACCTTAGTCGATTCATTAAGTATTCCAGCGGCCTATCTTCAGCGAGGACTTCATCCACTTGGTAGAGATGTTCTCCGGCGAGGTAGCCTTTGGGGTGCTTCACTTTGACACTACGAAGGATCTGCTGCTCAGCCAACAGGGTAATTTTACCGTGGGCACCACAGCCAATCCCTAAATAGTCACCAAACTCCCAATAGTTGAGGTTGTGGCGACATTCAAAGCCGGGTTTGGCGTAGGCAGAGATCTCGTATTGACGATACCCCAGCGCTTGCAATCTTTGTTGCCCTTGCTGATAGATATCCCACAGCGCTTCATCGTCTGGCAATGCCGGTGGGCGGCTGTGGAACAGGGTATTTGGCTCAATAGTGAGTTGATACCAAGATAGGTGCGGCGGATTGAGAGAGGCTGCCGTTTCAATATCACTCATGGCTTGCGCCAGTGTTTGATCCGGCAAGCCGTGCATCAAATCCAAGTTGAAGCTGTTGTAGTTGGCACTTGCCAGAGAAGCAGCAGCTTTTTTGGCTTCATCGCCACCATGAATGCGTCCAAGAATCGTGAGCTTATCTGGCGCAAAGCTTTGTACGCCCATCGAAATGCGCGTGATACCGGCAGCGCGATAGGCATTAAAATCATCATGTTCGACAGTGCCTGGATTGGCCTCCATGGTAATTTCGATATCAGCTTCAAATGGAATTCTTTCGGCCACTCCATCAAGCAAGCGCTTAATTTGGGCAGCATCAAACAGTGACGGTGTACCACCGCCGATAAAGATACTGTGCAGCGGCCGCTGTTGTACCCAGTGCAGATCAGCATCCAAATCTTTGAGTAGCTCATCCACGTACTGCGCTTGCGGGATTTCTCCATTCTGCGCATGACTGTTGAAGTCGCAATAAGGGCATTTACGCACGCACCACGGAATGTGGATATAAAGGCTCAGCGGTGGCAATTGGCTGATCAAGCGATAATCCCCTGCGCTTTAAAGGCGTCTAGCAACATGGCTAATGCTTTGCCGCGATGGCTCAGTTCATTTTTCACTTCGCTGCTAATTTCTGCGGCGGTTTGCTGCATGCCTTGCGGAATAAAAATTGGATCATAGCCGTGGCCGTTGTCGCCTTTGACCTCAAAGCCAATTTCACCTTCCCACGCTGCTTGGCAGATGATGGGGGTTGGGTCATTGGCGTGACGCATGTAAACCAAAATGCATTGGAAGCGTGCGGTACGCGCTGCAGTGGTGTCTTTCAGCGCGTCGAGCAGCTTGGTGTAGTTGGTGACTGCTGTGGCGTTTTCACCACTATAGCGGGCGGAATAGATGCCGGGCGCACCTTGCAGGGCATCGACTTCTAAACCTGAGTCATCGGCAATGGCTGGCAGGCCAGTCGCAGCGGCGGCGTGACGCGCTTTAATAATCGCGTTTTCCACAAAAGTGGTGCCTGTTTCTGGTACTTCTTCCACAGCGAAATCGCTTTGTGGCAGTACTTCGATATCGTATTGAGCAAACATTTCAGCAAATTCTTTTAACTTGCCTTTGTTGCCGCTGGCCAGAACAAACTTCTGCATGGTGGGATTTCCTGCGGTGCAGTTGGTGGCGCTATCGCCCCCAACAGGGTTAATCGTTGAAAAACTGCTGACTGAAATTCAGCTTAGTATTTAATTCGTTTTGGTGTTTGATGGAGAGATGAAAATGGATCTCTTCACTATCGCGATAGGGCAGTTGAGCAATGTAATACACTGACTGGCCTTCTTTAATTTCGCGGAATTTTAGCTTAAAGCGTGCTTCGAGTAAGTTGGTGGCAATGCCATTAATTTCGACCGGGATCTGCACGCCGTTGGCTTGGCGCATGTCCATCACCACAATGTTAACCAGCGCCAGATAGCGACTGCGTTGAATGCCGTAGGTTTGCGCCACAGAAGGGGAGATAAAGGTACTGGGCAACGCCGAGTAATGGATATCGTAATGACCCACCTGAAGCTTTTGCTCAGCATGGGCTGGCAAGACGAGGGCGGTTAACCATAACAATAGGGCGGTAATGCAGGAACGGCTCATGGGGTCTCAATCGGTTGATGACTCAGCTAAATTATACCCAGCTAACGGCGGAATTCCCATCGCACCCATCAAAGTAGTGCGGCTATTTCTTGAGGAAATTGCTGCGGCGACTCAATCTTGATCTGTTTATGGCGGCCGAGTTCTCCTTTGAGAATATGCACTTGGCCTTTGGCAACCTTAAACGACTTGGCGAGCAATTTAACAATATGTTGGTTGGCTTTGCCATCGACCGGCGGCGCGGTAATGGCTAACTTCATCTCATCGCCATGTAGACCGCACCACTGATCGCGGCTGGCCTTTGGCTGCACATAAACACGGAGCAGCAAATTTTGCTGCTCCATGATGACGGCAGTTTGCGTTGAACTCATTAAGCAATAGCCCAATAAGGTACGTGCTGCGCAAGCAGTAAGTTGAGGAAGTTCAACAAAATAAACAGCACTAGCACAGATAAATCTAAGCCACCCATTGGCGGAATAATACGTCTGATTGGGCCGAGGAATGGTTCAGTCAGTTGATACAGCACATATTCAAATGGGTTTGAGCCTTGGCTAACCCAGCTCATGATGGCGCGGATAATCAACAGATAAAACAGCAATACACCGGCTTGTTTAAACACCGACACCACCGCAAAAAGCAGTGTGGCGACGATATCAAATTGTGCGCCAGCAATTAATGTCAGTGCCACAATTTTTAAGATCACCACGGCCAACGCCAGCACCACGGACGCGGTATCGAGGTTGCCAATTGATGGCAGCACGCGGCGTAATGGCTTCACAATCGGGTGGGTTGCTTTCACCACAAACTGGCTAAATGGATTGTAGAAATCGGCACGTGCAAGCTGCATCCAGATCCGCAGGATCACAACCATTAAGTACAGGTCGAATATGGTGCTAACTAAAAAAGTAAATGGATCAGTCATTTCGAGTCGAGTCTCTTAGTAGTTAAAATTGTTTCGCCATCTCTTCAGCGCGGGCGATACAGTTTGCCATCGCTTTGGCGGTTAATCCGGGTAGATCGCCTTGCTTGAAGGTTTCAACGGCTTCATGGGTGGTGCCGCCTTTAGAGGTCACATTCTGACGCAGTTGTGCCGCCGACAGTTGCGGATTTTCAATCAACATTCTGGCCGCACCAAATGCGGCTTGCTGCGCCAGTTGGCGCGCTTTTTCTGCATCCATGCCCATTTGGGTCGCGGCGTCTACCATGCCTTCAACAAACAGGAAAAAATAGGCCGGAGAGCTCCCCGCCAAGGCAATCACCAGGTTAAGCCCGTGTTCGTCGTCTACCCAAACCGCATCACCACCGGTTTTGACAATGACTTCGGCAATCGCTTTTTGTTCATCGTTGATATTGGCTGGGGCATATAAGCCTGACATGCCAGCACCAATTTGCATTGGAGTGTTTGGCATAACACGGATCAGTTGGATGGGCTGGCCGAAATAATCTTGATAGCGTGCGGCAGGAATACCGGCGGCAATGGTAATAATCAGTTTGTTGGAGAAATCGACGCCAGACATGGCTTCACACACTTGCTGCATTAACTGCGGTTTGACCGACAGAATAATCACATCGGCTCGCGCGGCGGCGGCACTGTTGTCGCTGCTGGTGTTAATCGCAAAATCCGCTTTCAGTGCATCAAGTTTCGGGGTACTAGGGTTGGTTGCTTCAATCAATTCAGGTTGATAGCCACTGTTCACCAGTCCGCTGATAATACTGCGGCTCATATTGCCGGCACCGATAAAACAGATTTTGTTAGAAGTCATGCTTTCCTCTTTTGTTGGTTGTAACGCGCCACACGGGGTGGACTGTTTATAGTATTTGGGCGCAAGCGGCTAAATACAAGGGGATTAATTCGCTTTGGCGCTATAGTCACGCTCACCAAAAATCGCGCTGCCGATACGTACCATGGTTGAGCCGTTGGCAATCGCCAGCTCTAAATCGTCACTCATGCCCATCGATAGCGTATCAACGCTGGCGTAGCCGAGTTTCAAGGTGGCAAAGAGTTGCTGCATCGTAGAAAGCTCCTCTGCCAACTGATTTTCATCGGCGTGGCTTGGAATCGCCATCAAGCCGCGCAGGTTCAGATTTGGCAGGGCTGCAATCTGTTTTGCCAGCGCCAACATGCTGTCTTTATCAATCACGCCAGACTTGCTATCTTCGCCGCTGATATTGACTTGAATACAGACATTTAACGGCGCTTTATCCGCAGGACGTTGGCTATTGAGGCGCTCAGCGATTTTGGCGCGATCTACTGTGTGCATCCAATCAAAATATTCCGCCACAATCCGGCTTTTATTGGATTGCAGTGGCCCGATGAAGTGCCACACAATATCTGGACACGTTTGCTGTAGTGCCTCAACCTTTTGTTGGCCTTCTTGAACGTAGTTCTCACCGAAGTAACGTTGCCCAGCGTTGTAGGCTGCTAAAATGTCTTCAATAGGTTTGGTTTTACTGACGGCAAGCAGTTGGATCTCTTCGGGATTTCGTACGCAATTTTTAGCGGCGGCTGCTATCCTTTGCTGGGCTAGTGCCAGTCTGTCTGCTATTGTTGTCATGTTGTTATCTTTTTGGTTGAACGGATATACCAAGCTATGGAAATCACTGAATTATTGGCTTTTAGTGTAAAACACAAAGCGTCGGATCTACACCTTTCTGCAGGCATACCACCTATGATACGTGTCGATGGTGAGGTGAGAAAGCTCAATGTGCCTGCGTTGACGCACCAAGACGTTCATCGTCTTGTTTACGATATCATGAATGATAAGCAGCGTAAGGACTATGAAGAACACCTCGAGATCGACTTCTCGTTTGAAGTGCCAAACTTGGCGCGCTTCAGGGTGAACGCGTTTAACCAATCTCGTGGCGCTGCCGCGGTATTCCGTACCATTCCTACTGATATCTTAACCTTAGAGCAGTTAGGTGCGCCTGACATCTTTAAGAAAATCTCTTCCTATCCACGTGGTTTGGTGCTGGTAACGGGACCAACAGGTTCTGGTAAAAGTACCACTTTGGCGGGGATGATCGATTACGTTAATGACAATCGCCACGACCATATTCTGACTATTGAAGACCCTATCGAATTTGTGCACCAAAACAAGCAGTGTTTGATTAACCAACGGGAAGTGCATCGTCACACTTGGAGCTTCGAGGCTGCCTTGCGTAGCGCCCTGCGTGAAGACCCTGACGTTATTCTAGTGGGTGAGATGCGTGACTTGGAAACTATCCGTTTGGCACTGACAGCGGCAGAAACCGGTCACTTAGTATTTGGTACCTTACACACCACCTCAGCAGCCAAAACCATTGACCGTGTGGTTGACGTGTTCCCAGCGGGCGAAAAAGACATGGTGCGTACCATGTTGTCAGAATCGCTGCAGGCGGTTATCTCGCAAACCTTGATTAAGAAAATCGGCGGTGGCCGTGTGGCTGCGCACGAAATCATGATTGGTACGCCAGCAATCCGTAACCTTATCCGTGAAGATAAAGTGGCGCAGATGTATTCTGCCATCCAAACGGGTATGGCGCACGGGATGCAGACGCTGGAGCAAAGTCTGCAGCAGTTGGTGAATCGAGGAGTGATTACCCGCGAAGATGCGTTATCAAAAAGTTCTAACAAGCAGGTTAATTTCTAAGGAGTCGCTATGGACGTCAAACCCTTTCTGGAAGCGATGGTTGAACGTAAAGCGTCGGATCTGTTTGTCACGGCTGGTTTTCCCCCGAGTGCCAAAGTTGATGGTGCATTGCGCCCGTTAGCTGAAAACCCGTTTACTGCGGCGCAAGCGCTAGAGTTTGTGGAATCTCTGATGACGCCTGCGAATAAGCAGCAGTTTCATGAGACCAAAGAGTGTAACTTTGCGATTGGCTCTAAAGGCTTAGGGCGTTTTCGTGTCAGCGCGTTTTGGCAACGTGAAGCCGCCGGTTGTGTGTTACGCCGTATCGAAACCAAAATCCCCACCATGGAAGACCTGAATTTACCGCCGATCCTCAAAGATCTGGTGATGGCAAAGCGTGGTTTGGTGATCATGGTGGGGGCGACCGGTACCGGTAAATCTACCTCGCTGGCATCGATGATTGGCTATCGTAACGCCAATAGTAAAGGCCACATTCTGACTATTGAAGACCCCGTGGAATTTGTGCACCAACATAACAAATGTATTGTGACGCAGCGTGAAGTGGGGATTGATACTGATTCGTTTGATGCAGCGCTGAAAAGCTCATTGCGCCAAGCGCCGGACGTGATTCTTATCGGTGAGATCCGTAGCCAAGAAACCATGGAATTTGCCTTGTCATTCGCAGAAACTGGTCACTTGTGTTTGGCGACATTGCACGCCAACAACGCTAACCAAGCGCTTGATCGGATTATGCATCTGGTGCCAGAAAATAAACACGCACAGCTGTTGTTTGACCTATCCTTAAACCTGCGCGGCATTGTGGCGCAGCAGTTGGTGCCAAAAGCGGATGGCAGTGGTCGTCGAGCAGCGATTGAAATTTTGATCAACACACCACGGGTATCTAGCGTTATTCAACGCCATGAGTTGCATGTGTTGAAAGAGGTCATGGCAAAGTCGAATGAGCAGGGGATGCAGACCTTCGACCAAGCGTTATTTAAACTCTACAAAGATGGTGAGATTACTTACGCTGATGCGCTACACCATGCTGACTCACCAAACGATTTGCGTTTGATGATCAAATTGGAAAGTGGCAACGCTGGTTCCTCTGGCTCAATGGATGGTATTACCCTCGACATGGATTAATCGCTGCAAAAGCTGATGAGATGAACAGTTGTTGTTTGAATTATGTTCAAATCATCAGCTTAAGTTTCGAATTCAAACTAAAATTTGCTAATGTTTTGCACCAAAATTTTAACCACTGGGAGAATATGATGAAAATTCATGCCATTAAGTGGGGAGTGTTTGTGGCGCTATTTAGCTCTAGTCTTGCGAATGCTGTGCCTGTTACTGATGAGCTTGATATTGGCGGCGCAGTACGTCTCAACTACGGTTGGAAAGACTATGATGATAATGCAAAGTTTGAATTCGAACTTTTTCGCATCGATGTGAATTACAAAAGCGACAAGTTACTCGCTTCCGCACAATACCGTTGGTACAAAGATCAGGAAGTGGTGCACCATGCATGGGCGGGTTATCAATTCTCTGAGCAGGATGTGGTAAAACTGGGGATTACTCAGGTGCCATTTGGCTTGTTACCAACCACTTCTCACTCTTTCTGGTTCGGTGGAACTTATTACCTTGGTTTTGAAGACGATTATGACGCAGGTATTCATTGGCAACATGATGCTGATGGTTGGCGTTATGATCTGGCCTATTTTGCCAATGATGAATACGGTGACGGTAGTCGTGTAAAGCGCTATTCGTTTGACGTAGCCACCACGCCAGAACTTCCGTATGAAGAAGCTGGGCAGATAAACGCTCGAGTCGAAAAACTGCTTAGCACTGGTGAGGCGACCCATAAACTGGGTGCTTCATTGCAATGGAATCAGTTTGATTATGTGCCGAGTGAAAATGCCGTCGACGGTGAAGATACCGATGGCTACGCCGTAGCGGTGCATTGGCAGATGGATTGGCATAAGTGGCAAACGCAGCTGCAATATGTGCGTTACGATTACGACTTTCCAGATGATCGCATGGCGATGTCAGCCTTTGCTTATCCATTCGAAATTGCTTCTAAATCGGATGTTTATAGCGCTAACTTAGCTCGTAGTATGGATGTGTCTTGGGGGCCAATCTCCAACATCAATTGCTATAACGACTTTACCTACATGGCTGCCTCGGGTGAGGGATTGGACAACTCAATTCAAAACGTCACAGGTTGTGTGCTAACTGCAGGTAAGTTCTATACCTACGTCGATTGGATTGCGGGCAAAAATATGTGGTTTGCTAATGGTCCCGGTATCGGTATTGATGAAGGCGATAACAGCTGGCATTCACGGTTAAATATCAACATTGGCTTATATTTCTAACCTTGGCTGATCTGTTGCGGCAAAAGTTGCGTAATATGGGTGATATCAACGTCAGACTTAGGATGGTCAAATGTTAACTCGATATGTTCGCTTCTCTGGGCAATTTTTGCTGGTGCTATTTGGGTTACTCGGTAGCGTGAGTTACGCTGCCGAGTGCCCCGCTTATCTCAATGTTGAAATGCGTAAATTGCATTCCTCGCAAACGGTCAATTTGTGTGAGCTGACTCAGGGTAAGCCTGTGCTTATCATCAATACCGCAAGTCATTGTGGTTTTACACCGCAATTTAAGGGGCTTGAAGCGCTGCACAAACAATATGCCGACAAGGGGCTAGTGGTGCTCGGCTTTCCTTCTGATGACTTTTTTCAAGAGGAAGATGATGAGAAGGATACGGCCAAAATCTGCTACATCAATTACGGGGTAACTTTTACCATGCTGGCGACTTCCGCGGTGCGTGGTAGTGATGTCAATTCAGTGTTTAAGTACCTCAATGAGAAGACGGCTGCACCGAAGTGGAATTTCTATAAGTACTTAGTGAGCGGTGATGGTACTCAAGTGCAACAGTTTAATTCGCGGGTGACGCCCGATAGCGAGGAGCTTAATAAGGCGATTCAAGCCCTATTAGCGGCTGAAGCGAACTAAGTCTTTAGCGTGATATAATTGAAAACAGCGGCAAAAAGCCGCTGTTTTTATTGGTAAAAGTTTTCAAAGTAACTTTCAACAATTAATACTGCGGATACCGAGTCGACTTGGCCTTTAGATAAGGCACGATAACCGCCGGATTCAAATAGCCGCGCGCGTGCATCCGTGGTGGTCAGCCGTTCATCTTGGGTGGCAATCGCAACTCCGAATCGACCGTGAATACGATTGGCAAATTTACGGGCGCGTTGTGTCATCTCTTGCTCGGTGCCATCCATATTCAGGGGTAAGCCAACGACGACCAGATCCGGTTGCCATTCTTTTAAGAGCGATTCTATTTGTGACCATTCGGGTACGCCATCAGTGGCTTTGAGCGCTTTTAGTGGCTGGGCGCTGCCGGTGATCTCTTGGCCAATGGCAACACCGATACTTTTGGTACCGAAATCAAAACCTAACACTGTGCGTGACATGTAAAACCTTGTAGTTGCGTTTTAAGCGTGACCAATATCTGATGACATCTGCCACAAATCAAAACCGAGGGATTGGGTCGCTTTTTCCCAACGTTGTTCAAAAGGGGTACTAAACAGCAGTTCTGGAGTAGCTGGAATGGTTAACCAGGAGTTTTCCGCCAGTTCTTTTTCGAGCTGATTACGGCTCCAACCGGCATAACCTAGCACTACCAAGAAATGTTCTGGGGCTTTGTCGGTGCCGATAGAGGTTAAGATATCGCGTGAGGTGGTCAGCATTAGCTCATCGGTAATCGGATTACTATTAACCCAATGGGTTTGGCTACTATGCAGTACAAAACCGCGTTCAGGATTAACTGGGCCGCCGACCAATACTTGATTTTCCAGCGATGGAGCTAGGTGCCGTTCATCTTGCAGATCTAATTGTGCCAGCAACTCTTCTACATCGACACCAATAGGGCGATTGACCATAATGCCCATCGCGCCTTTTTCATCATGCTCACAGATGTAAATCAGTGAACGCTCGAAGAATGAGTCGTTTAATGATGGCATCGCAATTAAGAAGTGATTCTGCAAACTATCCATAACAGCTCCTGCAATTTGCGTATCAACCACCGGCGAGTTTGACTTTAAAACCCTGTTTTTCCAACAAGGTTTTAAGTTGCTCGCGGTTGTCAGTTTGAACTTCGATAGTAAAGTCTTTTACTGTACCACCACAACCACATTGCTTTTTGAGTTTTTGCGCCAGCGCTTTAAGTTCGTCCGCATCTAAGCCTAATCCGCTAATTACGGATACGCCTTTGCCTTTTCGGCCTTTACTATCGCGGTGAATTCGCACAATGCCATCGCCTTGAGGTACTTCTATCGGCGCTTGTTCTTGCTCGATACGGCCTCTGTCAGTGCTATATACCAGCAACACGTTGGGATCTACTCGCATGGATATTCCTTTCTACTACTTGTTTGCTGGATTTTAGCAGAACTGCTGTGCTTTCCGCACCTTGGCGGCAAATGCTAATAACAAAAAGCCGCTCGGATTGAAGCGGCATGGTCATCTCAAATGTGCAGGGAGTAAGATGTAAAAATTGAAAAGGATTAGCCCCAAACTACGCCGAGCAGCGCCGAAAATAGCGATAGAAAGGCGCACGGCAGGATGGCGATGCGCCACCGAGGTACCAGCAGTACAATAGAGGTTGTGACAAAGCTTACTGCCGCTAAGGTATAGAAGGAAAATGGCATCGCAAAGGCTTTGATTGCCAGCCACACCAGTATCACTAATGGCAATAGCATCAGCAGTTTCGGCTGAGAGATTGCACTGAGCCCCAACATGGCGCGCTGCGTGTGGTCAGCGGCATTTTGGGGCGTAATCAAATACACCATGCTGCCGACAATAAATAAACAAATTAGCCATGTCATCGCCGATATCTCTGTTGAACTATTAATGATAATAATTATCATTTAAAATTTTAGAATAGCAAGTCATTTACTGAAATTATTCGACACTTAATAGCGGTTGTAGATTTGTTGAGCTAGGGGTAAGCTGTTATGGAGTGCAACTGTAATGCAGAGTAACTAGGTGATTTTTATGAAATATCTTATGTTAGCCGCAGTAGCGTTAATCATGGCAGGCTGCGCCGCAGTGCGTCCGGGGTGGGATTACGACCCAAGCACTAACTTTTCTCAATATAAAACCTATGCTTGGGTTGAACCCCAAGTGAGTCAGGGTGAATATGAAAAAGATGGCTTGTTAGCACAACGCGTGCGAGCAGCGGTCGACGAGCAATTGTTGGCAAAGGGATTTGTTAAAGTAGAGGCCAAAGATGCGCAATTGATGGTGAACTACTTTACTAAGGTCAATAAGGAAGCGCGGGTTGATACCCTGAACGCTAACTTCGGTTATGGTCCTTTTGGTTATCGCGGTTGGTGGGGCGGCCCATCGATTTCTCAAGTGAGGGAATATGACGTTGGTGACTTATTGCTGGACTTAGTCGACGCTAAATCCCATCAATTGATTTGGCGTAGTACCGCGAAGAATATCGTGCGTGACTACAAAACTCCGCAAGAGCGAATCGACAAAGTAAATGATGCCGCTAAAGCGATGTTAGAAAACTTCCCGCCTAAAGCTAATTAATTTAGCTGTTATAAAAACGGCGAGTGATCAGTGCATGATGACTCGCCGTTTTGTTTTATATCCCCACATTCTCTCGGTATTTATTCACGCCAAAGTAGGGTTTAATAAGCGCTAGGTAAATTACCCTGTAGCAATGACTTTAAGGTGAATTTTTGTCCTGTTAGCGGTAACTTAGGGCTGCTGTTAAACGTGTACTGAACATCGGATATTCAACCTGGATGACTGCTGCATTCATTAGGAGCATGAGAATGGAAAATCTACAAAGTTATATCGAGCAATTGCCTGATTTAGTGATGGCATACGGCTTAAAGGTTGTGTTGGCGCTTATTATCTTTTTTATCGGTAAATACCTGGCCGCATTGGCAAAGCGCATTACCGTGAATGTCTTGAGTCGTAAATTAGATAAAACCGTTTCATTTTTTGTCGCTAACTTAGCTTGGGCAGTGGTGTTTACCTTCACCATTATTGCCACCCTAGGTCAGCTTGGGATTCAAACAGCGTCTCTCGTTGCTGTGCTCGGTGCCGCCGGTTTGGCCGTAGGTTTGGCGCTGCAAGGTTCACTATCAAACTTCGCTTCAGGTGTGCTTCTGGTGATGTTCCGTCCCTGCAAAGCCGGCGATTACATTGAAGCCGCCGGGGTTGCTGGTACTGTCGATGAAATCACCATCTTCGCCACCCGCTTAAAAACGCCTGATAACAAAGTGATCACTGTGCCCAATTCATCATTAATGAATGGCAGCATTGTTAACTACTCAGCGATGCCCACCCGTCGTTTGGATTTGGTGATTGGTATCTCCTACGATGCGGATATCAGAAAGGCCAAGCAGCTGTTGATCGATATTCTCGAAAATCACGAAAAAGTCTTGAAAGACCCTGCGTACACCGTTGGGTTGAATGACTTAGCCGACTCGTCCATTAACTTTGTGGTGCGCCCTTGGGTTAATTCAGCGGATTTTCTGGCGACACGTTTTGATCTGCTGGAAAAAATTAAACTGACCTTTGATGAAAATGACATCGGTATTCCTTATCCACAGATGGATATTCATGTTAAAGAGTTACCTGCGGTCAGCAAGTAACTGATATTCACCAAGGCTGGCGTTTGCCAGCCTTGTGCTATGTAAGGAGCTAACAATGAAACATTGGAAAACGGTTACAGCCATTGCTGCTGGATTGTGGCTATCAAGCTCGGCCTTGGCTGCCGAAGTTGTGTTAGGCGGCAAGGCGGTAACTTTAGCCGGCGAACTACCGACTGTAGGGGCTGTAGTCCCGCAGTTCAAAGTCGTGGACGATAAATTCAGTCCTATCTCACTGTCTGACTTTAAAGGCAAAACCGTGCTGATTAGTGCTGTGCCTAGCCTTGATACTGGTGTTTGCGCCCTGCAAACCAAGCGTTTCAACAAAGAGGTGGCTAACTTCGGCAACGATGTGGTGATGCTTACCATCAGTGAAGATCTACCGTTTGCCCAGAAGCGTTTCTGCAAAGTAGAAAACGTGGATAAAATCAAAGTGCTATCTGATTCAGTGTGGCGAGATTTTGGCAAGCACTATGGTTTATTAATCCCCAATATGGGCTTGTTAGCGCGAGCGATTTTGATCATCGATAGCCAAGGTAAACTGCAATATAAAGAGCTGGTGAGTGATGTATCGCAGCATCCCGATTACGACAAGGCATTGGCTGAGTTAGCCAAAATAAGCCAAGTAAGCCGTTAAAAAAAGCGCCGTTGATGGCGCTTTTTTCTATCCTGTCGCGAAGCACTTCAGCATGTCTTGTAGTTGCCGCACAGCCTCAACCGCGCTGCGGCTGTACAGTCAAAATCGCAGCAGGTAGAGTGGCGTTTCTCTTCTCCGTTATTCCAATGAGTCATTGGCTAAAGAATATGATTGATTTAAGAAGTGATACCGTTACCCAACCTACTGAGGCGATGCGCAAAGCCATGGCCAATGCCCCAGTCGGTGATGATGTATATGGGGATGATCCCAGTGTGAACCGCTTGCAGCAGCGCGCAGCTGAAATGCTAGGGTTTGAAGATGCGCTATTTACTACCTCAGGTACCCAGGCCAATCTACTGGCGCTGATGTCTCATTGTGATCGCGGCGATGAATATATCTGTGGTCAGCAGGCACATAACTATAAATATGAAGCCGGTGGCGCTGCAGTGTTGGGCAGCATTCAGCCGCAGCCTATTGCGAATAACCTTGATGGCACACTGCCGCTTGATCAAGTGGTCGCAGCCATTAAGCCAAATGATATTCACTTTCCCCGCACTAAGCTGCTGAGTTTGGAAAATACCATTGGTGGTAAAGTATTGCCTCAGTCCTACCTTGCGGAAGCACAGCAGTTGGCCTTTTATCATGGCTTAAAAATCCATTTGGATGGCGCCAGAATCGCCAATGCTGCGGTGGCGCAAGGGCTTAAAATCGCTGATATTGCCCAACATTTTGATTCTGTTTCGGTGTGCTTGTCTAAGGGCTTGTGTGCCCCTGTGGGGTCACTGTTATTGGGTGATGAGCACTTTATCAGCCGTGCACGTCGCTGGCGTAAAATGCTTGGCGGAGGCATGCGTCAAGCGGGCATTTTGGCCGCCGCTGCGGAAATCGCTTTAACTGAGCAAGTTGAACGTTTGGCCGATGACCATGCAAATGCGGCTGCCTTGGCGGCGGGATTGGCTGAAATTGATGAACTGGCAGCGGGCATAGAAGTGCATACCAACATGGTGTTTGTGCAGATCTCACCTGAGTTAATGCCATCGCTGGTGGAAACTTTGTATGAACAGGGAATTTTGATTTCAGCCGCCAAGCAGTTGCGTTTGGTCACCCACAAAGATGTGTCGAGTGCTGATGTGCAGCTGGTGGTAAACGTTTGTAAGGCATTTTTTTCACGTTTACCTTAGGGCTTAGACTGAAAGGTGGGCAATGATGTTGCTCACCTTCAGTATGGCAAGATCAGTCTTCTTTGATCTCTTCTTTCACCGTGTTGACAGCATCGCGCGAAGCGTGGCCGATATCGCGGGTCACATCTCGGGTGGCATGACCAATGGCTGTGGTGGCTTTTTTAGTGGCTTCACCGACATCTTTCCCGGCATGTTTCAGCTCGGCGCATCCCGCTAACAACACTATTGCTACAAGGCCTAACAGAGGGAATGTTTTCATGGGGCACGCTCCTTGTTTGCTTACGTCATTAACTGCCAAGATGACAAGGGGGCTTATAAGCGCCCCGTCAGTTTGGCATATTTGATCAATAATTCGTCTTCAGATTCAACGCGATTTGGATCATTGTCAATACAATCGATAGGGCAGACCGACACGCAGGTCGGTTTGTCATAATGGCCGACACACTCAGTGCAACGCTCAGGATCGATTTCATAGATCTCTTCGCCCATGCTAATTGCCTGATTGGGACACTCAGGTTCACACATGTCGCAATTGATGCAGCTATCGTCAATTAACAGCGCCATTTATCAATCTCAACCAGCTTGATGCGGATTGCGGGTATCCTGACCTTCGGTCAGATTACGCAGCAAAATTGCGTGGGTTAGATCCACTTCTGCTGGCACTGGCAGATAAACGGTATGGCCATTACCTGGACCGCAATCAATCTGCTCGCCCTTACGATTTTCCAACGTTTCAATCGTCAGGCTGATGTTACCTTGTGGCGTCATCAGTTCAACGCTATCGCCAACACCAAATTTGTTCTTCACGTCGATCTCAGCCAAACCTGCGGCATTGCGCTTACCGGTCAGTTCACCGCAGAACTGTTGGCTGTCACTGACAGAATAACCATAATCATAGTTTTGGTATTCATCATGGACGTGACGACGCAAGAAACCTTCGGTGTAGCCACGGTGTGCCAAGCCTTCAAGCTGTAACATCAGGTTCGGGTCAAAACCACGACCCGCTGCCGCGTCATCAATGGCTTTACGATACAGCTGCGCAGTACGAGCAACGTAGTAGAACGACTTAGTGCGGCCTTCAATCTTGAGTGAATTGATGCCCATCTTAGCCAAACGCTCGACGTGCTGAATAGCACGCAGATCTTTTGAGTTCATAATGTAAGTGCCGTGTTCATCTTCGAACGCTGGCATATATTCATCAGGGCGGTTGCCTTCTTGCAGCAGGAAGATTTTATCTGTTGCTGGGCCTTCGCCTAAGGTTGGCTTTTCAATCTGCACTGGATTAACCGCAATCACGTCGCCAGTTTCGTTTTCTTTGGCTTCGTGTACGTCATACTTCCAACGGCAAGCGTTAGTGCAAGTGCCTTGGTTCGGGTCTCTTTTGTTGATGTAACCGGACAGCAGACAACGGCCTGAATAGGCCATACACAGTGCGCCGTGAACAAACACTTCGAGCTCGATGTCTGGGCAGCGTTGACGGATTTCTTCGATTTCATCCAGCGATAATTCGCGTGACAAAATCACCCGTTTGATACCTTGAGATTCCCAGAACTTCACTGACGCCCAGTTAATGGCGTTGGCTTGCACCGACAAGTGCACCACTTGCTCAGGAAATGCTTCACGCACCATCATGATCAAACCTGGGTCTGACATGATCAGCGCATCTGGCTTCATGCTCACCACAGGTTCCATATCTTTAATATAGGTTTTTAACTTGGCGTTGTGCGGTGCAATGTTGCTCACCACATACAGTTTTTTACCGAGTTGATGCGCTTCTTCTATACCTGTGGCCAAGTTTTCCATCTTGAAGTCGTTGTTACGTACCCGCAGGCTGTAGCGCGGCTGACCGGCATAGACGGCGTCGGCACCGTAAGCGAAGGCATAGCGCATATTTTTTAAGGTCCCAGCAGGGGACAACAGCTCAGGTTTAAACATAACACTCTCTCAATGACGTGAATAAGGCTGCAATTTAGGCGAATACATCGCTTTGCAGGCGCGGCATTTTACTTAAGATTGGTCAAGTGATGCAAATCAAAAAGTTGATTAAATTACTCTGATATATAGCTGGTGGTTACTAAAGGTAAGTGTGAGTGGTATTCGGCAACTTATCGGAGTAGTTTAGGTTAAAAATTCTGTTGTAGTGATGTTAAAATATCAAATCTAGCGTTGGGTCAAATCCCACATATTTAATATTGGATTCAACGGGCGATTGGATTATCTTTCCTTGGGTTCAAGTGTTAACTGATATACTTGATACGATTGTTAAAACAAACGGTTAATTATTTGAGGCGTGCATGTCTACAGAACACCTGCTATTGGTCGGGCTGCTAAAGAAACTGAAAAGCGATACCTTAGTGTTGCCAACCTTACCTGAGGTTGCTATTCGCGTCCAAGAAGTGGTGGCAAAACCTGAATCCAGTTTAAAGCAAGTTGCTGAGATGATTGGGCAAGACGCCGCCATATCTGCACGGTTAATTAAAATTGCCAACAGCGCCATGTATAGCCGTGGGATTAAAGCAGAAAATATTAACAATGCTGTAAGCCGGATCGGTTTAACTCAAATCAAATCAATTGTGACCTCGGTGGCAATGGAGCAGCTATTCATCTCTACTAACGAGATGGTGTGGGAAGTGATGGATGAAGTCTGGACCACCTCCATTGAAGTAACGGCTGCCGCCTGCGCCATGTTGCTTATGTATAAAAAGCAGCATAAGCAATCACCATTGAACTATGACACGCTCACCCTAGCGGGTTTAGTGCATAACATAGGTGCTTTGCCAGTATTAACTGAAGCGGAATCTCATCCAGAGTTGTTTACCAGTGTCGGTCAATTACGGGCACTGGTGAGAAAACTACAAGGGCCGATTGGCCGTGCGGTACTGAATAGTTGGGATTTTGCCCCAGAAGTCACTGAAGTGGTGGAGCGTTGGGCTGACCTGCATTATCTACCTGAAAACGTCACCTATTTGGACTTCATTCGGGCGGCGGCGTTCTATGTGGGCGAGTTACGTGCGGGGACTGAACTGGAACAACGTCTCGATGTTTATGTCAGCAAAGGCTTGCCTGTCACACCGGATGATCTTGCCAGCGAAGAATTTTTAGATCATTACCATTCGATTAAAGCCAGTTACCACTAAACGGCAATATAAGGTATTCTGATTAGAGTATATCTTTCTCTTGGGGCTTTGGGCGGTCTCAAGAGACGTTAGAGGTAACCATGATCTATCTAATAAGCACGCTGTTAGTTGTCGCTTTGTTACTGTTGGCGGCAGTAGCGTGCCGTTATAACCATCTTAAGCGATTTATCAATAAGTTAGCTAATAATGTGCGTGAGCAAGCGGATCAACGCCAGCCGTTAGAGTTTGCTGAAGTGCCCGAGCTCATGATGCCGCTTTACACTGCTTTCAAAGCCTTATTACGGCAACTTCCTTCCAGTATTGGCCGCGATGCACTGACCGGTTTGCCCAACCGCGCCATGTTAAAGAAAACACTAACCCCCTTGATGCCAATTACCAAAGGCTCTTTGGTGCTGCTCAACATCGAAAAATTTCGCTTTGTTAATGACCTGTTTGGCTTTAATACCGGCGATAAAGTATTGCAGGCGTTTGCTCTGCGACTAAGACAGCTGGAGTCACAGCCTCGATTTGTGGCGCGTATGGACGGTGATGAATTTCTACTTTTTTACGAAAACGAAGTGAGCTATGAATTGCTGCAGCAGATGCAGCAATTAGTGCAACAGCCTTATGTGATTGATAACGCTCCTATTGGTCTGAAAACTAAGATTGGCTGTTTGCAATTGGCCAAAGATCACGCCGACATTTCACTGATGCTGCGTCGGGTTGATTTGGCACTCAAGAAAGCTGCACAAAGTCATCATCTGATCGCTATCTACGAAACCGGTGACGATACCGTTAACTTGCGTGAGATGAAAATCATCAACAGTTTGCCACGTGCGCTGAATAAAAATCAGCTGTATTTGGTGTATCAACCCAAAGAAAGTCTAGAAACGGGTCAATGCCTGCAAGTCGAAGCGCTGATCCGTTGGGATCACTCCGAACTGGGTTTTATATCGCCTGCTGAGTTTATCCCGTTGGCAGAATGCGCTGGTATGCAAGGACTGGTAAGCGATTGGGTGATGGACAACGCGATGGCACAAATTAGCCGCTGGCAGCGTCAAGGGATTGATCTCCGTGTCGCGGTTAACTTGAGCAGCAGTGACTTTGAAAAGGATATTGTGGCAATTATTGCCGACAAGCTGAAGGCGCATAATATTCCTGCCACTGCGCTTGCGGTGGAACTGACTGAAGGTACGCTTGTGGCCGATATGCAAGATACTCGCACCAAGTTGCGCCAGTTACGCGAAATGGGCATTGAGGTTGCGATTGATGACTTCGGTACCGGTCACTCTTCGTTGGCTTATCTAAAAGACTTGCCGGTGGATGAAATTAAAATCGATCGTGCGTTCCTGCAAGATCTGCTTACTGACGTGAGTGCACTGCATATCATGCGCAGCAGTATTCAATTGGCACATCAACTCGGCTTTCGCGTCACCGTGGAAGGGGTTGAGACCAAAGCACAGCGCGAAGCGTTGCGTAAACTGGGTGCAGATGTGATTCAAGGCCAGTACTATGCCAATCCAATGCGCGCTGCAGAGCTGGAATATCACGGTATTAACTTCCACCTGTTCTCAAAAATGGAAGGTCAAGACCTTACCCATTAATCTTCGTTCAATTCGAAAAAAGCGTTTAAACTGAATAAATACTCGAGTTTGGCCGAAATCACTCCTGATGGGACAGTGATTTCGGCCAAACTTTTTGCGCATTAATTGATTTTGGTTCGCTTTGTTCTTAATAAGGCTATACTAACTGTTCTCATATCCGTATAATGCGTAACCAAGATGTCGAGGCACTAGGATGTGGACTGGATATCAGTGAATGGTGGTGACGCTGTTAATTCAAGTGTCAGAATGACAGCTAGTTAGCGCCCCCATTTGCGTTAGTTTGTCGTCGCTGTTTCAGCACGCAAACGCACCGACTTTTGTCGGGTCGGTTTTTACCCTGAGTGAAGAAAGGGATGCCCAATGGGCATCCCTTTTTTTATGCTTTTCAGTCAGCTGTTCGCAAAACAAACCTACTGCTGTCAGTCGGCAACTTTGCTTGTGTCTGGGTTAGCGGCTGCTTGATTGGCTAATGCATCTTTCAACTGCTGTTCTACCCAGCCTGGCGACTTAGTGCTGTAGGAGAGTAAACGGTACATCGCTGGGATAACGAACAGGGTGATTAAGGTGGCAAACGCCATGCCGAAGAACACCACTGTGCCCACTGAAATGCGGCTTTCTGCACCAGCACCACTAGAGAAAATCAGCGGTACGGCACCCACTAGAGTTGTGAAGGCAGTCATCAGAATCGGGCGTAACCGTCGGGCCGACGCATCAATAATGGCTTGCTCAAATGCTAAGCCGCGATCACGCAACTGGTTGGCAAATTCAACAATCAAAATGCCATTTTTGGTCACCATACCAATCAACATAATCATGCCGATCTGGCTGTATATGTTGATCCCTTGCTGAGTAAACCACAGCCCGAGAAAGCCACCAAACACCCCCATGGGGACGGTAAACATCACCACCAGCGGGTTGATAAAGCTCTCAAATTGCGCCGCTAACACTAAGTACGCCACTAACAACGCCAAGCCAAACACAATAAAGATGCTGTTTTGATTTTCTTTATAGTCTTTGGATTCGCCTGAATAGCTGATGCTGATATCGCCTGGCAGCTTTTCCGCCACCAGATTATCGAGATAATCCAAGGCTTCACCGAGGGTATGGCCTTCAGTCACGTTGGCACTTAGAGTGATCGATTTTTTCTTATCGGTATGGGATAAGCGCTGCGCCGAGGCTTCTTCGCGTACATGCGCCACTGAATCAAGCGTCACCAGTTGACCAGAGCGAGTACGCACGTAGATTTTGCTCATATCGGTCATGCTGTTGAAGTGGTTCTCATCACCACGCAGGTAGACATCGTACTCTTCGCCGCGCTCGACATAGGTGGTTTGACGGCGACCGCCAAGCATCACTTCTAAGGTGTCAGAGACATCCGCGACGCTGACACCAAGTTCGGCAGCGCGCTGCCTATCGACGCGCACCATCAGTTCAGGTGTTGTTTCGGCATAGTTCAAGTCGACACCTGTGATAATGCCGCTGGCATTGGCTTCTGCTTGTAGTAGTTGCGCCCACTTATACAACTCTTGGTAATCGGAGCCGCCAATCACAAACTGTACCGCCTCGCTGGAGCGACCGCGAAAACCGGGCAGCATCGGGCGGATCATCACATCGGGAATATCTTTCAGCGCCTCAGAGATCATCCCCAAGGCTTCACCCGCCGAAACATCACGCTCTTTCCAGTTTTCCAAGCGCATGATGACAAAACCGATTTGGTCGCCGCTGGCACCGCCAAAGGCGGGGGTTTCAAGGCTAAATGACTTCAACACGCCTTTGCCCAGCATCGGCATCAGTCGCTGTTGAATAATATCCATATTGCCCGACATTCGGTTGTAACTGGTGCCTTCAGCACCGCGCACGAAGGCATACACTACGCCGCGATCTTCTGCTGGCGCCAACTGTGCTGGCACTTGCTGCATTAACAGATAGCTGCCGCCGATACACGCTACAATCACAATCGGCGCAGCAAATTTATGTTTGACACAATAGGCAACACCGCGACGATAGTGGCTCTCAAGCCTACTAAAAATGCAGTCCAATAACCGATTAAGCGCGCTTGGTTGCTGATGTGCTTTAAGCAGTTTGCTGGCGAGCACTGGCGTGAGCGTCAGTGCGACAATCGAGGAAAACACCACCGAAACTGCCAGTAACACTGAGAACTCAGTAAACAGCAAGCCAACCATGCCTTCCATAAAGGAGATGGGTAAGAACACCATCACCAACACTGCGGTGGTTGCAATAACTGCAAAGCCTACTTCACGGGTGCCTTTGTAGGCAGCCAACAATGGCGGCTCGCCGCGCTCGATATGGTGGAAGATGTTCTCGACCACCACAATGGCGTCATCAACCACCAAACCAATGGCGAGGATTAACGCCATCAAGGTCAGTAAGTTGATTGAAAACCCAAGAAAGTACGCCGCCATAAAGGCTGAAATTAACGACACCGGTACTGTCACCGCGGGGATCAGCGTTGCGCGGGCTTGGCCGATAAATACATACAACACCAAAATCACCAACACGCCAGTGATGTAGAGCGTTGAGTACACTTCATCAATTGCCTGATCGATAAATACCGTCGAGTCATAGTCGATTTCTAGGCTGGTGCCTTTGGGCAAAAACTTCTGCATTGCATCAACTTGCTGGCGCACGCCTTTGGCGACTTCCAAAGGGTTTGCATCTGACTGCGCCACAATTCCGAGACTGACGTTCGACACGCCGTTACTGCGATAGGTGGAGTTCTCGTTCTGAGCCCCAATGTAAACATCGGCGACATCTTTGAGATACACCGGCGTGCCGTCATCGGCAGTGCGGATTTGCATGTAATCAAAGTCATCGGGTTGCAGATACAGCCGCGCTGTACGCACTGTCATGGTGGTGGCGTCGTTACGGATCTGGCCGCCGGGCGACTCCAAGTTTTCGTTACGCAGTGCGGTGATAATATCGCTGACGGTGATCTGGCGACCGGCCATCGCTTCTGGCTTGAGCTTGACATACATCACTTGGTTTAAGCCGCCAGAGATGTTGATCGAGCTAACGCCACTGATCAGGTTGAATTTATCTTCCAGTACTCGACGCGAGTAATCGGTTAGTTGGGTTCTATCCAGCTCACTCGAGCGCAAGCGAATATAAATGGCGGGGCGCCCAGAGCCGTTATCTTTGTAAACAATCGGATCGTCTGCTTCTTCCGGCAAGCGACGTTGGGCGCGCGATACCGCGTCACGCACATCGCTTACCCCTTCCATGATGTTCCAGCCGATTTTAAAGTTCACCGTAATCCGCGACGAGCCGTTACGGCTCACCGAAGTAATCTGGTCGATACCGCTGATGCCGGTAAGCTGATCTTCAATATTTTTAGTGACTTGGCTTTCCATAATCGCCGCAGACGCACCGCTGTAAGAGGTGCGAATACTGACCACAGGGTTTTCAACATCGGGCATTTCGCGCACCGACAATTTACTAAACGACACTATGCCAAACACACACAACAGCAAGCTTAAAACGATGGCAACGATCGGCCGTTTAACCGAAACATCAGACAGCAGCATCGTTATTCTCCTTGGCGGCTGCTTGACGAGCTTCTGGCACGGCGGCTGTTGGCTTGAGCGGTTTTACCTGCATGCCATCGCGAATATTCACTAACCCCTGCACCACGATTTCATCACCCGGTTTAAGGCCATCGGTGATTAACACTTGGTTATCCACGCGAGTCCCCAGTTGCACTTCAGTGCGGTGGGCAATCTGCTTGTCATCCACTTTGTAGACAAAGCGTTTGGTGCCCGAATATTCCAACGCTTGTACCGGTACCACTGGCAGATAGGTCGCAGGAAAACTGATGCGGGTATTGAGCATCATGCCGGGGCGCAGCTTGTTGGCTAAATTTTGAAACTGAACACGGGTACGCACATTGAGGGTTTGTTCGTTAATACGTGGGTCGATGGCGGTGACTTTGCCATCAAAGTTTTCGGCTGGCCATGCGGCACTGTTTGCAGCCACTTTCATGCCTAACGTCAGCTGGGACAAGTGTGCCTCGGGTACTTGCAGGTCAAGCCTTAACAGACTCAAATCATCGAGCGATAGCAGTTCTTCGCCTTGGCTGACCATTTTGCCGCGACTAAAACTGACCAAGCCAATCACACCCGCAAAGGGGGCTTTGATGTAGTGATATTCCAGCTCAGCTTTTGCCGAAGCGAGTCGTGCCGTGGCGATATTAACACTGGCGCGCTGAGCATCTATTTCGGTTTGGGTAATCGCATTGCTGTGAGCCAGCTTTTCATAATCTTTCAGCTTACGGCTTTCATCGGCAAGGTAGGCTTCGGCTTCCATCACCGCGGCCTTGGCTTTGGCATCATCAATCACAATCAGGGTTTGCCCAGCGCTCACTTGTTCATTGGAGCGCACGGCCACTTTTTCAATTTTGCCGGTGACTTGGGACGCAATAAACACTGAATGTTCGGCGCTGAGTTTGCCAATCAGGCGAAGATCCGCCGCTAATGCTTGTTGGCCAACCGTTGCCGTCACCACGGGAATAGTTTGTGAATGTGCAGCTTTGCCTGTTTCGGCTTTATCTGCGGCTTGCATTCTATATGCGACAGCAGTGCCAAAGGCTGCAATCGCAAGCGCAATAACGAGTTTTTTCATCATAATTTGGATGCAGGAAGATCTTGCCGATGATCGATGCTGAGTATTCTAAGGAAGGCCGCAGTAAAAGCTAAGTGAGATTACGGATTAAAGTGTAAATAAATGATCTGCTGTGTCAGACGAGTGGATTTGAGGTGTTAACTAATAAAAAATGTTTATTATCATATAGTTGGATTTTGTTGGTTAACTAACGTTGCACGAAAAATGTTATGGAGTGTCAAGATTTGCCATAGATTGAAACATTCACCAGCAAAAAAGGGAGCGAAAGCTCCCTTTTTAGGCGAATTGCCGAGGTTATTTCGACATTCTTTTGTACTTCAGGCGATGTGGTTCAATTACATCTGCACCAAACTGCTCTTTCATCCAATTCGAATATTCGGTGTAGTTGCCTTCGTAGAAGTTAACCTTACCTTCGTCACGGTAGTCGAGAATATGGGTACAGATACGGTCGAGGAACCAACGGTCGTGCGAGATCACCATGGCGCAACCTGGGAATTCCAACAAGGCTTCTTCGAGCGCGCGTAGGGTTTCAACGTCGAGGTCGTTGGTCGGTTCGTCGAGCAGCAACACGTTGCCGCCAGCTTGCAGCAGTTTTGCCAGATGCACACGGTTACGTTCACCACCCGATAAACTGCCGATAATCTTTTGTTGGTCGCCACCGCGGAAGTTAAAGCGACCGACATAGGCGCGGCTTGGAATTTCTAACCCGTTGATACGAATGATGTCCTGTCCGCCAGAGATCTCCTGCCAAACAGTATTTTTATCGTTCATCGAGTCACGGAACTGTTCAACCGATGCCAGTTGTACGGTTTCGCCGACTTCCACTTCGCCGCTGTCAGGTTGCTCTGAACCGCTGATCATACGGAACAGGGTTGACTTACCGGCACCGTTCGGGCCGATGATGCCAACAATGGCGCCTTTCGGCACAGAGAAGCTCAAGTTGTCGATCAGTACCCGATCGCCATAGCTCTTGGTCAAGTTGCGCACTTCAATCACCTTGTCGCCCAAACGTGGACCAGGCGGAATGAACAGCTCGTTGGTTTCGTTACGGCGTTGGTAATCTTGGGTGTTCAACTCTTCAAAACGCGCCATCCGCGCTTTGCCTTTAGACTGGCGGCCTTTGGCACCTTGGCGTACCCATTCCAATTCTTTGGCAATGGTTTTTTGGCGCGCACTTTCGGTGGCAGCTTCTTGTTGCAGACGTTGGTCTTTCTGCTCCAGCCATGAAGAGTAGTTACCTTGCCATGGAATACCTTCACCACGGTCAAGTTCCAGAATCCAGCCGGCGGCATTATCCAAGAAGTAACGGTCGTGGGTAATCGCTACCACAGTACCGGCGTATTCTTGGAGGAAGTTTTCCAGCCAAGCCACAGATTCAGCATCCAAGTGGTTGGTAGGTTCGTCGAGCAGCAACATCTCTGGCTTTTCCAGCAACAGACGACACAAGGCAACTCGGCGACGTTCACCCCCTGACAGCACTTCAATCTTGGTGTCCCATTCTGGTAAACGCAGCGCATCAGCGGCACGTTCCAAAATGTGGTCAAGGTTGTGAGCATCGGTGGTTTGAATAATCGCTTCCAGCTTGGCTTGTTCAGCGGCAAGCGCATCGAAGTCAGCATCTGGCTCAGCATAAAGGGCGTACACTTCATCTAAGCGTGTCAGTGCATTTTTGGCTTCGCCAACCGCTTCTTCAATCGCTTCGCGGACGGTTTGCTCTGGATCTAACTTCGGCTCTTGCGGCAGATAACCGATTTTTAGCCCCGGCATTGGCCGTGCTTCACCTTCAATTTCGGTATCGATACCGGCCATGATGCGCAGAAGGGTGGATTTACCTGAGCCGTTCAAACCCAATACGCCAATTTTGGCGCCGGGGAAAAAGCTCAGCGAAATATCTTTCAAAATTTGCTTTTTAGGCGGGACGATTTTGCCCACCCGCAGCATGCTGTATACAAACTGGGCCATAAACATTCCTATGTTTTAGATGCTGGCCGAAGTTTACTAAATTGCGTGAATGGCTGCCAATGCAATAGTCGAAGATGCACCCGCTAAACGCGTAATTTCGGTTAATCGGATCAGGTGTTACGGATTTCATAATCGGCTAAGCGACTGCGCAGGTTCGTTTCTGTAGCGCTGCTCAAATATTGCACAATGTAATTGCTATCATCCTAACTAATTGTTATGAATGGCGTTAGCGAATGATTAAGGATGATAAACCATGAAGAAGTATGGCTTGCTCGCGGCACTGTTACTGATAGTGATCGTATTGGGATATGGCTTGTGGCCTAGTGCGAGCAGTCGCTCTGAAGTGGATAGCGCGTTAACCAATGAGCTGTTACAGGATGACAGCACTGACTCCATCGCAATGTCGAAAACTGCCGCTGAAACTGCGGCCAAAAGTTCAACCCGCCAGATAGATTCCGCGCCTATCTCCGCTGAGGCAGAACGTCTTCGTATATCTGAACTGATGGCAAGTTGTGATGGAACAAAAATCAACCACACGCTAGATGAAGATGCGGCAGCATTTGAAGCCCAGCGCGACAATTACATCGATAACATGGGAAAGTCTGATGACGCGCTGCAGCAGTTAGCCTATTTTTATCTGCAAAAAAACGCGAATGACCTAGATAAAACCCAATCGTTATTAGCATTAAGCAAGCAGTATCCCGACAATGCACTAGTGGCCTTCGATGCGTTATCGCACTGTAATACCTTCACTGACAGTTGCAGTGTGACCGATGTTGAGCGCTTGATGAAAGGTCATGAAAACGATGCGGCATTTTGGATGCAAAAGGCATCATTTTTGTTGCAAAACAAGCAAGAGCAGCAGGCACTCGCAGCAATGGAACATATGATCAGCGAGCCGCTCTACTTTAATGCTTGGGGTGAACATCTTGCGGCGTTTAAGCAAGCTTATGTGACGGCTGGGGCTGCAGATGTCGCCCGAACTATGATTGGCGTGGTAATGGTAGCTTCTGCCACCATTGAAGGTTATCAACCTTTGGCTCATTACTGCATGAAGGTAGAGGCAACCAATGCCGCAGCCCTAGATATGTGTTTGCGAGCAGGGCAAAGGATGGCCAATAGTCCATCAACCATGTTGGTGAATAGCATTGGACTTTCATTTCAGCAGCGGGTGTATCGACTCACTAATGCCGAAGCCGGGTTGGCGCAAGTGGCCGAAAAAAGGGCCGAATTTGACAAAGTTCAGCAGGAAGCGTCATTGATGCAGCTGTTGATGTATTTTGATCGCAAGCGCTTCAACGATTGGCTCGATAATATCCGTAATGCCGGAGAGCTTGAAGGCACGCGGCTGACGACACAGCAGATTTTACTCGAAACTCAGGCGCCGGATTTTGACCCTTGTTTAGTCAATTGGTAACAAGCACCGTGCAATTGTGATTCATCAAAAAACCGCCACTCATCCTAAGTAGTCGCGGGTTGTTTGTATGCTCATCATGCAGGCATGGCCGACGCAGCGGGCGGTTGACGCGGCAATTTTCCCTCGTCGAGATATCCAACATCTTCTTTCGTTCACAGTCTTTCGCTTAGAGTCTTACTTACTAGGCAAATTGCCGACGCAAAGCGGCAAACTGTTATCTTGCTAAAAGTTTGCATCTTTTAATTACGACAAGTATTGCAAATGAAAACTGTTATCATTAGCATTGAATCCGATTTTTGTAATCGCTTGTTGAGCGACGATGTCAGGGAGCAAAGACTCGTGCCAAAGGCTTACATTTTATAAGCACTCGCCGCTGTGTCGCTCAAGAAGGAGTGGGGTTGAACATGCTTGGCTGAGGCTTATGTTGGAGTTTCGCCCATGTCCGTACTCGGCGCTTTTCGTCTTACCGCGTTAACCATTGCGGTTACTGCTGCAATCTCTGCCAATGCTGCTGAAACCAATACTGCAGCAATCAATGCCTCAACTGACCCATCAGCAAATAACAACATTGAACATATTGAAGTCAGCCATCTGCGTCAGCCATTTCGTGGTGATGTGCCGCTAAATGCGCAGCCACAAGCGGTTGAAGTGCTGTCTCTTGAACGGTTATCCGACGCTGGTATCGCCAGTTTTATGGATGCATTAGATATGTCGGCCGCCGTGAGTCGCCAAAACAATTTTGGTGGTGTGTGGGATAGCTTTGCGGTGCGTGGCTTTATTGGCGATGAAAACGTTCCGTCGGGCTATTTGGTCAATGGCTATAATGCTGGCCGCGGTTTTGGTGGCACGCGTGATACCTCCAACATTGAAAGCATAGAAGTGATGAAAGGCCCAGGCTCTGCGCTCTATGGTCGCTCAGAACCCGGTGGCACCATCAATATCATCACTAAAAAGCCGCAGTTTGATACCCAAGGTTATCTGCAAGCATCGGTTGGCCGCTGGGATAACTACCGCGTGGAAGGCGATGTTACTGGTGCGCTGTCAGACACAGTGGCTGCAAGAATTAACGGGGCTTATGAAGATAAAGGCAGCTTCCGTACCCCAATCGATTCAACCAAAACTGTATTAACTCCATCGCTATTGTGGTTGGTCAATGAGCAAACACGCCTAAGTTATGAGTTAGAATATGTAGATCAGCAAGCGCCGTTCGATCGCGGGGTGGTGGCGATTGATGGTGATCCATCGGCACTGCCTGTCACCCGCTTCCTCGGCGAAGAGAGCGATGGTGCCAACGACATCAAGGTGCTCGGGCATCAACTGTCTGTCGAACACGATTTTGGTGATTGGAGCCTGCTTGGTGGCTTGGCCTATCGCGATACCTCGCTGAAAGGTTTTTCGAGCGATCCAGAATTGGTTCGTGGGCGTCAGCTGTTATTCACCGATGGTGAAACCCTAAGCCGTCAGCACAGCTATCGCGATTTTTCCGCGACGGATTTCTCTGGGCGACTAGAGCTCTCTGGCAGTGTTGAGCTGGCCAATATGCAGCACCACATACTTATTGGCGTGGATGGCTATCATTTTGACTTTGATAAATATTGGCTGCGTTATCGCCCATCTGCGGGGGATAGCCGTTACAGCATCAATGTGTTCACCCCAGAATATGGCCAAGTTGCCCCTGAGATGGCGCTACTCAATGACCAGACTGAAACCCAAGACAACTATGGGATCTATCTGCAAGACCAAGTTGATCTGAGTGATAGCTGGAAGATGCTGTTGGGCGGCCGCTTTGATAGTTTTGAGCAGCAGATTGATAAGCACAATACTCAGACCACTAGCAAGCAAGAGCAGAATGTGTTCAGCCCGCGCGCTGGCCTAGTGTACCAATGGTCAGACGCGGTCACCTTTTACACCAGCTATGCGGAAGGCTTTCGCTCGAATACTGGCGCTGATTACCAAGGTGTTGCATTTGAGCCGGAAGAAAGTAAATCCTACGAAATTGGCACCAAGTTTGAGTTTGAGCGTGTGAGCGGCTCAATCGCGTTATTCAAAGCGGAAAAGAGCAATGTGCTCACGGCTGATCCAGTGAACTCAGGCTATTCGGCTGCCTTGGGTAAAGCAGAAAGTGATGGCGTAGAAGTCGAACTATCGGCGTTTGTTACCGAGGCGACGCAATTATGGTTGTCATATGCTTACACTGATGCACACACCGCAAACGATGTGATCAACGCAGATTGGGGCGTTAATATTCCAAGTGGCAGCCGTCTTATCAATATTCCTAAGCACAGTGCTAACCTGACATTGAAGCACTATACGTCGCTGTTTGGCCACGAAACCTCTGTGGGCGGCAGTGTTAAATATGTCGGCGAACGTTTGGGCGAAACCATTGATCCTGACTATGTGTTGCCGGATTACACCTTGGTGAACCTGTTTGCCAACTATGAAGTGAATCAACAGCTGTCGCTGCAGTTCAATGTGACCAACCTGTTTGATGAAACCTATTATCCAAGTTCATATTCAGCAATTTGGACCATGCCGGGTGAACCACGCAGCTACAAACTGAGCGTGAAATACAGCTTCTAATGGTGCACTGCATTGCAAAATAGCTAAAAAGAACGCCAGCAGATGCTGGCGTTCTTGTGTTAATCCGAGAGGCTCGAGCTTAGTCTTTAATTTTGCCCGGCAGCATAGATTGCAGGCTTTTATCTTTGTCGATGAAGTAGTGTTTCAACGCAAAGAAGACGTGGCCAGCAATAATCACTAATAAGCCGTAGGTCAGAATTTCGTGGATTTCAGCGAAAATCGCCTGCAACTCCGCATTTTTATCAACCAAAGGTGGCAAGGTGAACAGGCCAGCGACCGGAATTGGATAACCTGCCGCAGAGCTAAATGCCCAACCAGAAATAGGGACCAACACCATCAGCAGATACAGCAAGTGATGGCCGCCGTGCGCCGCTTTTTGCATAAATTGGCTCATACCGACTAATTCTGGTGGACGGTGGGTCGCACGCCAAAGAATACGCAGCACAATCAAGAAGATGCTAACGGTGGCAATTTCTTTGTGCAAAGTAATCATTTCGCCTTTTGCAGCATCATGGGCGGCATCAATGCCATAGCTCATGAATAACGCCGCATAAGCACCAATCGCCATCGCGACCAAAATTACAGCAGCCATTGTCCAGTGCAGCAGTTTGGCAATACTGGTATAAGAACGTTGAGTTGTCATGGAGTTACATCCTGTATAAATAAACTGCCGCTATGATAACCAGTTGTACTAAAGTGGAATAGCTGAATTTTTTGAAGCTACAGGTTAAATTTTTCGATTATATCAGCGAGCTGAGATTTAGCCCTTGCTGCAATAGCGGCACACAGGGTGCCATTTTCGAACAATAGTCAGTCAGCATCATGGTGCTAACGCTAGGATTGACGGGCTAATTCAGTCACAATAACCCCACACTCATTCAGCTGTTACTGTTCATGGATCAACTCAACGCTTTATTTGTCTGGTACCCATTTTTTGGTTTACCCACTGCCATTGTCGGATTTCTGATTTGGTGGCGTTATCAAAGTCGTGCCCAATTATATGTTTGGGATTGGGGGCAGTTGTTTCTGCCGTTCTTCGTTTGGGCGTTGATGTCGGCCATTGATATGCGCGGCAAGTCTCTCGCAAATCTGGTGGAGTTAGGTTATCTCAGTGCTATTACCATAGTGGTGATGCTGGTGCGGGTGCGAATGGCATTAACTACACCCAATAACGGCAACAACATCAGTAAAATGGCGATGTTAGTTTCTGCGGTGGCCGGGTTGGCGCTGTGGGGTATCGTGCCGCCAATGGCGGAGTAGGACGTTAATTATGCAGATTTGGGTGGATGCTGATGCTTGTCCGGTAGTGATAAAAGAGGTGTTGTTTCGTGCCGCGGAGCGTTGCCAAATACAGGTGACCTTGGTGGCTAATCAATCCCTTCGAGTACCAAAGTCTAAATTTATCAGTACCCTGCAAGTAATGAAGGGCTTTGATGTCGCGGATAATGAGATTGTGGCTCGCGCTCAAGCGGGTGACTTGGTGATTACCAGTGATATTCCGCTTGCGGCCGATGTGCTGGCCAAAGGCGCTTTGGCGTTAACCCCGCGAGGTGAGCAATACACTGATGACAACATTAAGTCGCGGCTGACGATGCGTGACTTTATGGATACCCTGCGTGCCAGCGGGATTGAATCCGGCGGGCCACCAGCGCTAAGCCAAGCGGATCGGCAAGCCTTTGCCAATAAACTTGATACCATTTTGGCGCGTTATGCGCGGCAAAATTGCTAGTTTATTGTTCAGATATCACCTACGACAGCGCGACGTTTAGCCGCGTTGTCATATTTCGAAACGGTTAATTTTTTGTATAAATTTTGCAGTTGTGGAATGGTGTAGCCTCACACTAACAATGCTCGTTATTGTTTGTCCCGCTAACCTACAATTGCAGCTTATTATTAATGAAATTATCCCATTCACTTCTGCTGACTTGTGGCGCTGCCACACTGATGGCGAGCGCACTCTTTTCGGCCAAGGCATCAGCGCAAACCGCTGAACAACTGCAAGCCAGTATCGATTTACGTAAAAACTGGCAGGGCCTGACCCGCGACATCGCTTTTCCGGCTTCTTGGGTGCCAGATACTCACCAGTTTTACTACCGCAAAACCGTGGCAGGAGGCTTTGCCTTTATCAAAGAAAATGCCGACAGCGGCGAGCAGCAAGCCGCATTTGATCAAGCATTGATTGCAAAAGGGTTATCACTCGCGATGGCGGAGCCGATCACCGCGCTGCAACTGCCATTTGATAATTTTTGGTATGACACTGACGGCATTAGCTTTTATCTGCATTATGAACCGTGGCATTGCAGCCTTAGCGAGCCTCAATGTGCCGCGATTGAGAGTAATACGCGCCCGATAGCCGATGGTGAAGTACGTGATCTGCGGGTGCCCGCCGCCAACCCATTGCGGCCATCGCCTAATGGGCAACTGCAGGCACATATTGTCGATAATAATGTGGAACTGCTCGATAAGCAGGGCAAGCGTATCCTGTTAAGCCAAGACGGCACTGAGGGACATTTTTACGATGCTGAATCGCTGCAATGGTCGCCAGATTCTCGGTATCTGTTAGCACTCAAAGTGGTGCCGGGCTACCCGCGTTATGTCACCCGTATACAGTCATCGCCGCAAGATCAATTGCAACCTAAAACCATCGAACAGCTGTATCCCAAGCCTGGCGATATAATCGATGTGGAGCAGCCGGTGCTGTTTGACAGACAGACCGGGCAGCAATGGCCGATTGACCGCGCATCGTTTGCCAATGGTTACTTGCTAGAAAACGTGCATTGGCGCGCTGATAGCCAAAGCTTTGCGTTTATTTATACCGAGCGCGGCCATCAACGCAGTAAGTTGATTGAGGTGAGTGTTAAAAACGCTCAACCGCGTACGGTGGTCGATGAGCAAACCAACACCTTTATTGATCAATGGGGCGGCAGTTATGCGCACGAGGTCAATGGGTTAGGCAAAGAGATTATCTGGTTGTCGGAGCGTGATGGTTGGGCGCAGCTGTATCTCATGGATGGAGCGACAGGCAAGATCAAACATAAGATCACCCAAGGCGAATGGCCGGTGCGCCGTGTTGTGCATGTGGATGATAGCCAACGGCAAATCTGGTTTGCAGCCAGTGGCGTGAATAAGGGCGAAGACCCGTATTTTCTCCATTATTATCGCATCAACTTTGATGGTTCGGGCTTCACTGAACTCACCAAGGCGCCTGCCAATCATCATCTGAGTTTCTCCAGCGATAAGCAGTTTTTCGTTGATAACTATTCCCGCGTCGATCTGCCCAATATCATGACCCTCAACAAGGCTGATGGCAGCGTAGTTCGCACGGTTGCCAAAGGGAATATTGATTTGCTGAGCGCCGCCGGCTTTAAAGCGCCAGAAGTGTTTGTTGCCAAAGGCCGCGATGGCAACAGCGATATTTGGGGTTTAATCGTTAAGCCACAAAACTTCGACCCGAACCAGCGTTATCCGGTCATCGAGAATATCTACGCTGGCCCGCACGATAGCTTTGTACCGAAAGATTTTTGGCCGTTTGGTTATCACTCCGGCGGCGACAAGGTGATTGGCATGCAAGCCTTGGCCAACCTTGGCTTTATCGTGGTGCAGATGGATGGCATGGGCACCAAGAATCGCTCCAAAGCGTTTCACGATGTGGCATGGAAAAACCTTAGTGACTCAGGTTTCCCCGATCGCATTTTGTGGCACCAAGCCGCGGCGAAAAAGTACCCTTGGTACAACATTGACAACGGTGTGGGCATTTACGGTGCTTCGGCGGGGGGCCAAAGTACCTTGAGTGCGCTGCTGTTCCATGCTGATTTTTATCGAGTCGGGGTTGCTTACGCCGGCTGTTACGACAACCGCATGGACAAGATGAGTTGGAACGAACAATGGATGGGCTGGCCAGTGGATGATAGCTATCTGCGCGCATCATCCGTTGTGAATGCCGCCAAGTTGCAGGGCGAGTTGCTGATTATCTACGGCGAGCAAGACAGCAATGTTGACCCATCATCGTCGTTACGGCTGGTGGATGCGTTAATCAATGCGGATAAAGACTTTGACTTGCTAGCGGTGCCCGGTGGTGAGCACAGCGTGGGGCGTTCGACTGGGCCGATTGATTATGTGCAGCGGCGTCAATTTATGTTTTTTATCAAACATCTGCAGCAAGCTACTACGCCAAATTGGAATACGCAGCACTAACGTAATTTGTTGAATTCCTTAATGAAAACGTCGCATTTTTGCGGCGTTTTTTTGTGCCCTGTAGTGCTGCTCAGCAACTAAAATCCGCGCAGTACTCTCAATTCCACCCAAGTTTAATTGTATTACTAATGGTGTTTGGGTCATCATAGTCCACTGGTGGGCTAGGTTGTTTCCGATGCAATAGCACAGGCTTTTCCAGCGGAAACATGACACGCGTTAATACAAGGAATCATGATGAACATCAGTAGAATCAAACTGGCACTGATGCTGTTTGTGAGCAGTTGGCTCATGGCTTGCGCTTATCAGCAAGGATTGACAGTGACTCCGCCGGCAGCAAACGTCACTACCCAAATCCAAATGTTGAGTGGCACAGGCAGTGACGACGCCGTTGAGTGGGATTTTTACTGCAGCAAAGGGCGCAACTGCGGCAAATGGAGCAAAATTGCCGTGCCATCCAACTGGGAGTTGCAAGGTTTTGGCGGCTACGATTACGGCCATGTGGTGGATAAACATGACGAGCAGGGCATCTATCGTCGCGAGTTTACCATTCCCGCTGACTGGCAGAATAAAACCATCAAAATCGTATTTGATGGGGTAATGACCGATACCACAGTGTTTGTGAACGGCCAGCAGGTGGGCGCCAAACACCAGGGGGGCTTTTATCGTTTCAGCTACGATATCACCCCATTTTTAAAGGCTAACCAGAGCAATGAGTTGAAAGTGGTGGTCGATAAAATCTCCGCCAATAAACATATTGAAGCGGCTGAACGTCAAGCCGATTACTGGGTGTTTGGTGGGATTTTCCGCCAAGTATTTTTGCAGGCTTTACCGCAAGCGCATATTGATTGGGTCAGTTTAGATGCTAAAGCCAGTGGCAAATTTACTCTTGATGCCTATCTTGAAGGCGCTAATTTGCCTGCTAACGCCTATGTTGAAGCTCGTATCCTCGACATGGCGGGCAACCCTGTGGGCAAGCCGTTTAGCTCAACCAGTGTCACCGAGAATAAAGCCCATTTAAGTGCACAAATTACAGCCCCGGCATTGTGGACCGCTGAAACGCCTAATTTGTATCAAGTGCGCTTACAGCTAAAAGCAGGCAATAACATTCTTCACAGTATCGACAAAACCTTTGGTTTTAGAACCTTTGAGGTGCGTCCTCACGATGGCTTGTATTTGAACGGCACTAGGATCACCCTCAAAGGCGTGAACCGCCACAGCTTCCGTCCAGAAACCGGCCGCACCCTGACGCAACAGATCAGTGTTGATGATATCAAGCTGATCAAAAGCATGAATATGAATGCGGTGCGTATGTCGCATTACCCACCGGATGTGCACTTTTTGGAAGCAGCCGATCGACTGGGTATCTATGTGATTGATGAGCTGACCACTTGGCAGCAACCTGTGTTGGATACCGAAACCGCACAGCGTTTAGTGGGTGAGTTGGTCCAACGTGATCAGATCCATCCCAGCATCTTGATGTGGGCGAACGGCAACGAAGGCGGCTGGAATAATGACGTTAATGACGATTACGCCAAGTATGATATTCAGCAACGGCCGGTGATCCATCCGTGGGAGCTGTTCCGTCATATCGATACTGACCACTATCCTACCTATGCAGAGCTATTGGCGAAAACCGAGCAGAATGAAATTCTGATGCCAACCGAGTTTTTACACGGCTTGTATGATGGTGGCCACGGCGCAGGCTTGCGTGACTTCTGGAACTACATCAGCAATGCGCCGTTTGGGGCTGGTGGTTTTCTGTGGGTGTTAGCTGATGAAGGGTTGGTACGTACTGATGATAACAACCGCATAGACACTGATGGTAACCACGCGCCAGATGGCATTGTGGGGCCGCATCATGAGTTGGAAGGCAGCTACTTCACCATTAAAGATATTTGGGCACCGATAAAGGTGGTTAATCTTGCCAACGGTAAAGCGCTTTCACCGCAATTCAATGGCTTACTGACTATTAAAAACCTCTATGACTTTATCGATTTGAGCGGCGCCCAAATGGAGTGGCGCTTGTATCAACCGGTCAGTGCTTTTGCTGGCGCGCCGAAGTTAGTCGCCAGCAAGCGTGTTGCATTACCAGCGATTAAGCCTCAGCAGATGGCGGCGGTTCAGTTGGGTTTACCAGCTGATTGGGCGCAGCAAGGGCGATTAGAGGTTGAGTTTATTAATGCCAAGCAGCAGTCGATTTGGACCAATACTTGGCCGATTCAATCCGCTGCTTCAATAGCCGCGCAAACGGCGAATGACTTTAGCCAGCGAGCTAAAGTAGCGGCGAGTGGCCAAGCTAAAGCGCCAACGATTACTCAGCACACCGCCCAGCTGTTGCAGGTGGAAGTAAGCGATAAACTGATCCGTTTTGATGCTAAAACAGGCTTGTTGCTGTCGTACCAAAAACAGGGGCAAACCGCAGCACTGAGCAATGGTCCGCTGTTACTGCGTTCGGATGATAGTGCGTTTGACAGCCGAAAAGGTGCGTGGCCGGTGCACGATTCAACCCGCGTTGATGCCAACACTGCGGTTAAAAAAGCGACTGAGCTGCAAACCACGCTTCAAAACGGTGATTTAGTGATTACCGTGGTGAATCCGCCCGCGGGGATCAGCAAGCTCATCTGGACCGTACATGCGGCGGGTTATCTGTCGATGGATCTCGATTATCAACTCGATGGCAAGTATGTGCTGCACGGCGTTGGGTTTGATTACCCTAAAGCTGCGATGCAACATAAACGCTGGTTGGGTGATGGGCCGTATCGTGTATGGGCTAACCGTTTAGAAGGGGTGAAATTTGCCACTTGGGAGAATGATTATAACGAAGGTGTTGCCGGTGAAAAGTGGCAATTCCCCGAGTTTAAGGGCTACTTCTCTGATATTTACTGGCTCACGTTTAGCGGTGACAACAGCTCGATCAGCTTCTCAACACCAACAAAAGATCTGTTTACTCGGGTGATGCAGCCTGATGACGGGGCGCTACCTGCCAATACGTTGTCGCTACATTATCCTGCGGCGATCAGTTTTTTGCATCGTATCAGCCCTATCGGCACTAAATTCCATCCAGCCAATGAGATGGGACCGCAGGGGGAGGCGATGCGCGAGTGGGGCGTACGCAACATCAAACTCGATATTTACTGAACCGGGTAATGGAAATCTTTTCATCTTGATTGATTAAAAATGCCGCCTTTGCGGCATTTTTTACATAAACCTGCTGCTGTAGCTTGGCGTTGCCACTGATGACATTAATTAGGGACTATCATTGATAAAGGAGCTGGTAAGCTGGTAGTGAGGTGATGAACATGGGGCGTTCGTTAACCATCGATTTACGGCAGATGATTTTGGCCATCGAAACCGCAGTATCCTTGGTGGGCATCAATGATACCAATCATGGGAAACGGGTAGGCTATATTGCCATCCAGATTGGCCGAGAATTAGGGCTGAGCGATAGCGATTTACAGTACGTGTTTGATTTAGGATTACTGCATGACTGTGGCGTGTCATCAGAGCAAACTCATAAAAATTTGGTGAATCACTTTGATTGGCAAGATGCGCATATCCATTGCGATATCGGTTATCACTTGCTGCAAGGGTTTGCGCCACTGGCTAAGTTTGCTGTACCTATCTTGTATCACCACACACCGTGGCCACAGCTGCAGCATCAATCCCTCAGTGACTACGACAAGCGCATGGCCAATCTTATTTTCTTGGCTGATCGCATCGATGTCTTTGCCGCAACCCACTACCATCGCGATATTCTGCTGGTGAAACACAAAATCTATAAAATGATTGCGGCGTACACTGAGGAGTATTTTGATCCCGAACTCGTCGCTGCATTTGAACAGGTGGCGCAATGTGAGTCATTTTGGATCTCATTGGAAGATCGGCATATCACTCGTTACAGCTGGAACATGGGGTTATTGGGCAGTCAGCAACTGCTTGCGCTGTCGCAGATTAAGCAGCTGTCGTTAATCATTTCCTATATCGTCGATCAAAAAAGCCCATTTACCGCGCAGCATTCGGTAAAGGTGGCGGAACTGGCGAAATTTCTTGCGCGTCAGTACGGTTTATCTGCGGCGCAGTGTGAAAAAATTGAGATTGCAGCGCTGTTACATGATGTCGGCAAACTGCATATTCCTGATCATATTCTCGATAAACCCGGGCCATTGAACCGCATTGAGCGTTCAGTTATGAATCGCCACAGCTATGAAACCTACGAGATTTTGCGCCAGATTGACGGGTTACAGGAAATTGCCCGCTGGGCAGCTTATCACCATGAAAGCGTTAATAGCGCCGGCTATCCATTTCACCCCAGTGAGCAAGATTTCAGTATTGAAGCGCGCATTATTGCGGTGGCTGATGTGTTTCAAGCGCTGGTGCAAGACCGGCCTTATCGCATTGGGATGGCGCCTGATGAGGTACTCAACATCATTACAGCATATGTCGAGCAAGGTAAACTCGATAGCGGCTTAGTCGCACTGGTACAGCAGCAACTTGATGAATGTTATCAAATCGCCAAAGGCTCGCTCGCCAGCCATAATCTCGCTTATTTAGCGCAGCTTATTCCTGAAACGTCATGCGCCTAAGTTTGCCCTATTAGCTCAACTGGCGGTTTCTTGAATTTGGGTGTCGCCCGTGCCCACAGTACAGTTGCGCCCCTGGTGTTTGGCGAGGTACAAGCGTTCATCCGCTTGTCGATAGAAAGCATCAAAGTCGTTGCCATCATCAGGCCACACGGCAATACCTATACTGACTGTAAAGTGCAGTGAGTGATTCAGATAGGGTACTGCATGATTTGCGATTTTCTGCCGAAGATTTTCGGCGTGCGTGATTGCAGAGCTCGCATCGCACTGTGGCAGTAACACACAAAACTCTTCACCACCCATACGAAAACACCAATCCTGGGTCAAGCAGGCTTGCCTGAGCATCAAGGCTAATTGGCGCAGCACTTGGTCACCCGCAATGTGGCCATACTGGTCATTTAAGCGCTTAAAGTAATCGATATCTAACAGCAGCATGGCGAATGATTCGCCATGCTGGTCATGTTGGAGCTGCAATTGTGAAAACGCATCTTCTAACTGTAAGCGGTTATAAATACCCGTCAGTGGGTCGCGCGCGGCGATATTACGCAGTTTCTTTAGCGCCATAATGCGGCGATATTCGCACACATGGCAGGTCGACCAGATGATGACATAACACATGGCGCCGTTGACGATGAGCGGCACATCCAGAGATTGATCGGCGAGGCGCATACTATTGCCTAGCACTGCCAACCCTAGTAGGCCAAATACGCCAGAAAGCACACCGCCAAAGGTTAAGCCGGTAAATAGTAAGCTCATCGGCGGCATTAACATCAGCCAATAAAAGCCGTCAGCGGCTAAGGCGCGCTGATGAATAGCGACCACAACAATGCTAAATACTGTGATGATCAGCGGCAGCATCCAACAGCGAATACATTTCACCTGTTTTAGCCGCATTAAGAAGACTAAGCAGTATATGCCGATAGCCGTTTCCGCCAGAATAAAACTGAGTTCCTTGCCGGAGGAGTAGTTGCTTAAGCTCAGCCCCAGCGCGATAGCAGCCATCACTGCCAGCATGATCCGCAGCAGTGAGCGACGATACTGATCCATGTCATCTGCCAATGCAGGATCTATTCGGTTGTAAGCCATTGATTAATCTGATGCTCCTTCATCATGATCGTGAGACTTCTCGTCTCTTGTTCTGGGTGCTGACAGCCACTTTCGGTTTCATTGAAGCGGTGCTCAATGTACACAGAACGCAAATTGCGACAAATTTTAGCCGATCTAGCATTTTTTATCATAAAACTGCCTACGCTTAATTGCGATGAATAAAAAATAAACATCGACCAGCAGGGAGCATTATGGATATCGATCATCTTTTTATTTTATGTAGCCCCGGAGCTCCAGAAGCAGACGTACTGGACGCCTTTGGCCTAAAGGAGTGCGCTCCAAGAGATCATCAAGGACAGGGCACAGCGAATCGGCGCTTCTTTTTCGGCAATATCTATCTTGAACTCTTGTATGTGGTGGATGAGATGCAGTTGCAGGCTGATATCAATCTCGTCACTCGTCTACCGCAACGGTTTGATCCGCATAACAGCTTAATCTGCCCCTTTGGGGTCTGTTATTCCTCCTTGCCGAATAGCAATATCGCCTTGGTCGATTACCGCCCGAAATATCTCCCAGATGGCTATCAGCTGATGCTGGCGGCCGATAACCCACTGACAGAGCCTATGTGGTTTTTTCTGTTTAACAAGAACGGCGAAGCGGTTAACGCCGCTGACACTTATCAAACTCAGCAACTGTTAGATGCACATGGGCTTAATCAGCTCACTAGCGTGATTATCAGTATGGTGGAGGGCTGTGTTCGCTCCACTGCCGCCAAAGCCATGGAGCAACAGAGTTGCATCTCGCTAGTCACAGGATTAACACCGCTTATGGAACTGATATTTGATGACGGTTTGCAGGGGCGCAGCCAAGATTTTCGGCCAGCATTGCCATTAGTTATCAATTGGTAAACCGCTAAAACCAGTGGGATTTCAGAGAAAATAGGGTCAGTGGCAATCCCGCCACTGCAAGCCGGATCAGATGTGTTTATGTGCCGCGTTGATGGCGTATTGTTTTGGCGTCACACCAAAGTGTTGCTGAAAACGGCGAGAGAAATGCGCGGCGTTGACAAAGCCAGCGCTTAAAAATGCTTGGGTGACGCTTTGCCCTTGTTCTAACAGCTGTTTCGCGCGATGAAGTCGTTGTTGCTGAATGTATTCCATCGGGCTGCAGCCCGCTAACGCGGCAAATTGTTGGTAAAGTTTGCTGCGGCTCATACAGGCCACTTTACACAAATCTTCCACCTCAATGGCGTGATGCAGTTTGTTATCGATATAACTCAGCACCGCCGTTAGCGCATTTTGTTCAGGATCTTGTTCAGCCAGTTGCATCAAAGCTTGGTGACCGTACTGTCTGGCCATGCGCGATAGCAGTTCATCCGCACCGAAATTTAGCACCAAATCGCGGTCATGATCGCCCATCATAAAGGCCTCGGCGATGCGCAGCAGCAGATGCTGAGTAGCGGAAGAATGAGTGATATGCAGGTGATGGTCGGAAATATTGCACCAGCTGTTGAGCTGAATATCTGCATGTTGTCGCGCCAATTTATCGCGCGCTTCGATGATTCGTGCCGGACTAAATGACAGTGTCAGACAGGTAGTAGGCATGGCTGCAGACGCTTCTGGAAAGTCGATAAATACTTTATCACCCGGTGACATCACAAAGGATTCATTAGGCAAAAAAGCGGCGTCGTAGCCGTATTCACCATGCAGCACTTTTTTACCGCTGAGCATGGCGCAATAAAGCACTTGATCCGCATCGAGCTGTACCCGTTCGGCTTCTTCATAGGTGTCATAGATCGCTAAGTCTAACCCATGAGATTCATACAAGGTCCGGTTTTCCACCAGTTGTCGCACTTCGCGGTGGGCCTTGTGTAGCGGTTGCAACAGTGACTCTGCAATAGACATCTTCACTCCTTTTTCAAGGTTTTTAGTATGTTACTTGCTACTCTTCATCTGCTTATTTGTTGTGTTTCTTAATTAGTATAACGAACTGGACGCTCAGCAAACTAAAAAGGACAAATAGCGAAGTCATGAATGTTATTAAAGTCTAATCTTTATGTGACAAGACGCACAATACCACTAAAAGATAAGAGGTCATGCACATGATTTATGCCAATCCTGGGGAATTGGGATCCGTTGTAACCTTTAAGTCTCAATACCAAAACTACATTGGTGGCCGCTGGGTAGAACCTGTTTCTGGCCGTTATTTCGATAATATCTCACCTGTTAACGGTGAAGTTTTCTGTCAAGTTCCGCTCTCAAATGAAGCC
This sequence comes from Shewanella avicenniae, assembly GCF_017354945.1. Classification (NCBI taxonomy): domain Bacteria; kingdom Pseudomonadati; phylum Pseudomonadota; class Gammaproteobacteria; order Alteromonadales; family Shewanellaceae; genus Shewanella; species Shewanella avicenniae. Next base: position 3,124,309 of record NZ_CP071503.1, on the reverse strand, counting down.
GATATCGAGTTGGCGTTAGATGCGGCGCACGCAGCTGCAGATGCTTGGGGAAGCACCTCGGTGGCTGAGCGCAGCAACATTTTGCTGCGCATTGCAGATCGCATCGAGCAAAACTTAGAAATGTTGGCGGTTGCAGAAACTTGGGATAACGGTAAAGCCGTGCGTGAAACGCTGGCGGCCGATATCCCATTGATGGTGGATCATTTCCGCTACTTTGCCGGCTGTATTCGTGCTCAAGAAGGCACCGCCGCTGAAATCGATAGCACTACGGTGGCCTATCATTTCCATGAACCGCTGGGGGTTGTTGGGCAGATCATTCCGTGGAACTTCCCACTGTTGATGGCTGCATGGAAACTGGCGCCGGCGTTAGCGGCTGGTAACTGTGTGGTGATGAAGCCAGCGGAGCAAACACCAGCATCGATTCTGGTGTTGATGGAAGTGATTGGCGATCTACTGCCAGATGGTGTGGTGAACATTGTTAACGGTATCGGCGAAGAAGCAGGTCAAGCGCTGGCCACCAGCAAACGCATCGCTAAATTGGCCTTTACTGGCTCAACGCCGGTTGGACAACATATTTTGCGCTGTGCGGCAGACTTGTTGATCCCAAGTACCGTTGAGCTCGGCGGTAAGTCACCGAACATCTACTTTGAAGATGTAATGCAGTTTGAAGATGACTACCTGAGCAAATGTGTTGAAGGCACTGTGCTGGCATTCTTCAACCAAGGTGAAGTTTGTACTTGCCCATCGCGTGCACTTATTCAAGAGAGCATCTATCCTGAATTTATTAAGCAGGTAGTTGCGCGCGCTGAGCGCATCATTCGCGGTAATCCGCTCGATACGGATACCCAAGTGGGTGCGCAAGCCTCTATGGAACAGTTTGAGCGCATTATGAATTATCTGGAAATTGGCCGTAATGAAGGGGTGAATTTCCTGACCGGTGGTGGCGTGGCGCAAATGCCGAATGCGGCATTGAACAAAGGCTTCTACATTCAGCCTACCTTGATGTTTGGCCACAATAAGATGCGCGTATTCCAAGAGGAAATCTTTGGCCCAGTGGTTGGTGTAACCACTTTTAAAGATGAAGCAGAAGCGTTAGCAATCGCCAACGATACTGAATTTGGTTTAGGGGCAGGGGTTTGGACTCGTGATATGAACCGTGCTTATCGCATGGGGCGCGGGATCAAAGCCGGACGTGTATGGACCAACTGCTATCACGCATATCCAGCACATGCTGCCTTTGGTGGTTATAAGAAGTCGGGTATCGGTCGCGAGACTCACAAAGTGGCACTGGAACACTATCAGCAAACCAAGAACTTGCTGGTCAGTTACGGTACTAGCCCTCTCGGCTTCTTCTAGTTTTTCTGCCGAGTCCCATAGGCTCGTGGGGCGATGGCAGAAGCACAAACCGGCGGACATCCCCCGCCGGTTTTTTTCGTTGTAGAGCTTTTAGTTGTATTGCTAAGAAAAACAATGAGCTCAACTGAACCATCAACGTTTACTGTGTCAGCTCGGGCGCAATATCACTGCCGCCTAAGGCCAGATACAAGGTTGATTGCGCAGTAAGTTGATTGTAGCGGTTTTGCAGCAGTGATGCTTCTGCATTACGCAGTGTTTCTTGCGCCGTTAACCAATCTTGAATGCTCACAGCTCCGTTACGATATTGGCTGGCGTAGATTTTCTCTGCCGCTGCCGCCGCATCATATTGCTGTTGCAACTTCTCACCCTGATAAGCGTACTGCTGCCGTGCGGAGATGGCGTTATCTACGTCTTCAAAGGCTTTATATAGGGTTTGCCGATAGCTAATGATGGCCGATTGATAGGTTAAGTCAGCGATATCATTGTTGATATTCATCTGCCGCCATTGCAAAAACGGCAGGGTTAACCTTGCACCAATGCTACCAATGGGATTGCGCAGTAACTCTTTCAGTTCCTCGGAAGAATCACCCACTGCACCAGTGAGGCTCAGGCTTGGAAAGTATTGCGCAAAGGTGGCATCTTTGGCAGCCAGTGACGCGCGTAACTGATACAGCGCAGATTTCACATCCGGGCGGCGCACCAATATATCGGCTGGCACTCCAGCGCCAATGTTGGGCACTTGGCCTTCAGGCAGTTTGTCGATGGCAATCGGAAACTCTGCCGGTGGCCGGTCAAACAAAATTGCCATGGCATTTTGCGCTTCAACCAACTGTTGTACCAATTGGCTATGGTTGGCTTCTTGGCCGGCTAAACTGCGCTGCGCTTCCAATACGTTAAGTTGCGAAACCGCCCCATTAGCATATTGTTGCTGCGTTAATGCCAAGGTTTGTTTGGCGTAATCGATACTGTTTTGGCTTAGTTGGATCCGCTGCTTTAGGTAGCCAATCTGCCAATAGAGTGATGCCGTGGTGGCCACTAAGCTTTGTGCTGTGCTTTCGCGGTCTTCAAGACTCGCCATTGCTGACCATTGGGCTTGATCGATATTGGCTGACACTCTGCCCCATAAATCCACTTCATAGCTGACTGACAATTCGGCGCTATAACTGGTGCTGCTGTCGCCACCATCTAGCGGCTTGCTTTTGCTGGCGCTGAGTGTGGATGACAGTTGCGGCCATAAATCATCGCGGCTCAAGCCTGCTTGTAAGCGCGCCCGCTTGAGCGTCAGAGTGGCTAACGCCAGGTCGCTGTTGTGACTAAGCACATCGTTGATCAGCGTGTTTAGTTCAGGGTTGTTAAAAGAGTGCCACCAAGGATCGAGCCTGACTTCAGTCGCCAGCTGAGCTTGCTGCCAACTGGCGGGAATTTGTAACGCTGGTGGTTGATATTCGCTGCGGGTGAGCGCCCCACAGCCGCTCAGCAAACTGCTGCAAACGGCGATGGCGGCCAAATGATATCGAATATTGTACTGTTTCATCATGAAATTACTCTCTGGCCAAAGCATCAACAGGGTCAAGGCGAGCGGCATTGCGCGCAGGCAAGAAGCCAAATAGCACCCCAATTAAAGTTGAGCAGGCAAACGCGGCAATAATGGAATTGGTGGAGTAGATCATCTGGAAATTACTGCTGGCAGATGAGAAACCAAAGCCAATCAAAAATGACAGACTGATCCCTAAAATCCCGCCGCAGAGACACACCAAGATTGCCTCGATTAAGAACTGCCGCAAGATATCGCCTTGGCGAGCGCCCACTGCCATCCGTACCCCGATTTCGCGTGTGCGTTCGGTGACCGACACCAACATGATGTTCATCACGCCGATACCGCCCACCACCAACGAGATCACCGCAATAGCGGAAATCAACAGCGTCATCGTCGCGGTGGTTTTCTCAATATTTTGCCGAATGGTATCGGTGTTGATGGTGAAGAAGTCTTCGGTGCCATGACGCATCTTCAGCAAGCTGATAATCCCTTGCTCAGCGGCGGCGCTCGGCGCGTCTTGGTCAATCCGTACAGAGATGCTGCCAAGATAATGCTGCCCCATCATGCGACCGCCAACGGTGGTAAACGGCACCCAAACGGTGAGCGCGTCGTTATTTCCAAAGGCGCTTTGCTTCTTCTCGGTGACCCCAATAATCCGCACCGGCAAACTGCCGAGGAAAATCACCGCACCAATCGGGTTGCTGTCGGGAAACAGCTCGCGTTTGGTGTTGTCGTCGATCACCGCTTCTTGCGCCAGTGAATCTACGCTTTGTTCATCCCAATATTGACCAGCGGCCAACTCATAACCGCGTACGCGGAAAAAGTCTGGGCCGACACCACTGACCGAGGCGCTTTTTGCTTGGTTGCCATAGCGAATGGTGACGCTGGTATTAATAGATGGCGTAACGCTGTCCACAAATGGCAAGTTTTTCAGTGCTTCAGCGTCACTGGCGGTTAAGGTGCGAATACGGCCTGAACGTCGATCACCAAAGCCACTGCCGGGGCGAACATCAATGGTGTTGGTGCCCATTGAGCTGATGTTTTGCAAAATTTGCCGTTGTGAGCCTTCACCGAGCGCCACGACTGAGACCACCGAGGCGATACCAATAATGATGCCGAGCATGGTGAGAAAGGTACGCAAACGGTGCGAGGTCATCGCCAGCAACGCCATCTTCAGCGCTTCTGAAAAGTTATCCCAATGCGCCAATAGATTACGAGGTTTGGCGCTGTGGTTTGGAATGGTCTTGGGTTGAGGCGATGGCTTATTGCGCCGATCGGCAAAAATCACCCCATCTTTGATTTCGATAATGCGGTCGGAGTATTGCGCGACTTGCATATCGTGGGTCACGATAATGATGGTGTGACCATCTTGATGAAGCTCTTGTAGCAAGCGCATCATCTCTTCACCGCTGTGGCTGTCGAGTGCGCCGGTCGGTTCGTCGGCCAGAATCACATCGCCGCCATTCATCAGCGCCCGCGCCACACTCACCCGCTGTTGTTGCCCACCACTTAACTGGCTAGGTTTGTGGTCAAGCCGGTCACCTAAACCTAAGCGTGTTAACAGTTGCTCAGCGCGCACATGACGTTGCTCGCGGGCTTTGCCTGCATAAATTGCCGGTACTTCGGCATTGCCAACGGCGGTTAAATCACCGAGCAGATGATAGCGTTGAAAGATAAAGCCAAAGTATTCGCGACGTAGTTCAGCCAGCTCATCGGCTTCCATCTTCGAGGTATCTTGGCCGTTGATAAAATAGGTGCCCTCAGACGGCTTATCGAGGCAGCCTAAAATATTCATCAAGGTGGATTTGCCGGAACCAGATTGACCAACAATTGCCACCATCTCACCACGCTCAATGGTGAGATTGATATCGTGCAGTACCGTCAGTTGCTGCTCGCCCGCAGGAAATGAGCGATACACACCACTGACTTCGAGTAAGGGTTTGCTCATAAATTACAGTCTCACTGAACGGCCAAAGCGGCTAGAGTAGCTGGTGGCTGATGGCATACCGATCACCACTTCATCGCCATCGTTAAGCCCTGACACAATCTCGGCGTACACCTTGTTATTGATGCCCACTTGCACATCGCGATATTCAACTTTGCCATCGACTAACACCGGCACTTGATATTGTTTGGCGCCTTTGCCATCCGCTTTGGCCATTTTGGCCTTAGCCTCTGGCTTACCAGCTGCCGCGGCTTTATTTGGACCGCCTGCTTTGGCGGTTTGCAGCACTTGTGCCGGCACCAGCAGTACATCTTTGGCTTGGGCTAACACAATAGAAACCTGTGCGGTCATGCCAATGCGCAGCGCTCGGTCTGCGTTATCTACATCAAACAGACCGTTATAGTAGATGGCATCAGAATCGCTGGAGGTCATGTCTTTGTCGTTACCATCCATTGAGGTTGGTCCCGGCTCGATAGCGCGCAGCGTAGCAAAGTATTTTTTATTGGGGTTGCCCAAAATGGTGAAATACACCTCTTGGCCGGGTTTCACGTTAACTACGTCGGCTTCAGAGATCTGCGCCTTCACGGTCATCTTGCTCAGCTGTGCCATCTCCACGATGGTTGGCGTGGTTTGATTGGAGTTGACGGTTTGACCCACTTCCACCGCGTTATACACCACAGTGCCGTCCAACGGGGCGGTGATGGTGGTGTAGCCTAAATCAACGCGCGCGTTGTCTAACTGGATTTCGGCTTGCGCCTGTTGCGCTTTTAACTGTTCTAATTCCGCGTTGTACACGGTTAAGGTTGCTTCAGCGGCTTCATAATCTGCTTTAGAACTGGCGTTATCGGCCAGCATCGCTTTCTGACGGGCGTATTCCAATTGTGCTTGGTGGATCTGCGCCAACTTAGCGCGATACTGCGCTTTGATGCTGTTCAACGAGGCTTCGGCATTTTTCAGGCTGTTCTGGCGGGTTAAACTATCGATTTGCGCGATCAAATCGCCTTTTTTCACTTCTTGGCCTAATTCGACAGCCAAGGTTTTGATCTGACCCGATACCTGTGCCCCCACGTTAACCAACTTATAGGCTTGCAGCATGCCGTTGGCTAATACGGTGTTTTCGATATTACCCCGATGCGCTGCTTCAGTAGCGTAAGTAGGTGCTGGTTTAGGACGCGTCACGTAATAAACAGTAATCGCCAGCGCAATTACCACTAGCACAGCAACGAAGATCAGCTTGCGTTTCAACGATTTTTTCATGTTTGCAGAATTCCCTGAACGTCCAGTAGGCGCGACTGCGGACTGGTTCCAAATGATTGAAAAATTCACTTTCGGCAGTATATCGACTTTGCTGTCAACGCCGAGCGCGAAAGTGTAAGGATTTAGTAAAGATTCCTAAATCAACGTATAAATCGGCTATAAATCATGTGGATAGAAATAACTGCTTAAAATTTGTTTACCTTTTGACACAATTTTCAACAGTTAAATGGCTCACAAGCGCTTTCGCTCCAGTTGTCATCTGACTGTCATTACTCCGTCTTAAACTTGCGCTAACTCGTGCCACGGCCGACGCTGGTTTCCCTCGCCGTCACGCCGTGTTTCCTACTTATAAAGGGTAAACGACATGGCGATTGGGCGTCTTATTCCAGCAACTATGCAACGACGGTTGCGTCGATTGATTATTCGGTTATCCATTACTCAGAAAGTGATGTTGGGCTTTTCCCTGCTGGCGCTGTTACTGCTGCTTGGCAGTGGGGTCAATCTATTATCCAGCGAACGCGTCAAACAACAGCTGCAGTTAATGACCGATGTTGCCACGCCGTTGGTGCTGCAAACTAACCAACTCGGCAAAGTGCTGCTTAATGGCGATAGGCAGTTAAAAACCTTGCCCAGCCTTGAAGATAAACAGGTGGCTATTATCACCTTGGATAGCTTTGCTGAGTCTCAGCGATTATTTAACGAAGCGTTAGCTGAGCTGAAGCAGCTCGCAGGGGATAACCAAGAATTACAATCGCTGATTTCACCGTTTGATAGCTTTGATGATGATTACTTTTCCCAAGGTAAAATGTTAGCCGAGCAGCAGCTTACCTTGTTGGCGGCGCAGGCTGAATTGACGGAGCTGCGCCAAGGTTGGAATCAAGCTGCAACTGAATTATCCCTCGCAGGCACCGATATCTCATTACTGCAGCAAAGTGTGGCCGCAGTTATGAGTGCCGTCGATCAATTTGATATGAGTCGCGCTCAGCAACAACTGGATGACGTTAAGGGAAATGTCATTGACGCATTGGCGACTGAGGTTCAACCGAGTTTGCGCCAACTGCTGGGACAATTAACGACGGCGAAATTGGCCGCCTTAGATGCGAAGCAACAACGCACTGAGTTAGTCGATATGACCGGTGGCACCATCGATTATGCGATTGCGATTTTGGGCGCTGTAGATCAAGCCGCGCATAGCTCAGTTACCGATAGTGCTGAACATGTCTACCAAGCACTGCAAACCGGCTTTTGGCTGACACTGGCAATTTTAGCGGTGTCATTGCCGTTGGCGCTGATCGTTAGCATGAACATCTACTTAGCGATTAAACGCCCACTGAAAGCCTTATTGCGCGTTCAAGCAGCCGCAGTTGCCGGAGACTTAACCGAGGATGTGCGTTATCAAAGCCATAACGAGTTTGGTTTACTCGCGAACAGTACCAACGCACTATTGAACCATATTCGGCAGATGTTGCAGCAGTTTCAGGCTGGTGCGCTACAACTCACCGAAGTGGCCGAACAAACGCGTACTCGGTCGCAACAAACCCACCAAGCCTTAGATGAGCAGCGCCAGCAAACCTTGCAGGTGAATGTGGCTATGGTACAGCTCGGTAAGGCGGTGGAAGAGGTGGCGCAGTCCGCTGCGTTATCGCTAGAAAGTGTATTAGCCATGAGTTCGGCGGTGAATCATGGTCGCGAGCAAGTGGATATCAGTACTCAGGGCATTGAAACCTTGGCCGAGTCGTTAAAGGAGGCTAGTGATTCAATCAAGGCCGTGGATAGCTCGTCGCGAGAAATCGGCGGCGTGCTTGATGTCATCCAAGGGGTTGCCGATCAAACCAATCTGTTGTCATTAAACGCCGCGATTGAAGCGGCGCGAGCGGGCGAACATGGGCGTGGTTTTGCGGTGGTTGCCAGTGAAGTGCGCGCCTTAGCGCAGCAAACGTCAGAATCGGCCAACACCATCAAGCAGATTATTCAGCAGTTGCAGCAAGGCGCCGACGCTACTGTAGGGTTAATGGTGCATTGTCAAAGCGCCATGGCACAAGGATTACAGCAAAGCGCCATCACAGCTGCCTGCATGAATGATATTCAGCGTTTGATTGCGGAAGTGAGTCAAAACAGCGAGCAGATTGCCAGTGCGGCGGCGCAGCAGCAAACGAGCTGCGAACATATTGGCGCCAATATTGGTCAGATTGCTGATATCACTGAAGAAAGCTATCAAGGGGTGAGCGCTTTTGCCAATTCTACTGAGCAGCTAGAGCAGCTAATTTGGGCGCAACAGCAGTTAGTGCAGCGCTTTCAAGCGTAATTATCATTCGTTCGATTTACTCGGTGAGATGGCGCGGCGTAAAATGTGCCATCTAACTATCTGCCCACACTTGGGTATTTGAGTCACTCGATGAATCCCTTCGTTATTACAGTCTCCTTACTGCTCTGCAGTAATGTGTTTATGACCTTTGCTTGGTATGCCCATCTCAAAGAACTGAACAATAAATTTTGGCTGATAGCCGCGCTCGCAAGCTGGGGAATTGCCCTGTTTGAGTACCTGTTACAGGTGCCGGCTAATCGCATTGGCTTTACCGTGATGAGTGTCGGGCAGTTAAAGATTTTGCAAGAAGTGATCACCTTGATGGTGTTTGTGCCGTTCTCGCTGTTTTATCTCAAAGAACCATTAAAGCTGGACTATCTCTGGGCGGGTTTGTGTTTGGTTGGCGCGGTGTATTTCGTATTTCGTAGTAAATTAAATTAATTGAAGCTTAATAAAAGCATAAGATTACTGAGACATTTTAACCCCTGAGCCGCATTCTATTGAGACAACCGCACAAAAATGCAAATTTCAGTAAATTTGTCCGGTTAGCTACTAGCTCAGGCGCGAGATTATTTATATATTATCGCAATTGAAAACTATTCTCATAATCATTTATGTCTAAGAAATGGATTCAACGCATTAGCTTTCGTCTTCACCAGTGGTTGGGTTTAGCAAGCGCATTGGTGCTGTTGATTGTGGGCTTCACCGGTGGCTTATTGGCACTCGAAGACCAAATTACGGCGGCTTGGCCAACTGAAAAAGTGACCCCACAAACCCGCATTTTAGCCCCCGCAGCACTGTTGCCCGCGGTTACGTTGCCGGGCAAAAAGCTCGAGCGTATTTATCTTGCACCTGAAGCCGATGAGCCGGGAAAGGCGTTATATCGCGATGAGGAAAGTAAGCAGCGCGAATGGCGTATTTTCAATCCTTATACCGGCCAGATCCTCGGTAATCGTCCCGCAATCAGCGAATTCTTTGGCGATGTTATGGCATTGCATCGTTGGTTGCTGATGCCGAATTCTATCGGCAGTCTGTTCACGGGGACCTCAGCGGTGATGGCAATTATCTTTTTGATTGCTGGGCTGATTCGTCGCGCACCGGACAACTGGCGCAACGTGAAAGATTGGCTGGTATGGAAAAAGGGCAGCAGTGGCCGTCACTTGTTATGGCAATGGCATGCGCTGCTGGGCACTTGGTTCTTTATTCCAATTTTCATCATGGCGCTTACCGGCCCTTGGTTCGCCTTTGATTGGTATCGCGATGGTGTGCGCAGCATGCTGGAAACCCCAAAAGAGCGTGTGGCACAGAAAAGTAGCAGTACTGAGGTCAATCTCGATGCGGTTGGCGCGACTTTACAAAGCGAGTTGCCCAATGGTCAGTTTGCACGATTGTATATGCCGCGTCGTCCGGGAGATGCACTCAATGTGCGTTACTTAGCGCCCGATGCCCCGCATCCACAAGCCTATTCCAGCTTGAGCCTCGATTTGGCCACGGGCAAGTTGCTGAGTCAGCAGCATTACGATGAGTTATCCGGTGGCGACTTCATTTTGGCCAATATCTACGCCTTCCATACCGGTTTGTTCTTCGGTTTACCGGGACGAATAATCTGGTCACTCGCAGGTTTTGCCTTTGGCTCATTTGCGATTACCGGTATCTGGTTGTTCTTTAATCGTCGAGCTCGACCAAAAGAGTCGGTCAGTGGTCATGCCGACACCCTGATTGCTTATGCCAGTCAAAGTGGTACTGCCGCGGCTTATGGCAAACGCTTGCAAGCCTGGTTTGAGCAACAGCAGTTGTCGACTCATCTGCGCTGTGTGAGCAAATTGCAGCCCGAAGAACTCAGTGAATATCGCCAAGTGTTACTGCTTGCCTCGACTTATGGTGAAGGGCAGCCGCCCGATACCGCATTAGCATTCCAACAACGGTTGGCGCAAGCCAATACTGCCTTGCATAACGTGCAAGTTGCTGTGCTTGCCTTTGGTGATAGCCAATATCAACAGTTTTGTGCCTTTGGCCACTGGTTGTCACGGCGGCTACAAGAGCTCGGTGCCGTGCAGTTGATCCCGCTGACTGAGGTCGATCGCGGTGCGGAACATACCATTAGCCAATGGAATCAATCATTGGCGGAGCGACTGCAACTCAGTTTAGATAAACTCGACAGTGGTTTTGTGGAAGCGCACGTGGTTGAGCATCGCTGCTTGAATCCAGACAGTGGCCGCGAAGTGTATGACATCGAACTGCAATTGACGGGCGAATGGCAGGCAGGCGATCTGCTGGAGTTGATGCCAATCGTCAGCGAATCGGTCAGCCGCGAGTACCTTAATCTGCTTGGATTTACCGGGGATGAACCGGTGGAGCTGGCGGATAAAACTTTGTCGTTATGGCGGGTGCAGGCGCTCACCAAAGAGTTTGGGACGGATGCCATCAGTACGACCCAATACTTGCAACAAACGCCAGACCTCGCGGTGCGCAGTTACTCGATTGCCAGTGCTGGAACGGCACCGCATGTGCGGCTGATGGTGCGTAAAGTTACCCTTGAGGATGGCCGATTCGGACGTGCTTCAGGGCTGTTAGCCCATGCCAAACTGGGCGATAAACTCAGTGTGCGCCTAAAACCGCATCAAGGGTTCCGTTTGCCAGAGCAAGATCTGCCGCTGATCATGATTGGCGCAGGCACTGGATTAGCGCCGTATTTGGGCTTTTTACAACAGCGTCAACACGTGAAACACGGCAGCGATACTTGGTTGTTGTTTGGTGAGCGCTATGCTGATAGTGATGCCTACTACCGCGATGAACTGGCGCAATATTTAGCTAACGGTAGTTTAACCAAGTTGGATTGTGCTTGGAGCCGCAGCCACAACGCCGATGACCAAGGCCAATATGTTCAGCAGTTGCTGGCACCACAACAGCCATTACTGGTCGATTATCTGGCCAACGGTGCGCATATTTACGTTTGCGGGAGTATCGAAGGAATTGGCGTTGGTGTGCATCAAGCTTTGCTCAGTTTGCTCGGTGCGGAGCAAGTGAATCAATTGCTGGAGCAAGGTCGTTATCACCGCGATCTGTATTAGTTAGGAATCTGATAGTAAGTAAAAGACCAGCAAATTTGCTGGTCTTTTGACTTCTAAAGGCCGCTTTCAATCGACAGGACTATTCTTTCTGCGCGTTAATGTGCGGGCTTCTGCAATAAGCGCACTAACCAATTATCCATTAACTGTTGCGCCGTGGAGGTTGGTTGCAAAATCGATGCGTGAGTGGCGCTCAGTTGATGTTGCTCAAACTTAAGTCCAGTGAGTTTGGCCGGCCAATCATTGCCAATTACGCCATCATTATCAGCAGTGAACAAAATGGTGGGGCGCTGCCAGTTGTGCAAAATATTGCGAATATCAGTATCGGCTTTGCCCAAGCGCAAGATTTTCAATGCTTGTTCACTGCCGGCATCGATACTGCTATCCGGTATCAACTGACTCAAAACGGGGTGAAATGCGTACGCCGCGCTTTTACTGGCTTCTGGTAAAGGGCTGGTTGGCGCAATTAATACTAACGCGTTGGCATCGATATCGGCAGCAAGATAGCTGGCAGCAATTGCGCCCATCGAATGACCAACGACGATCCAAGGTCTAGGTGGATTCAACTGTTGTAGCCAAGGTTTAAGGTAGTGATTATCGCGCACGCCATAACTGAACTCGCTGACGCTGGTGCTGCCGTGGGCGGGCATGTCGGGGATGAGCGTGTTAAATCCGCGACTTTGAAAATATAGCCCCCAAGGCATCATCCAGGTCCAATTGGCAGAGTAACCATGCAATAAAATCACTGTGCCTTGCATCTGACGCTGTTGTTGCACAATGCTGTCTGGCTTCGATTGCGCGTTGAGTGCAAGCGTCAGTTCGAAGCTGCGCGCGGGGTCTGTGTCTGTCCAAGGTTGTCCCGCCACATAATGAATACACGGATTGGCGCAGTCGTTATGGGGCGTTAACAACATGGCGTCCATAAAGCTTGCGGCGTTCGCCATTTCGCTGGAGGCGCGAGTAGGATGGACAATCTGGTTTGCCACATATTGGGCGCAGCCGCCGAGGCTAATGCTCAATAGCAAGATCAAAATAGACAGAGAAATACGGCGTTGCACAGCAGTACCTTAACAGCCAAAGCAGGAATAATCTCCATGTTGCCAGCGGCGATAGTCGCGATGCAAGCAGCAAAATCGTATCAAGCTTTGTTCGCAAGGTGAAACAGTATCATCTGCAACACGAAGGATTTTCATCATATTCGAGGCTGGGATTGTGACGCAGAGCAGAGTAGAATACGCGCAACCCTACCTACTAGATATTATCCAGCTGGAGTATCCGATGCTGAAGAAAAGTATGAACATTGCTGATTATGATCCTGAATTGAAGAAGGCGATTGAAGACGAAACTCGCCGTCAGGAAGAACATATCGAGCTGATTGCTTCTGAAAACTACACTAGCCCACGCGTCATGGAAGCGCAGGGTTCACAGTTAACCAACAAGTACGCGGAAGGATACCCAGGCAAACGTTACTATGGTGGTTGTGAGTATGTTGACGTAGTAGAAACGCTGGCAATTGAACGTGCTAAAGAGCTGTTTGGCGCAACATATGCTAACGTGCAACCGCACTCAGGTTCACAAGCAAACAGCGCGGTTTACATGGCGTTGTTGCAAGCTGGTGACACAGTTCTGGGGATGAACCTTGCTCACGGCGGTCACTTGACTCACGGTTCACCAGTAAACTTCTCTGGCAAGCTGTACAACATTATCCCTTACGGTGTGGATGACGAAGGCAAAATCGACTACGTCGAGCTGGAATCTCTGGCGCTGGAACACAAACCTAAGATGATCATCGGCGGTTTCTCTGCGTATTCAGGCATTGTTGACTGGGCTAAACTGCGCGAAATTGCAGACAAAATCGGCGCATACCTGTTCGTGGATATGGCGCACGTTGCTGGTTTGGTGGCTGCGGGTGTTTATCCTAACCCAGTACCACATGCACACGTAGTGACCACCACTACCCACAAAACTCTGGCAGGCCCACGTGGCGGTTTAATCATCTCTGCGGCTGATGATGAAGACCTGTACAAGAAACTGAACTCTGCGGTATTCCCAGGTGGCCAAGGTGGCCCATTGATGCACGTTATCGCGGGTAAAGCGGTAGCCTTTAAAGAAGCGCTGGAACCAGAATTCAAAGCTTACCAACAACAAGTCGTTGTGAACGCGAAAGCGATGGTCAAAGTGTTCTTAGAACGCGGTTACAAAATCGTATCTGGCGGCACTGAAAACCACCTGATGCTGGTGGACTTGATCGGCCGTGAACTGACCGGTAAAGAAGCCGATGCGGCACTGGGTGCAGCGAACATCACAGTTAACAAAAACTCAGTACCTAACGACCCACGTTCACCATTTGTGACTTCAGGTATTCGTATCGGTACCCCTTCAATTACTCGTCGTGGCTTCAAAGAAGCAGAAAGCGAGCAATTGACTCACTGGATCTGTGACGTATTGGACAACGCGCAAGACCAAGCGGTTATCGCTGACGTGAAAGCAAAAGTGCTGGAACTGTGCGCTCGCTTCCCTGTTTATGGTTAACCTTTATAGGTGAATGCGATAAACTCCCATGGCCGCTATAGTTAGCGGCCATTTTCGTTTGTATTGGACTGCAAACGAGCGCCATTCTTCAATCTCGCAGGAGACATTTCATGTATTGCCCATTTTGCAGTGCGACCGATACCAAAGTGATCGACTCTCGTCTGGTCGCCGAAGGCCATCAAGTACGCCGCCGTCGTGAATGTACGCAATGCCATGAGCGCTTTACCACCTTTGAAGGTGCCGAGTTGGTGATGCCACGGGTGATTAAACGCGATGGTTCGCGTCAGCCGTTTGATGAAGAAAAACTGCGCGGTGGTATGCTGCGGGCGGCAGAAAAGCGCCCAGTGTCTATCGACAGTATCGAAGAAGCAATCAACAAGATTAAATCGTCATTGCGCGCCACTGGTGAGCGCGAAGTGACCTCAGAGATGATCGGCAACCTGATGATGGATCAGCTGATCGAACTCGACAAAGTGGCCTACATCCGTTTTGCCTCGGTGTATCGTGCCTTTGAAGATGTGTCAGAATTTGGTGAAGCGATCGCCAAATTGCAGAAGAAATAATATGTGGTCAATGCTTGATCGCGCCATGATGGCGCGCGCAATTCAATTAGCGGCCAATGGCCGTTACACGACGCGGCCGAATCCTAATGTGGGCTGCGTGATTGTCAATGACGCCGGCGAGATTGTCGGCGAAGGTTGGCATCAACGCGCCGGTGGCCCGCATGCCGAAGTGCATGCACTGCGCATGGCCGGTGATAAAGCCTATGGTGCCACCGCTTACGTTACGCTTGAACCTTGCAGCCATTATGGTCGCACTCCACCATGTGCCAAGGCGCTGATTGATAACGGCTTAAAGCGGGTCGTCGCAGCGATGACCGACCCCAATCCACAAGTGGCTGGCCGTGGTTTGAATATGCTTCAAGACGCGGGGATTGAGGTGGCGAGTGGTTTACTCGAAGCGGAAGCGCGTGCGCTGAACCCTGGCTTTTTAAGCCGTATGGAGCGGCAACGCCCTTATGTGCGGGTGAAATTAGCCGCCAGCCTTGATGGCAAAACCGCACTTTCTAACGGTGAATCCAAGTGGATTACCGGCCCCGCTGCCCGCCGTGATGTTCAGCGCTTACGCACAATCAGCTGTGCGGTGATTACCGGAATCGGCTCAGTATTGGCGGATGACCCATCGATGAATGTGCGACATAGTGAACTCGGAGGCTTAGCGGAGAGCTTGAGCGAAAACGCACTGATTCAACCCTTGCGCGTAGTGGTGGATTCCAACTGCCGCATGCCGCTCAATGCCAAATTGCTGGGCATCGAATCGCCAGTGCTATTGGTGAGTTGCCAAGATTATGCTGAAGACTTTAAAGCGCAATTGCCCGCCCATGTTGCCTGTTTGCAGTTGCCCGCCGTCAATGGCCGGGTGGATTTAACCGCGTTGCTTGACCATCTGGGCGCGCAGCACAACCAAGTGCTGGTGGAAGCAGGCGCAACCCTGTGCGGCGCCTTTATTGAGGCAGGCTTGGCCGATGAGTTAGTGCTGTATCAAGCGCCAAAAATTCTCGGTGCTCACGGCCGCAATCTGCTTAATCTGCCGGATTATCAGCAGATGAGCGACATTCCGCAGTTAACCCTTAGCGACCGCCGCCAACTTGGCGCCGATACGCGCATGATTTTTAAAATAGGTGAGTAACCCATGTTTACCGGCATTATTGAATCTGTAGGCCACATTCGCGCGATTGAGCGTCGTGGTGATGATATTCGCCTCACCGTGGCGGTAGGTAAGCTGGATATGACCGACGTTAAACTCGGTGACAGTATCGCCACCAACGGCGTATGTTTGACCGTAGTTGCACAAACGGCTGACAGCTACACTGCTGATGTATCAGCCGAAACCGTTACGCTAACCGGCTTTGACACTTACCAAGTGGGCTGCGCGGTCAATCTGGAAAAAGCGGTCACGCCATCTACCCGTTTAGGCGGCCATTTGGTGAGTGGCCACATTGATGGTCAAGCCAAAGTGGTGGAAGTGCATCCACGTGGTAAAGCCACCGAATATTGGTTGGAAGCGCCAGCCGAGCTGTCACGCTATATTGCCCACAAAGGCTCGATTGCGATTGATGGTGTGAGCTTGACGGTGAACGAAGTACAAGGGCATCGTTTCCGCTTGACCATTGTGCCGCACACCTCTGGCGAAACCACCTTGCCACTGCTGCATGCGGGTGACTGTGTCAATTTGGAAGTCGATCAAATTGCCCGTTATCTGGAGCGTTTGATGCAAGCACCAGCGGCTGCGCCGACATCGGGCGGAGTGACTATGGAGTTGCTCGCAAAATCAGGATTTATCCGTTGATCAGACTCATGCTTTGAAGCATCCGCGCTGATCGCTAATTGAGAAACCGTTAAAATTTTAACTACTCAAATGAGTGGAAAACCAAGGTCGTATTATGGCGATTCATAGCATTGAAGAGATTGTAGAAGATATCCGTCAGGGCAAAATGGTCATTCTGATGGATGATGAAGACCGTGAGAATGAAGGCGATATCATTATCGCTGCCGATAAAATCACCCCTGAAGCGATTAACTTTATGGCGCGATATGGCCGTGGCCTTATCTGCCTCACGCTCACCAAAGAGCGTTGCCGCCAGCTAAGTTTGCCGCTGATGGTGCGTGATAACGGTTCTCCGTTTGCCACCAACTTTACTGTGTCAATTGAAGCGGCTGAAGGCGTCACCACCGGCATCAGTGCCGCAGACCGCTCTCGTACCGTACAAGCGGCGGTGATGAAAGATGCCAAGCCAACTGACATTGTGCAACCGGGGCATATCTTCCCGTTGGAAGCCCAGCCAGGTGGGGTATTGGTGCGTGCTGGCCACACTGAAGCGGGTTGTGACCTCGCGCGTTTGGCGGGCTTTGAGCCAGCTTCAGTTATCGTTGAAATCCTCAACGAAGATGGCACCATGGCGCGCCGTCCAGAGCTAGAAGTTTTTGCTGCCGAGCATGGCCTGAAAATTGGCACCATTGCCGATTTGATTGAATACCGCAATAACAACGAAACCACCGTGGTGCTGGAAGGCAAGTGTAAGCTGCCAACCCGTTTCGGTGAGTTTGAACTGCATACCTTCCGCGATACCGTCGATAACCAACTGCACTACGCCATGGTCAGTGGTGAGGTGAAGGATAACGTGTTGGTGAGGGTGCATCTGAAAAACACCTTCAACGATTTGCTGTTTTCTGAGCGTGATGAGTCACGTAGCTGGCCATTAGATAAAGCGATGGCCAAGATTAGCGCAGAAGGCGGCGTAATGTTGCTGCTGGGTAACGACGAGCCGAACGAAGATATCATCGCCAAAGTGAAAGCGTTTGAAGCTGAAGACAACGGCGAGTTAGTGCCAGTACAGAAGAAAGTGAAGACTTCTCAACGCGTGGGCGTGGGTTCGCAAATTCTAGCGTCACTGGGCGTTAAGCGGATGCGGTTGCTGAGTTCGCCAAAGCGTTACCACTCACTGGGCGGTTTTGGCCTAGAAGTTAGCGAATATATTGCCGACGAGTAGATACAAAATTAATTGACGATTTCGTCGATCATTTAGGGGGCTTAGGCGCATTTTGCGTGCTATCATAGCGCACAATTTTGTGCCCGGGCTGGGTGCATTAGCTTAATTGGGTAATAAAATGAACGTTGTTGAAGGTAATATCGAAGCGAAAAACGCCAAAGTAGCCATCGTCGTTTCCCGTTTCAATAGCTTTATCGTTGACAGTCTGCTGGACGGTGCCATCGACACGCTGAAGCGTTTCGGTCAAGTAAGCGATGAAAATATCACAGTAGTGCGTGTGCCAGGTGCATACGAACTGCCGTTAACTGCACGTCGCGTAGCGGCAAGCGGTAAATTTGACGGTATCATCGCGCTCGGCGCAGTGATCCGTGGCGGTACGCCGCATTTTGACTTTGTTGCTGGTGAATGTAACAAAGGTCTGGCGCAAGTGGCGTTGGAATTCGATACGCCAGTATCATTCGGTGTTTTGACCACTGATACCATCGAACAAGCCATCGACCGCGCTGGTGTTAAAGTAGGCAACAAAGGTGGCGAAGCCGCACTTGGTTTGCTAGAAATGATTAACGTGCTGAAAGCACTTGAAGAGCAACTGTAAGACAGGTATTTAATGAAGCCATCTGAACGCCGCAGAGCCCGCCGCTTAGCGGTACAAGCCATTTACTCTTGGCAAATGAGCGGGAACAATATTGCTGACGTTGAGCACGAGTTTCTGACAGAGCAAACTGTCGACGGTGTTGATATTCCATACTTCCGTGAAATCTTTGTGGGTGCAGCGACTAAACATGCTGAACTTGACCAGTTGGTCATTCCACACTTGGCATTGCGTCCTTTTGAAGACGTCGATCCCATTGAAAAAGCGATTTTGCGTTTGGCTGCGTTTGAGCTGACTTATCGCAAGGATACCCCTTGCAAAGTGGTGGTCAACGAAGCCATTGAGCTGGCAAAAGCGTTCGGCGCTGATGACAGCCACAAGTTTGTTAACGGTATTCTCGACAAACTGATTAAGTAACAAACAAAGCCAACAAAACGGTATCTGCGGATACCGTTTTTCATTGCAGCAGACCGTAAACGGTCAGGATTAGCATGAAAGAATTCCAACTGATTGACCACTTCTTCAATGGACGAGGACATCAGCGTAAGGATGTTAAGCTCGGCATTGGTGATGATTGCGCGTTAGTGCAACCCGCAGAGCATAAGTCTATTGCGATCTCTTGTGACACGTTGGTGGAAAACGTGCACTTTCTGCCCTCAATGCCCGCTCAAGCCCTAGGTTACAAAGCCCTTGCGGTGAACTTATCCGATTTGGCCGCGATGGGCGCTGAACCAGCGTGGATGACCTTAGCGTTAACCTTGCCTGAGGCTAATGATGTTTGGTTAGAGCAGTTCAGTAACGGCCTGTTTGAAGCCGCAGATTACTACATGATTTCCTTGGTGGGTGGCGATACAACCCGCGGCCCACGCTCCATCACTATCACAGTGAATGGTCAAATCCCTGAAGGGAAAGCGCTCACGCGTGGTGGTGCACGGCCCGGCGATTGGATCTATGTCACCGGCACCTTAGGTGATTCCGCCTTGGGGCTCGATATTCTGCTCGGCAATCATCAAGCGCGCGCTGAACATCGTGAATATCTTGTCGGCCGCCATTATCATCCGACACCGCGAGTGCTAGCGGGACAGTCGCTGCGTGGTATTGCCTCAAGTGCGATTGATCTGTCTGATGGTTTGTTCTCTGATATCAAGCACGTATTAAAAGCCTCCGATGTGGGCGCAATGATTGATGTAGAGAAATTGCCGTTGTCACAGGCGCTTCGTGACAGCGTTGATCACCACACGGCACTGAATTACGCGCTGTGCGGCGGTGAAGACTATGAGCTACTGTTTACCGTACCCGAAGCGCAGCGTGGAGCGTTGGATGTGGCCTTGAGTCATGCGGGCGTTAAATTTACTCAAATTGGTCAAATTCAGTCGAATCAAAAGCTTAAATTACAGTTGGCGGGTGCGGAATACACACCAACAGCAACAGGGTTTCAACATTTCTAAATGAAGTTTTTTGCAAAAAGTCCGGCGTTAGCGCCACTGAGTTTACGTAATCCCGTCCATTTCTTGGCGTTGGGTTTTGGCAGTGGTTTAGCAAAAATTGCGCCCGGCACCTTTGGTACCGCGGCAGCTATTCCAGTGGTGGTGTTGATGTCGCTACTGCCATCGCTTGGTTACTTTGTGGTGACCTTGTTAAGTTGCGTGGCGGGAATTTACATCTGCAGCAAGACTTCGCGTGATTTAGGCGTTCATGACCATAAAGCGATTGTGTGGGACGAAGTGGCCGGTTATATGATCACCATGTTTGCCGCCCCAATCAGTTGGCAATGGTTGTTAGCGGGCTTTGTACTGTTTCGCTTCTTCGACATCATTAAGCCGTGGCCAATCCGCTGGTTAGATCGTAATGTTGATGGCGGATTTGGGGTGATGGCGGATGATATTCTCGCCGGGGTATTTTCCTTCGTGTGTATGCAGGCGGCGATGCTCTACTTCCATTTGTAAAAGATTAAAATTTAAAATCAAAAACACCGGCGCATGCCGGTGTTTTGCTATCTACTACGAACGGATGAAGCGCTATACCAAGTAGACGGTGAGGGTACAGGCACCGTGAGCACCAATCACCAAGGCTTGTTCAATATCGGCCGTTTTTGATGGGCCAGAAATGAACACGCCATAGCCAGTGTCTTGCAGGTTGATCAGCTTCAACGCTTCATGCATGTTGGCCACGATGGTGTCGGCTTTAACAACCAAGTAGAGGTTTTCACAGATAAATGGCGCAATGCGAATGCCTGCACCTTGTTCTGTTACCCATACTGAACCGTTTTCTGCGACGGCCAGCTCACCTTGGATCACCGCATAGTTGATGTCGCGCAGCGCGTGCGGATCTTCGGGTGTTTCACGATTGCCGCTGACTTCAGCCACTTGTGAAATCACTTGATTGCCTTCCGCAACTAACGCAGCCACTTGCTGCTGTAACGCTTCAATGGCGTTGTCTTTGACTAAGCTACCACCTACGGCTTTAAGGCTGGCATCAAACTGGCCAACCAAATCGTCTAAGCGGGGTGCAATAGCCACTTTAGGCATCTCATGTTTGGCGATGGCTACGCTGTCGAGCGCGGCCAAAATTGCAGATTTACTCGACATCTTATTCGCTCCTGTTCTTGTTATACCAAGCTTCAAAGCTGGTTTTTGGGGCTTTTGGCAATTCACGATATTTGCCCCAAGCACCTGAAAACGGTTTCAGCATGGCGTTGGGTAAGTTACGTAAACTAAAGCGAGCCACGCTCATGGCGCAGTTAAATAGGGTGGCGCTGCCCATCACTTTGCCAACGATTGGCATGTAGCGATCTTTTCCATATGGCAGCGTGCCTTGCTCTGCTTTGAGGCGACGTTGGTAGGCGATGATTTTGTCGAGTGGTACTTTGGTTGGGCACACGTAGGTGCATGAACCACAGAGAGTACAGGCCCACGCGGTGGTGTTGGTGTTATCTTCCTGCGCGCCCACGGCAATGCCGATAGGACCAGGAATAAAGTAGTTGTAACTGTAACCGCCGCTGCGACGATACACAGGGCAGGTGTTGATGCAGCCACCGCAGCGAATACACTTCAGCGATTCCGCCAATAGCTTATCTTTCAGCGCCTTGGTGCGGCCATTATCAACGATGATAACGTGCATTTCGCCACCCGGTTTCGGGCCATGATAGAAGCTGCTGTACGTGGTAATCGGTTGGCCAATGGCGTTACGGGCGAGGGTACGCAGCAGCACGGAAGCCGCTTCCATGTTGGGCACCATCTTATCGATACCCATCGAGTGCAGCGTCAGGCTGGGCAGGTTGCCGCCCATGTCAGCGTTACCTTCGTTGGTACACACGACGATAGCGCCTTGGTCGGCAATCGCCATATTGACACCTGTCATGGCGGCATCGGCGCTGAGGAAGTGTTCGCGCAAATGCTGGCGAGCAGCACGGGTTAGATAGGTCGGGTCACTGGCGCCTTTTTCGGTGCCAATTTTTTCATGGAACAGTTCACCCACTTCCTCTTTTTTGAGGTGAATCGCCGGTACGACGATATGTGACGGTGGCTGCTTGTTGAGCTGAATAATGCGCTCGCCCAAGTCGGTATCAATCACTTCAATGCCGTGCTGTTCTAAGTACGGGTTGAGGTGGCACTCTTCAGTGAGCATCGACTTAGATTTCACCAGCTTTTTGACTTGGTGCTTGGCCAAAATCTCATGCACGATACGGTTGTGCTCGGCGCCATCTTTGGCCCAATGCACCTGAATACCTTGCTTAATACAGTTGGCTTCAAACTGCTCTAAATACTCGCCAAGGTGTGACAGGGTGTGTAGCTTGTACTCTGAGCCTAGCTCTCGCAGTTCTTCCCATTCTGGCAGCGAGCTGGCGGCGCGATCGCGTTTTTGCCGCAGCAGCCAAAGGGCTTTGGAATGCCAATCTACCCGCGCTTCATCGCGGCAGAAGATCTCGGCCTTTTCCGCATGGTTAGCGGTTGTTGTGGTTGCCATGATGCGCTCCTTAGATTGCTTCGTTGAGAATTTGCGCCAGATGACGCGTTTCAATCGGCAGCTGTAGACGGCGGATCATGCCGTCTAAGTGCATCAAGCAAGAAGGATCATAGCCGACAACATATTGGGCACCGGTGTTGGCGTGCGCGCTGGCTTTGTCTTTGCCCATTTTGGCTGAGACTGCGCCCTCGTCCATGGCGAAGGTACCACCAAAACCACAGCATTCATCATGCGGCTCTGGGTAAACCACTTCAATATTCGGTACTTTATTCAGCAAGGCTTCGAGCTTGTTGTAGCCCGGTGACATCAGTTCGCTGGCTTTGGCGAGGGTTAACATCCGCAGGCCGTGGCAGGACATCTGCATGCTGACTTTATGTGGAAATGGTCGAGTAAACTGCTCGACAGGTGCCACATCGTGGAGGAACTCAGTCAGTTCATAGAGCTTATTGATTACCGCTTGTGCTTCGGGCGAATCATCAAACTCGTGAAAGTTTTCTTTCGCAGCCACCAAGCAAGAGGCTGCTGGGCAAACAATGGCGTCACACTCAACGCCTTTAAAAGCGTTTAATAGTTTCAGCACAGTGCTGCGAGCTTCATTGAAACAACCTGAGTTAGTCATCGGCTGACCGCAACAGGTTTGTCCCTTAGGTAGAATCACTTGATGCCCCAATTTTTCCAACAATTCTAAGGTAGCAATTGCCACTTGAGGCATTAATTGATTCACCAAGCAGGGAATGAATAATGCAATTTTCATGGTTATTTCCTTAAGTGCTTTTACACGACAAGAAGCGTCTGTATTGCTGATGGCAGTGTGTTCACTGCTCGATTTTTTGAACGGTTTTAGCGCAATACGCTGTTGAATATAACCCTTTAAGTCCGTTTGCTAAAGTGCTTAATCAGTAAATGATTAAGCTGATTTTTGCATTTTTGGTAAGGTTGTAACATATTGAAATATAATGATTTAAATAAATAATATTGCGTGCTGTAAAATTGCAATTTGCATAAATGAAAAGAGGAGCCGAAGCTCCTCTTTTTATGCGGATTTTAGCGAGTGCACTCTTCCAGCAGGTAAGCTAGATGGCGATACGAAATGCCGCTGTGATGGCTTAAGCCAACTTCACACATGCGGTTAGCGTAGTAGCCTTCTTTGGCTTCTGCAGGCAGCAGTTTCTTGATGTTACGCAGCGCAGTTTCGTTGATTTCAGGCTTGTACAAACCTTTTTCACCGGCGTAACCACAACAGACAATGCCTTCAGGACGCACGATATTGCTTGAGCAGGCTGCCGCAATAGCTTCCATCTTCGGCTCAATGTGCATCTTACGAGCTGAACAGCCTAAGTGCAGCGCTACGGTAGATTTCTTCTTGATGGTGAGCTTTGGCATCACTTCATCGTGAATGAAATCCACTAAGTCGAGGATCTTGAACTCAGGGTTGCCTGTCAGAGTGCGATAAGTACATGACAACGCATCAATCACAATCGGGATTTGACCGTTATTAGAGATGTCACGCAGTACCCCAATCAGCTCATCACGTTTGCCATCGGCGTTTTTGAAGTCGCCTTTAGATTCCCACATCTGACCGCAGCACAGGCTACGAGTCTTCGGTGGAGTGATCACGTTAAAGCCAGCACGTTCTAATAATGCAACGGTCACATCTGGCAGGGTACGATCATCTGGGTCTTGTGGGGTCTTACCAAAGGTACGGCCGCCGCAAGCTGCAAAGTAAATCACGCTTGGTTGACCTGCCACAGGCGCAGAAGGTTGTGGCAAGTTACCGCCTTTTGGAAAATCTGGGTTCCAGTAAGGCACTTCACTTGAGATCATGCGGCCAGCTTTCATCAAGCCACCGGTGATGCTATCGCCCGTCACTTTGTGCAGTACGTTGAGGATATTAAATCCAGTTGCCAGTGCTTGGTTAACCGCGCCCCAGTTATTGGCTTGGAAATCGAGCACTTTTTGTTGGGTACTGGTGATATACGGTGTACGCAGTTTACGCACCAGATTGCCCATGCTGTTATCCACTGGACAGGCAATGGTACACAGCTGACAGGCGGCACAGGTATCCACTACATCGTATTTAGCCGCAGCACGCATCTTCTCTGCGCCTTCTTTGTCACCGCTGCTTTCCAAACGTGAGATTTCACGCAAGGTCGCAATACGTTGACGTGGCGTCAGGTTCAATGCTGAGGTAGGGCAAGTTTTTTCGCAGAAACCACATTCGATACAACGGTCAACAAAATCATCAACCACTGGACATGGTTTAATGTTTTTAATGTGGACGTTTTTATCGTCGTTGAGGATAACCCCGGGGTTGAGCAAGCCTTCTGGGTCGAATACTTGCTTGATGCTCTTCATCAGGGTGTAGGCATCAGTGCCCCATTCAGCTTCCACAAACGGTGCTACAGCGCGACCAGTACCGTGCTCAGCTTTCATTGAGCCGTCGTACTTGTTGATCACCATATCCGCCACGTCATCCATAAAGTTATGGAAACGGGTGATATCGTCTTGGGTCGCAAAGGTTGGGGTAATGATAAAGTGGAAGTTACCTGCCAACGCGTGGCCGTAAATTACCCCTTCATGATAACCATGTTTGTGGAACAGTTCGGTCAGATCATGGGCGGCGTTAGCCAAGTGTTCAACTTCAAAGGCCACGTCTTCAATGATCACTGACGTGCCTTTTGGACGTGCGCCACCAATGATCGGGAATAAGCCAGAACGCATCGCCCAGTATTTACCGTAAACCGCAGGGTCTTTACTGAAGGTGATAGGACGTTCAGTTTCCAAAAATGCTAATTTTTCAATCACATCTTTGGTGTAGCTTTCTAACGTAGCTTCATCATCTGAGCGGGATTCAATCAGCAGAATCGCTGAGCCTTCTGGCAGTGAACCGATCCAATCAGGCATGCCTGGCTTACCGGTTACCGCTTTAATCGATGCCCAGTCGAGCAGTTCAGCCGCAGCCACGCTTTCACCGATAATCGGTGGAATCGCGCGCGCAGCGTCTTCCATGTTGAAGAATACCGCCATGGCAGAGGCTTTGTACTTGGCTTCAATAACGGTGTGATAGGTCACTTCGTTCACAAAGGCCAAGGTGCCTTCAGCACCCACCATCAAGTGCTCGATGATATCGAATGGATCTTCAAAATCGACCAGCGCATTGAGGCTGTAACCTGTGGTGTTTTTAATGGCGTATTTTTTACGGATACGAGCAGCTAACGCTTCGTTGCCACGCGCCATTTCACCCAGTTGTTTCACTTGCTCGAGCAGGTTAGCGTGAGTTTCACGGAACACTGCTTTAGAGGCTTCATTGCCGGTATCTAACTCAGTGCCGTCGGCTAACACTAACTTCACCGACTTAACGGTTTGATAGCTGTTTTGTGCAGTACCACAGCACATGCCTGAGGCGTTGTTAGAATAGATACCACCGACCATAGCAGAGGTCAGCGTGGCGGGGTCTGGGCCGATTTTCTTGTTGAATTTTTTAAGTGCGGCGTTGGCATCACTACCAATAATCGCTGCGCCTAAGGTAATGGCTGAAGCATCCTCGTTGATATTCAAGGTGCGGAAACCATCAAAGCCCAACATCAATAAAATGCCTTCACCAATGGCTTGTCCTGACAAGCTGGTACCGGCGGCACGGAAGGTAACAGGAGCTTTGTGTTTTCTTGCTACAGCTAAGGTTTGTTTGACTTGATCCAGATTCTCAGCGTGCACCACCACTTCTGGCACTATACGAAAATAACTGGCGTCGGTAGACCAGGCAAAACGACGAACTGGATCATCACTAACTGCGCTTTCCCCCAGAGAATGACGCAAGTCCTGTACTACGGCTTGATAATTAATAGACATAATGCATCTCTTTATACATTGAACTCACTGAATTGGCGGAAACTACATTGGTTTCCGCTCACGCATTATTGTTCAGTCAGCTGTTAGTAACCGCCCCAAACGAAGGCGATAGTACCAGCCAGAAGTGCATAGCAGATTGCTACCGGCATAGTTTTACGGATGATTTCAGACTCGCGACCAGCCATACCTACCACGGTAGCCGCTGCCACAACGTTCATCACGCACAACATGTTACCGGCGTTAGCGCCCATGCCCTGAAGTGCAAGGAAGATGGTGTGATTGCCGCCGATATTTTCGGCAACACTGTACTGTAACCCAGAGAACATCATGTTAGAGAAGGTGGCACTACCTGACAGGAAGGCACCGAAGATACCTACGATAGGTGATACCCATTCCCATACTGAGCCCAGTGATGAGCCTAACATTTGTGCCAATGCGACTGGCATTGAAGACAGATCCGCATCGTTAGTCCCTGAGTTAAGGAAGATTTTAACCATAGGCACTGATGCGCCTAGTGAAATAATAGTTGGGATCATTGACTTACATGATACGCCAACAGACGTTTTAATCGCTTGAGCGTTCATTCTGAATAGGAAGAAGCCAAGGATACACACGGCGACGAAGAAAATACCCGGTGCGTAGAAGGTGGCAAAACTTGCTTTAAGGCTGGTGCCCATAATACCCGTGATGTTGATGTTAAAGCTGCTCAACCACGCTTTTAATGGGGTTACCACGCGTGACAATACCAACAGTGCCGCCATGATCAAATAAGGAGACCACGCTGCTAACTGAGAAAAACGCACTTCGGTATGCAGACCTGCATCGGCATTATTGTCATTCTCAGCAAAGTCGTTCCATGGTGTTTTAGGCAACAGCAGCCCTTTTTTCGCCACTGGGATCACAATCGCCATACCGATCAATGAACCGATAACCGATGGGAATTCAGGACCGGCGAAGTAGTTGATGGTCCAGGCTGGTACAGTGAAGGCTAAACCGGCGAACAGGGCAAATTTCCACACCGCCAAACCTTCTTTAAACGATTTGTTGCGACCAAAAAAGCCAGTCAACACTGCAACCATAACTAATGGGATCAATGAACCTGTAATCAAGTCCATAGTGATCATATGGTGAGCGATGAACTGCGCATAACCGTCGAAGCTACCGCCGTGAGCGTCAAAGTAGCTGCTGGCCATGCTGGTACCGTTTTGGATCAGACCTTGTTTCATACCAAAGGTAACTGGCAGACCAATCGCACCGAACGATACACAGACAGAGTCAGCAATCAGGGCAACAACTGCGGCAGCAACGGGTGGAATGCCCAGTAACACCAACAACGGTGCGCCGATTGCGGCAGGTGTACCGAAGCCAGCAGAACCTTCAATAAAGGCACCAAACAGCCAACAGATGATAATCACTTGCACCCGAGCGTCAGCACTGATGTTAGTGAAACCGGCGCGAATGGTGTCCATCGCACCTGAATATTTAAGCGTGTTGAGCAGGAATACTGCGCCAAAGATGATGGTCAGCGGAGTAATCGCTGACAACAAACCTTCGACCACAGATGCGGCAAGCATGTTAGTGTCCATGTGCCAAACAAAGACTGCTGCAAGTGCGGTAATCACTGCAGAAATCGGCATAGCTTTAGATGCTGGTAAGCGCAATAAAACCAGGAACAGCATGACGCTAATTACTGGGCTGAGACTTGCTATTAGTTGCAGAAAGGTCATTTTTGCCTCTTTTTGTTCATGTTGCTTTTTAGTTGTGATGTTTGCCGGCTTCCCCACATACAACTGCCGGTCATTTTTTTAATTCAGCATAATCTTTATCAATTCCGCTCACATCATCATGATCTGGATCATCTTGCTAGGGGGGAATTAAGGTAGTTTTAACCAATGAGAACTTAAGCGAAAACTGAAAAACAGCGAATGTGACATAAGTCTCATAAAATCTTGGCGAATAATTCTGTTATTGAATAGTTAGATGAATGCTCATGCTGCAAATCTATTTATTGGCATTATTAAGCTTGTTTTAGCAATAAAGTGATCTGTTTTTTTCATTCGTGATGCAAAGTTTGCCATCTATCACAAACCGCTAATGTGATATAGATCACCATGATTTGGCAAATGTTAAATTTGTAAATACTGAATAAGTAATATAATTAAGTAAAAACAATGAGTTGCAAGCATAAAAAAACGTCTCTTTCCAATGAGGAAAGAGACGTTAGTTTTGAATATAAGTTTAAATAAAAGTTACCAAATGTAATAAAGTGTCTAAAGTCGGCGGTAACTTGTAAGAATTTGCCGGTTCAGAACAGTTTGCTGCCCCAGCCTAATTTGTTTCTTAACACGTGAAAGTAGTTATATCCCTTCGGATGAATCAGCTTTAGCTGCTCACTGCAGCGCTGAATAATAATTTCATCACCGGGCAATACGGCCAAAGTGACATGACCGTCACAACCAACTTCTAACGGTTCACCATTGTGTGGTGAAACCACCAATTTAATGATGCTGGCGGCATCCACCACAATCGGCCGACAAGACAGGGTGTGCGGAAACATCGGCACCAAAATCAATGCTTGCAGATTTGGGGTCAAAATCGAGCCACCGGCGGACAGCGAATAGGCTGTTGACCCAGTTGGTGTAGACACAATCATGCCGTCGGCGCGTTGGCTGTACATAAATCTGTCGTCAATATAGACTTCAAATTCAATCATGTGGGCGATTTTACCTGGGTGAAGCACGGCTTCGTTTACCGCGGTATTACAGGCTTTTACTTCACCATGACGATAGACTTTGGTTTCCAGCAGAAAGCGATGTTCAATCTCATAATTGCCCGCCAACACTTCGGCGAGCGGCTCTTCAAAGGCATCGGGTGATAAATCGGTAAGAAAGCCTAAATTGCCTCGGTTAACCCCGATCACGGCAATGCCAAAGCGTGCCAGCACTCGTGCTGCGCCCAACATATTGCCGTCACCACCGACCACTATAGCCATTTGGCAACGTTCGCCGATTTCGAGCAGATCAACCGCTTCAACTTTTGCTTCCAGCTCGCTTGCCACCCGTTCTTCCACGAGCACTTCATAACCTTTTGCGTGTAACCAATGCAGTAAGCGGTTGAGTGTTTGATTAGTGCCCTTATGGTGAGGTTTACCAATCAGACCTATGGTATGAAATTCTGAGGTCATAAAATTAACCGGCTCAGGGTTGAAACAGCGGAATTGATCCCCATAATATGCGCAGAGTATGCAGAAACAAAGCATTTTTAGCTGGAGTAACAATGAGCAACGAGTCATCAAAAGCAGGGCAGGAGCAGGTTGAAGAAGTGGTAGAAACTGTTCAGGAAAATGAAACTGGTGCCACAGAAACTACCGCTGAAAACGTCGCTGACGTGATTGACGAGCTGACCCAAGCCAACTTCCGCATTGAGGAACTGGAACAAGCTTTGGCTGAAGCCGAAGCTAAGGTAGCAGAGCAGAAAGATTCTGTTTTGCGTGCGGCTGCGGAATCAGAAAACGTACGTCGTCGTGCAGCGTTAGATGTTGAAAAGGCACATAAGTTTGCCTTGGAAAAATTCGCCAACGAGCTGTTGCCGGTTATCGACAACATGGAGCGAGCACTGGTGGGCGCTGAGAATGCAGACGATGCGATTAAGCCCGTACTTGAAGGTGTTGAGCTGACGCTGAAGACCTTTATCAGTGCGGTAGAGAAGTTCGGTGTGAAAGCGGTTGACCCAGTGGGTGAAGCCTTTAATCCAGAACAGCATCAAGCGATTGGTATGCAGCCAAGTGCTGAATTCCCAGCTAATACTGTGATGCTGGTGATGCAAAAAGGTTATCTGTTGAACGACCGTTTGTTGCGTCCTGCCATGGTGATGGTATCGCAAGGCGGCGCGAGTGTAGATACCCAAGCATAAGCGCAGCTTTGATAAAAATGCAGCCATTTCGGCTCTCGAATGGCTGCATTTTTTTATGCTGATTTTGTGAATCAGTGCAAATAAAAACGCTCCGACTTGCGGAGCGTTTTCACTGATATTGTTCAATTAAAGCGCAGTATTAGCACACTGCGTTTTTAATGAACTCAACGATTTGATCCATTGGGATATCTTGTTTTTCACCGGTGCGACGATTTTTGTATTCAAATACGCCGCTGTCGATGTTGCGGTCACCAATCACGATAGTGTGTGGAATGCCGACCAGTTCCATATCGGCGAACATCACGCCTGGGCGCTCTTTACGATCATCAAACATTACTTCGATGCCGGCGTCGTTCAAGTCTTTATAAAGCTTTTCAGCAATATCGGTCACGCGATGTGATTTGTGCATGTTCATTGGCAAAATGCCCACTTTGAACGGCGCAATCGCGTCCGGCCAAATGATGCCGCGATCATCGTGGTTCTGTTCGATAGCCGCTGCCACGATACGGCTGACGCCCACGCCATAACAACCCATTTGCAGAGTTTGCGCTTTACCGTTTTCATCCAATACTGTGGCGTTCATCGCTTGTGAATAGCGGGTGCCCAGTTGGAAGATATGGCCGACTTCAATACCGCGAGCGAAAGCGTAAGTGCCTTTACCATCTGGCGTTGGTTCGCCTTCAATCACGTTACGGATATCGTATGCTTGTGGCGCGGCAACATCGCGATCCCAGTTGATGCCGAAATAGTGTTTACCATCTTGGTTAGCACCCGCGCCGAAGTCGCTCATTACGGCAACTGCATGGTCGATATACACCGGCATGTTCAAGCCCACTGGGCCTAATGAACCAGGGCCAGCGCCGATGGCTGCGCGGATTTCTTCTTCAGTAGCAAATTCCAGCGGTGATAACACACCTGGAATTTTGTCTGCTTTAGTTTCGTTCAGTTCGTGATCGCCACGTACCAACAGTGCCACTAATGGCGCTTCTTCAGTATCGCCAAGTACAATCAGAGTTTTAACGGTTTTTTCAATCGCCAGACCGAACTGTTCAACCAACTCTTCGATGGTTTTTGCGTTTGGCGTGTCCACTAAGCTCATCTCTTGGGTTGGCGTTGCACGTTCAGTAGTTGGCAGTGGCGCTTCAGCTTTCTCGATGTTAGCGGCATAATCGCTGCCAGTTGAGTAAGCCAGCAAGTCTTCACCGCTTTGTGCTAATACGTGGAATTCGTGTGACATGCTACCGCCGATTGAGCCGGTATCGGCCAATACTGGGCGGAATTCCAAACCAAGACGGCTCAGAATATTGGAATACGCTTGGTACATCGCTTGATAAGTGGCATCTAGTGTTTCCTTGTCCAGATGGAATGAGTAGCCATCTTTCATCAGGAATTCACGGGCGCGCATAACACCAAAACGTGGGCGTACTTCATCACGGAATTTGGTTTGGATTTGGTACAGGGTCAATGGTAACTGCTTGTAAGAGCTGATCTCTTTACGGACTAAGTCAGTGATCACTTCTTCATGGGTTGGGCCAAGTACAAAGTCACGGTTGTTGCGGTCAACAAAACGCAGCAGTTCTGGACCAAATTTATCCCAACGGCCTGATTCAACCCACAAATCACCCGGTTGTACCATCGGCATAAGAATTTCAATCGCGCCCGCTTTTTCCATTTCGTCGCGGACAATGGCTTCTACTTTGCGCAGTACACGCAAGCCGGTCGGCAACCAGCTGTAAAGACCAGCAGCGTTACGACGGATCATACCGGCGCGCAGCATAAGTTGATGACTGATAACTTCTGCGTTGGCAGGGGTTTCTTTCTGTGTTGATAGCAGGTATTGGCTAATTCGCATTTACCTAAGGTCCCATGTAATTTTGATGGGCGACATTTTATCACCTGCTTCGAGCTTGTCACCCCAGCAAGCGCGCCAAGTTGTGCTATTTTTCGCGAAGATTTTAGTTAACGGCAGGGTTCAGGCTTTGGTAGCGGGTTTATCGCGCCGATCGCCAATCACTTTGGCAGGGTTACCGGCCACAATTGCGTAGGCGGGCACATCTTTGGTGACCACAGCCCCCATACCAATCACAGCGTAATCGCCAATGGTCACGCCATCGACAATGCCCACCTGCGCACCAATCCACACATCACGGCCAATCACCACGCCTTTTGATTGGCTACTTTGCTGATAAATCGGCATATCCGGCGCCATGCCATGGTTAAAGGCATAGATGGTCACGTTATTGGCAATACGGGTTTGATCGCCAATGATTAAGCCTTTGCCACCGCCATCGAGCGAGCAGCCATGATTGATGCTGACTTCGTTGCCTATGCTGATAGGCCCATGCAAAAAACAATCGGCGGCAATTATACATTTATTTCCGATGCTGATGCCGCGATTAGGCTCGCCAAACAGCTGCGCTTCCGGC
Organism: Shewanella avicenniae; assembly: GCF_017354945.1. Taxonomy (NCBI): domain Bacteria; kingdom Pseudomonadati; phylum Pseudomonadota; class Gammaproteobacteria; order Alteromonadales; family Shewanellaceae; genus Shewanella; species Shewanella avicenniae. The sequence goes on along the minus strand of NZ_CP071503.1, from coordinate 3,092,014 downwards.
GCGATAAAGCAGTTGTTACCGATGCTGATGGTTTCTAACTGTTGTAACTGCGCCTGAATTTGCTGCTGCCACGGCTCCGCCCAGACGAGATGTTTCGGCTTTAGCCGATACCATAGCCACGGCATCCAGCTGAGGCGCTTTTTATGTTGGGCAATGTAGTCGTCAGGCGTTGGGCTGAATTCAGTCAATTTGGGGGGCTTTGCTTGGGTCATCGCTTTGCTCATCAGTAGCTTCGGCACTATTACTGGAGGCCACTTTTCTCAGCTTTGGCGCATCAACAATATCAACCACTTCAATGCCATGTTCGCGGGCATACCAGAAGATATCTAAATCATACAGCGCCACTTGGTAGCGCTTCGGGTCATCTTTGGCTTTTTTGTATGCCGGGCGCGGGTCTTGCGCTAACACTGCACTGATTAACTCGGCCAGATGGGGATATTGATTGTCCAGTATGGTCAGCTTTTGCTGGGCAAGGGCAGCAAAGCTGACCGCTACTTCCACCGGTGGCTCTTGGGCAATACCGGCGTGCGCACCTGTAATTGAATCAGAAAATGGAATATAGGGTTTGATATCCACAATCGGCGTGCCATCAAGCAGATCCATCCCGGAAATTTCCAGCTGTACTTTGCCTTTGTGCTGCCGAATGCCGTGCAGTTTCACCACAGATTGACCAATGCCGTTGGGGCGAAAGGTGGAGCGGGTGGCAAACACGCCGAGCTTTTCATTACCGCCCAAACGGGGAGGTCGCACGGTGGTTTTCCAGCCTTGAGCCAGATTTTCATGGAACGAAAACAGCAACCACAAATGACTGTACTGCTCTAAGCCACGCACGGCATCTATGTGGTTGTACGGCGGCACTAACTCCACATAGCCGCGAATAAAATCGACCAAGCCCGGTTGGCGCGGAATGCCAAACTTTTGTTTATAAGGGGTGCGGCAAAATGCCACCGCTTCAATGCGATTTTCAAAATGTTCTAAGGTCAATCAAATCACCGATCTAACTATTCTGTTTTGATTTTAATGGCTTGGCCAACACATAGTGTGCGGCTGAAACAGCCTTCGGCCGGCTCAGGGATCTCTGCACAGTTTTTGATAAGAATGCCGTTAGCGTTCATATCGGCCGCTTTACGACGTGCATCCGTACGGGCATTGGCAAAACTGGCAGGGGCAGCATTCTGCTCAATTTGGCAATCATTACCTTCAACCATGCCGAGCACCACGTAGGGGCTGCTGGGTACACTGTTTTCAAACAGCTGTACTTGCGAGGGTTTGAAGTAGTCGTTAATTGCCGCAGGATCGAGGTTTGATTTGAACACATAGTTACTGCCACAGGCACTCAGCAGCAACAGCGATGCGATAGGAAATAGAATTTTCATGGCTTCCGGCCTCTATAACAATGAGTACCGATGAAATGCTCCCCACCTAAAGTGGGGAGCGAATAAGCCTTGGTACTCTAACGAGTAAGGTATTTATGATAAAGCTGACGGTGGCGATTGTTCAAATCAACTTTGCGTCCATCGATATAAAGTGCTTCGACTTTGCCAAATGCGGGGTCAAGAATGTCGCCGCTACTGACCGCAATCGTTGCGTCATAGCCAACAGCTAATGCGCCAATGTTGTTGGCACCGGCGATCTGAGCTGCATCTAGGGTGATGGCTCGCAAGGCTTCGTCTTGATTAAGCCCCCAGGCTACAGTTTGTGCCGCGGCTAATGGCAAGTTGCGGCTGTCCCAGTTATCACTAAAGCCGATAGCAAATGGAATGCCCGCTGCTTTCAGTAGCGCAGGGATTTTAAACGCTTGGCCGATCGGTTCATCGGCCCGTTCAGGCAGATCCAACATGTGGGTGTACACCACACTGGCTTGCATTTCGTTGAGAATATCCGCCGAGCGCCACGCATCATAGCCACCCACAATCACCAGCTTGAAACCGTACTTTTTGCACAGTGCCGCTGCATCTTCGATGGTTTGCTGCTTATCGGCATGAACAAATAACTTACCGCTACCATCAAACAGTGGCAGCATGGCTTGCCAACGCTCATCCGGCGTTTTGATCTGCTGCGCTTTCGCGGCGAGGGCATAACGATAAGCGGATTCAAAGTGTTGGTCGATGTCGGCAATCTTTTGCTCGTAAGCGGCTTTGGCCTTCGCTTTTTGCTCATCGGAGTCTACGCCCCAACGGCGCATCGTTGGCCAGTTGAGATGAATTTGCACCGCTGCCTGATGTTCAGCGTCTTCAATCGTCCAGCTGTCGAGATTCACCAGCGCCGATTGCCCGGCTAAGCCATCGCCGCGCGGCACAATTTGTGCGTAAGCGATGCCGTTGGCGCGCACTGTGGGGATTAGCTCAGAATCGGGATTATATGCCGCAGCAGCCTGCAATTGCGGGTTATCTGTGCCGACATCCTCATCATCATTGGTGGAGCGCACCGCAGATATCTCGACCAAACCTAGCGTGGTGTCGAGCGCTAATAACCCTGGATACAGGTGTTTGCCGCTGACATCGATCACTTCAGCACCTTCGGCGCGGAGATTTTTGCCAATGGCGGTGATCTTGCCGGCTTGCAGTAACAGATCGGTATTGGCTTGCACCCCGTTAGCCACGGTATGCAGAGTGCCATTCTTCAATAAAATAGACTGAGTTTGCTGCGCAGCTGGGATCATGTCATGGGCAGTGGCTGCCCAACTGCTTGCTCCGAGCAGTAATGCGGCGGTTAACAGTGAGTTGCGCATTATAAGGCCTCCTTATGACTGTCCCAGGCATGATATTCGGTGTCGCATTCCCAAATAGGTTCAGGGAGCTTGGTCGCTTTCTCCCCCTGTTTGCGCTGGGCATCACTGCTGAGTACTTTTTGGATTAGCGCGGCTTTCTCAACTGCAATATCTTGTGTTAATTGCGTATTTTGCTCACGGTCAAAGTAGCGCTTGCCGGCAATCCAAACCGCCTTGGTTTTGGCATAGGCTGACAATGGGTTGTGATCCCACAGCACTAGGTCCGCTTGTTTACCTGTTTCAACTGAGCCGGTGATGTTATCTACGCCCAGTTGTTTCGCGGGGTTAATGGTGACCATTTTCCATGCTTCTTCGGGTTGCATATCGCAATACATCACTGACTTAGCCGCTTCTTGGTTAAGACGACGTTGCATTTCATAGTCATCTGAGTTGATGGAGGTCACCACGCCTTTGCGCGCCATCAAACAGGCGTTTTGCGGTATAGCATCGTAAACCTCGAACTTGTATGCCCACCAATCCGCAAAGGTTGAACCGCCAGCTCCGTGTGCCGCCAACTCAGGCGCGACTTTATAGCCTTCGAGTACGTGGGTGAAGGTTTTGACGCGGAAATCAAACTGCTCTGCAAGGCGTAAGAACATTAAAATTTCAGACTGTACATACGAGTGAATATGCACGTCACGTGCGCTATCTAACACTTCAGCTACTGTGTCGAGCCGTAGATTGGGGCGTGGCTCGAGGGTTCGACGTTTTTCGCGTGAACGCAGTTCGGCATAGTCTTCGCGTTGTTCTTGATACTCTTTGGCAGCATTAAACGCATCAGTAAACAGCGCTTTTACGCCCATGCGGGTTTGTGGAAACCGTTTGCTAAAACGTTCGCCCCAGTTACTTTGTTTTACGTTTTCGCCCAGAGCAAACTTGATCCCTGGCTTGGCTTGCTTGAATTTCAGTCCTTCAGCGGTTTCGCCCCAACGCAGTTGGATGACTTGCGCTTGACCACCGATGGGGTTGGCACTGCCATGGAGTAAGTTTGCCGTGGTTACGCCACCGGCGAGCGAGCGATAGATCGCCACCGCATCTGGGTCAAGTACGTCGCCGATGCGCACTTCTGCGGTAACTGCATCGGTACCTTCGTTGACACCGCCATTAATGGCGATATGTGAATGCTCATCAATAATACCGGCGCTGAGGTGTAAGCCGCTGGCATCGATAGTCTGATAGTTCGCTGGCGCCGAGAGGTTCTGGCCAATCTGCTTGATTTTGCCGTCACTGACCAGTACATCGGTATTGGCCAACACGCCTGCATCGGTTGACGTCCACACTGTGGCATTTTTAATTAGCAGGTTTTCTGCTTGGGGCAAAGACGCAACGCCAAAGGCTTGCACCGGATATACCTGTTTTGACAGGTAAGTTGGTGCTGCAGACTCTGTTTTCTTGGCAGCGGTTGTTTCAGCAGCTTCAGTCAGCAACGGCTTGCCGTTAATCGGCTCAATACTGCCATCGGCACCAATGTGGCGCCCTTGCAGGCCTTGCTGATCGCGCCATAGGCTGAAACGGCTAATCCCGCTGATGCCTGCTGCCGTTAATTCAGCACTGAAAGTCACTTTATCTTCAGTAATGGTTAAATGAGAGACCTTTAATTCGGCATCACCGGCAGACAAGGTACCTGATGCTTTGCCTGTTGCTGATTGCGGTACGTCGAGATTGAGCGTTAATTCCAGTGTGCCAAGATTCAGCACATATTCGCCGGCCCATTGGGCGCTATCTGGCACCAGTTTGTGCTGCTCACCTTGGGTCCAAACGCTGACGATGCTGCCATCGGTAAATAAATTACCTTTAGCGACGACCAAATCTGCCATATAGCCGGGGGCAATCTTACCGGCAATATCGTCGATGCCTGCCACGTTGGCGGCTTCCGTGGTTAGTGCGGCTAATGCTTGTTGCTCTGATAAGCCAGCGCTGACCGCTGATTTCAGCCGCGGCCAAAAGGCGCTGGCATCAATCCCGTGTTGGGTAAATGCAAACGGGATTTTATTTTTTGCCAAAACTGCCGCATTGCTTGGTGCGCGTTCCCAATGGCGTAATTCGGAAAGGGTTGTGTTATTGGCTTTTTCTTCATCGGTGACATCAGGTGCTGCTGGATAATTTAACGGCAGAATGATTTGTGGGTTGTATTGTCGCAATTCATCAACCCGCGCATACTCTTGACCATTACCTAATAAGTGAATAGGTAATTTTTCTGTTTTTAACAGTTTCGCAGCACGTAATTGATTATTAAGGTCGGTAGTTTCAAATATTGCGCCAGTGTTTTTTAATGACCCAAGTTTTTCTAATGCGATATTAAACTCGGGCGCTTGCATTTCTGGATACTCTTTGGCTTTTGCCATATTTTCGTTATACCAACGAGCATCACTAAATGTCTGACGTATTAGCGCGATACTACCCATCAATGAGCTGGGATAATCTTGTGGCGAGCTACCTTTATCAAACGAGATAAATTGTTGCGTGCGTGCTTTATAGATCACTTGGTTAGCGGTTTTATCTGCTAAAGATAAGCTCACTCCTGTGCCGCGAAATATGCCGTCCATATAGGCACTTTGTACGCTAGTGAAACCATTATTTAACCATTTTGCTGCCGCTTTGTTATCGGGATACACATAACTGAACCAATCTTTTTCAGCATGAATAGCACCATTAGCGGCATTACCGCCGATCCGTTTTATTTCATAGACGGGCGGCTCATATTTTTCAGTTGTTGGCTTATATTCAATGGCGTAGTCGCTATAAGGGTCAATAAAACCTGGGTATACGGTATAACCTTTAAGATTAATAACGTAAGCGCCGGCAGGCACATCGTTATTTGGCAATATCGCTTTGATGCGATTTTTTTCAATCACCAGTGTTGCATCGTTTAGTTGCTGGCCTGGAGACAGCACTAAGGTGGCATGTGTGAGCGCAGTGAGGCTCGGGGTGTTATCGCTTTGCTGGCCATCGCCAGCAAAGGCACCCATGCTTACTAGGGGCAGTAAGCCGATGGGGAGGAGTATTTTCATTGATGCTCAGACCCTTGTTAGTTTTAGTTTGCCGCAGTTTACAAGGTACATGAGCGAAAATGTAAAATCTATGCAACTAATGTAATTAAATTGAAAGTGGTTGTTTCAAATTAATTGCACAAAAAAGCCCCGAATATCGGGGCTTTTTAATTTATGAAATAGCATTTCTTAGATAAGGAAGTCGTCCATTGAACGACCGTTATCAACTTCATTCTTAAATACGGTTGGCATACGACCTTGGCCAGTCCAAGTTACCATTTCACCATCAACTTCAATTTGGTACTTAGCTGGACGTGGTGCGCGTTTTTTGGTTGGTTTAGCAACCACAACGCCCAAATCTTCAACAGACAGGCCAACTGATTCCATTTGCTGACGAATCTCTTCGATTTTCGCAATACGTGCAGCTTGCAGTGCTTCTTCTTCTTTAGCTTCTGCATCACGTTCAACGATAATCTTTTCCAGTTTTTCAGCCAGAGATTTCAGCTCTTCTACACTCAGTTCTTTAACTGCAGCCTTAAAGCGACGACCATGAGTCAATATTTCGAGAAATTCGTTCATGTTGAATTTTCTTCCTTTAATACAATGCGAAATTTTTAATGGGTAAATAATAGAAATAAGAAACCATATAATCAAATAAAATTATCTTCATAATGTCATTTTTTTATTTAATTAGTTTATTTTCTGGCACAAGCTATTTCAAAATTATAATGACAGCCAAAATACCCTACATATAAGAAGGATTTTTATGTTAAAACATCTGTTTGAATTTGATGTTGACGTAAACGTAAGCTTAAATTAGAGTCTGCCATTGAGAGCAACAGGTCGTGGCTAATACGACAGTAGTGAAGGAATGAGTAATGAAAGTATTGGTAGCGGTAAAACGCGTTGTCGATGCCAACGTCAAGGTCAGAGTCAATGCTGAGCAGACCGATGTCGACACCGCCAATGTCAAAATGGCGCTAAATCCGTTTTGTGAAATCGCAGTAGAGCAAGCGATACGCTTGAAAGAAGCGGGTAAGGCAACCGAAGTGGTGGTGGTCACGGTCGGCCCTGCTGCAGCGCAAGAGCAGCTGCGTACGGCATTAGCACTCGGTGCTGATCGCGCGCTGCACGTGGTGCATGACCAAGCGCTTGAACCTTTATCTATTGCCAAACTGCTGCATGCAGTGCAACAAAAGGAGCAAGCACAGCTGTTGCTGCTTGGTAAACAGTCAATCGACGGGGATAACAACCAAACCGGGCAGATGTTATCCGCGTTAGCTAAGTTGCCTCAAGCGACCTTTGTCTCTGACGTTGAGTTGTTAGATGAGCAGAGCATCGCTGTGACCCGCGAAGTTGATGGTGGTGTTCAGGTATTGAAATTGCCGCTGCCAGCGGTATTGACTGCAGATCTGCGCCTCAATGAACCACGCTACGCCACATTACCCAACATTATGAAGGCGAAGCGTAAGCCGCTAGAAACGACGGATGCCGCCGGTTTAGGTGTCACTCTAAAAGCGCATCAACAGATTATCAGCGTGACGCCGCCAGCGCAGCGTTGTGCCGGTGTGATGGTGGACTCGGTTGAAGCCCTGATTGATAAACTTAAAAACGAAGCGAAGGTGATCTGATATGGCGGTGTTAGTAATTGCAGAACATGATAATGCCCAGCTAAAAGCGGATGTCGCCAAAGCGGTTACCGCAGCCACTCAGCTCGGCCAAGCGGTGCATGTGTTAGTTGCTGGGGCTGATTGCCAAGCGGTCGCCGATGCTGCCGCCAAATTGAGTGGTGTCACGCAAGTGTTGCTGGCCAATCACACGGTTTATCAACATCAATTAGCAGAAAATATCAGTGAGTTGGTGGTCGCTAATGCGGCCGAATATAGCCACATTGTCACCGTCGCCAGTGCATTTGGTAAGGATTTGTTACCTAGAGTGGCCGCGTTACTCGATGTGGCTATGATTTCCGAGATCGTTGCCATTCAAGATAGTGACACCTTTGTACGGCCAATTTATGCAGGCAATGCATTGGCGACAGTCAAAAGTTTGGATGCAGTGAAAGTTGTCTCAATTCGCAGTACTGCGTTTGATGCTGCGAGCGCTGATGGCAGCGCGACTATAACTGCGGTTGAACAAGTGTTTGCGCCGTTGAGCGAGTTTGTCAGTAAAACCGAATTGCAGTCCGAGCGGCCTGAACTTGGCAGCGCCAATGTGGTGGTCGCCGGTGGTCGCGCGCTTGGCAGTGCGGAGAATTTCGGCCTGATAGAGCAACTGGCAGATAGGCTCGGTGGTGCTGTCGGTGCTAGTCGCGCTGCGGTCGATGCAGGCTTTGTGGCGAATGATCTGCAAGTTGGGCAGACCGGTAAAATTGTGGCGCCAGCACTTTATATCGCGGTGGGGATTTCTGGCGCTATCCAGCATCTGGCAGGGATGAAAGACTCCAAAGTGATCGTGGCAATCAACAAAGATCCACAGGCGCCTATCTTCCAAATTGCGGATTACGGTTTAGAGGCAGATCTGTTTGAAGCCTTGCCGAAATTCATAGAAATGATTTAATCTTGCCACTATTGAGAAGGCGGCTGAGGTTTGTCCCTCGGCCGCTTTTTTATTAGGTCGGTTTCTTTAACCTGGAAATCGACAGTAGAGGTGCACGCAGTAAGAGTAATGGCAACGAGGGTGATTCCGTTGACCTGCCATAAAAGGACTGAGTGCCGAAGCAGTTAGAAGTATCAAGTCGACTGCTGGGGCTGTAGCCGAATAGGTGCAGCACTGTCACAGAAAGATGGTTGAGCAATGACTCAGCCCTGTGGAGCGCTACTTAAATTCAGGTGTTTGGCTTTATGCCGTGTACGCCGTTGCTCTGCAAATGCTTTTGAACTTAACAAAAAGAATAACGACGTATGACCATTATCAGTTATGCCGATTCGGCATTGTCTTTACTGCCCCCAGTTATTGCCATCGTATTGGCTATTATCACTCGCAAGGTATTAGTGTCGCTTGGTGTCGGTATCCTCGTGGGGGTTTTACTGCTAACCCAGTGGAATATCAGTAATGCGGGTGTGTATCTGGCGCAGCGCGTTACCGCATTAGTCTGGGATGAAGGCGCAGTGAATAGCTGGAACCTATTCGTACTGGGCTTTTTAGTCTTGCTCGGCATGATCACCGCTTTGATTACCACCAGTGGCGCCGCCCGCGCATTTGCCGATTGGGGCAAACAACATATTCGTAAGCGTCGCGATGCCAAAATGCTCACTATGGTGTTGGGTATCGTGGTGTTTATTGATGATTACTTTAATAGTTTGGTGGTGGGCAGTATCTCGCGGCCACTGACAGACCGCTACTATATCTCGCGTGCGAAGTTAGCTTATTTGCTTGATTCCACCGCGGCACCTGTGTGTGTGATTTCACCTGTGTCCAGTTGGGGGGCGTATATTATCGCGCTCATTGGAGGCATTCTTGCCACTCACGGCATGAGTGATATTGGCCATCTCACCGCATTTATTGAGATGATCCCAATGAACTACTACGCGATTTTTGCGCTGTTGTTGCTGTTTTTTGTGGCCTACTTTGAGTTAGATATTGGCCCAATGCGCCAACATGAACAGGCTGCGCGGCGTGGTGAGTTATACGATGAAACAAAAGGTGTTCCGCCCGGCGCGTCAGTTGAACTGACAGAGGCTGATAGCGGTAATGTGCTGGGCTTGTTCTTGCCAATTGGCGTACTTGTGCTCGCCACACTCTATTTTATGCTGGCGTCTGGTGGCGCGGCGTTGGCTGAAAAACAACTCGAGTTTAGTTTGATTGGCGCGTTTGAATTAACTGACGTGGCATCCTCGCTGTTTTACGGCGCATTATGCGGCTTGGCAATCACCTTAGTGTTGGCGCTGTTGCAAAAATTATCGCTCAAGATGATAGCGAATGCGCTTTGGATTGGTGCCAAATCGATGTTACCGGCAATCTACATCCTGTTGTTTGCTTGGACCATCTCAGGCGTGATTGGCGCGCTTGAAACTGGCAAATATATGGCGAGCCTCGCCAGCGGCAATATTCCATTCGCGCTGCTGCCTGCGGTGCTTTTTGTCTTGGCTGGGTTTACGGCGTTTTCGACCGGTACCAGCTGGGGCACGTTTGGCATTATGCTGCCAATCGCGGCGGATATGGCGATGGGCAGTCATCAAAGTATGATGTTGCCGATGATGGCGGCTGTGCTGTCGGGCTCGGTTTTTGGCGACCACTGCTCGCCAATTTCGGATACCACGATTTTGTCGTCAACGGGAGCGAGTTGCCATCATATCGACCATGTGACAACCCAGCTGCCGTATTCGCTGATTGTGGCGCTGTTATCAATGGCGGGTTATTTGGTGATGGGCTTTAGCGGTTCGGTGTTAGCGGGATTAGCCACTTGCAGCGTGTTATTTGTGGTCGCGCTGATGTGGTTAAAAGCGCGCGCCAATAACTAATTGAGCCATTCAGCTTACGCTATGCAAACTACGCTATGAAAATTATGCTGTAAAAACTGAGCGGTAAAAATTAAACAATGAAAAAGCGCAGCTCAACGGCTGCGCTTTTTGCTTTGTGTCACTCGGAAAACTTACAGCAAACCGCGACGTTTTAGTAAGCCATCTGTGGTTGGCTGTTGGCCACGGAAGTTTTCATACGCTTCCATTGGTGGCACACTGTTGCCCACTTCACGAATTGCTTGGCGGAACTTCATGCCGATTTCGCGCTTCAAGCCGCCTTGCGTTTGCACGTAGGCAAAGGCATCGGCTGCCAAGATTTCACTCCACATGTAGGCGTAGTAGCTAGCGCTATAACCACCAGGGAAGGCATGAGAAAAGTAAGTTGAGCGATAACGTGGTGGCACGGCGCTCAGGTTAACTCCGTGCTTCGCCAAGGCTGCAGCTTCAAATTTGGCAACATCTTGCAACGGTGCATCGGCACTTAAGCTATGCCATTCCAAATCCAGCAACGCGGCTGACATATATTCAAGGGTGTCAAAGCCCATGTTGAAACTGCGAGAGCGAAGCAGTTTGTCGAGCATGTCTGCTGGCAGCGGTTCGCCAGTTTTATAGTGCTTGGCATAGTTTGCCAGTACATCAGGATGACCGGCCCAATCTTCTTCAAAGGTTGATGGAAATTCAACAAAGTCACGTGATACCGCTGTGCCTGACAGGCTTGGGTATTTCACTTTTGAGAACATACCGTGAGTGCCATGGCCCAGTTCATGGAACATGGTGGTCACTTGGTCATAGCTCACAAACGTCGGCTCGCCGTCAGGCGCCTTTTGAATGTTCATCACATTCACCACCACCGGCTTTTGGTTGAGCAGCTCGCTTTGACGCACGAATGAACTCATCCAAGCGCCACCACGTTTGCCTTCACGGGCGTAGTAGTCGCCATAGAAGATCGCCATGCTGCTGCCATCGGCATCAAACACTTCCCACGCTTTCACGTCTGGGTGATACACCGGCAGATCTGGGCGTGGTTTGAAGGTGACTCCGTACAGTTGGTTAAGGGTGAAGAATACGCCATCTTGTAATACGCGGTTAAATTCAAAATACGGCTTGAGGCTGCTTTCATCGAGGTCGTATTGGGCTTTGCGCACCTTTTCAGCATAGAAGGCCCAATCCCAAGGCTGCAGCTCAAAATCAGCGCCAGTTTGTTTGATCATGGCTTGAATGGCCGCAGCTTCTTTTTCAGTGTTTTTCACTACAGCTGGCACCATAGAGCCAAACATGTCGAACACAGCGGTTGGGGTTTTGGCCATTTGTGGTGCTAAGCGATAGGTCGCCCAGTTTTCAAAGCCAAGCAGTTGTGCTTTTTGAGCGCGCAGTTGTGCTAAACGTGCTACCAACGAGGCGGTCTCGTTGTCGCCAGTTAAACCGCGGCTTGATGAGGCTTGCCACACTTGTTGACGTAAGTCGCGGTCAGTCAACTGAGCCAACACTGGCTGGCGGGTGGTATTGGTAATATTAAGCAGGTATTGGCCTTCATGACCGGCATCTGCCGCATCTTTGGCCGCGTTGCGGATAGCGGTATCTGACAAGCCGTCAAGCTTGGCCACATCTGCAACTAGTACTGCGGCACTTTTGCTCAGCTTCATCAAGCGCTGCTGGAAGTCATTGGTCAGGGTTGACTCTTCTTCGTTCAATGCGCGAATTTGCACTTTTTGCTCATCGCTTAAGCGCGCGCCAGCCAACACGAAGCGCTGATGATACACCTCAATCAGGCGGATCTGCTCGGTGGCTAATCCTAACTGCTCGCGCTGTTGATACAGCGTGTCGATGCGGCTAAACAGCTTGGCGTTCAGGTTAATGTTATCGGTATGCGCAGCCATTTTAGGCGCCATTTCGCGTTGAATTGTTCGGATCTCTTCGTTGCTGTTTGAACTGCTGAGGTTATAGAACACAGATGATGCGCGGCTTAACAGCGCACCTGAGCGCTCAAGCGCTTCAATCGTGTTGGCGAAGGTTGGGGCGTCAGCCTGTTCTGCAATGGCCAACACTTCTTGCATCTGCTCCGCGATGCCTGCTTCTAATGCAGGTTGGAAATGCTCAATTTTAATGGCGTTGAAATCGGGTGCTTCATACTGTAGAGCGCTGGCGCTGAACAGCGGATTTTGTTGGGTGACAGCAGCCGCTGCTTGGGTTTGCACCGTCGGCGCAGCGGTGTCAGTTTTTGTGGCTTCTTCAGATTTTGAACAACCGGTAGTAAGCAAAATTTGCCCTAATACAACAGCGATTAGCGTTTTACGCATTTTATTGTTTTCCTTCGTGTAGCAGCGAATAAAGCGGGCACGCTAACAAGCGCTTGTTAATCGAATCTGAATGACAGGGTTAAGCAGGGGAGATTTGTGAACTGGCACGTCAGGAAAATGTAACAAATTGCGAAAAACTCAGTATTGGTGATGGTTGTAGCACGATTTTATTCCCTGATTTTTCATCCAAAACAGGGTAATATTGCCGCCATTGCGAATAACTGGAGCGCCGGGTTTGGCTCAGCTTTATTTTTATTATTCGGCGATGAATGCCGGTAAATCGACTTCTCTGTTGCAGTCTTCCTATAACTATCGTGAGCGTGGGATGCATACGCTGGTGTTAACCCCAGCCATTGATGATCGCTTCGGTGAGGGTAAGGTGGCGTCACGCATCGGGATTGAATGCGATGCGAGCATCTTCGCCGCTGATGATGATTTATCGCAACTGATTGCGAGTGAACATCAGCGCCAACATATTCACTGTGTACTAGTTGACGAATCGCAGTTTCTGAGTCAAATCCAAGTCAAGCAGCTGGCTTATGTGGTCGATTGCTTGGATATTCCAGTGCTGTGTTATGGGCTGCGGACTGACTTTCAAGGTGAGTTGTTTTCCGGCAGCCAGTATCTGTTGGCGTGGGCCGACAAGCTCGTCGAATTGAAAACCATCTGCTTCTGTGGCCGCAAAGCCAATATGGTCATTCGTCGCGATAGCGAAGGCCGGCCGGTGAAAGAAGGGGCACAAGTGGCGATTGGCGGCAACGAGAGTTATGAATCTGTGTGCCGCAAGCATTTTCGCGAATTGGTGTGGTAATAAGCGGTGTTACACTCAAACTCGCGCGCTAATTAAGTGTGATAAACCAATGATAATGGCTGCCGACACAGCCATTATTTTTTGGTGAGTTAATCGTTATTGCGCTTTTCTTTGCTGAGATTTTCGTGGTTGCGTTTAGCGCCGGTTTTCTTTTTTGGTGCGAAGGCAACGTTCTCTTTTAAGGTTTCCAGCAAACGCGCCTTGTGGCGATAAGCGGCGACGATTTTATCTAACTGAGTGTTAACGCCCGTGAGCGCCAATGCCAGTTGGTAGATCAGCCAGCTGTAGCCGTTTAAGGCAAATGCCTGTTGCGCGGCTTCATTATCGCCTTCAACATCATGCTGTTGCAGTGCTATCAATTGCTGGGCTAATTGATAGCTAAAGCCGGTGGGGAGTTGTGGTTGTTCGCTATGTTTACCTGAAAGATAGCTGGCCAATTGCAGCAAATGCTGCTGCATGGTTTTGGCTATCTGCTCAATTTGCGGCAGTGTTTTGTGCTTATCTGCGGTTAAGTTACTTTGCAGTAATAACTCAAGCAGGGTGATAACGCGTACCTGTTCATCGGCTAATTCGGTCACAGTCGGCGCATGTTTTTTTAGCGTCTGACTTTCCCATTCGAGTGAGAACATCAACTTTTTTTGTGCCAGCACAGCTTTCATTGCCGCTTCAAGGTAGCTGCGCGCTTTTTTACTGTCTTCGGTGTGATTGAGGTGAACATCCAGCACTTTAGCCATCATCTCAAAGGATTTGGCCATCTGCGCCCGCCAGTCTTGCTTGGCCTTGATAGGTAATACGAAGAGGGACACTAACACCGCAACCACACAGCCGATCAAAATGTTAGCCGTATGCCAAAGTGCTTCAGAGGTGTCGTGGTTGGCATCACCGATAACGATAATCATGGTGAAGCCTGTCACTAAGTAGGCGTAGCTGTAGCGCCCAGCGTTGAGGTAGCAGACTACGGCAACACCGAAAATCAGCAACCCCATTAGCTGCCAATATTGGTCGATAAATATGACCAGTAGCACGCCATAACTGGCGCCAAGCATAGTGCCGACAGCACGCTGTAACGATTTCTCGATGGCACCGCCCACCTGTGGCAGCCCCATCATAATGATTACTATGGTGACCATACTCCAGATAAAGTGTGGTACTGGCCAAAAGCCGTTGACCAAGGCAATCAAACCGAGCGCCAGTGCAATTTTAAAGGTGTGGACAATTCGAGCGTAACGATAAATAAAGGCAGATAGCCAAGTGGCTTGTTCGAACACGGTTAAAATTCCCGCGAATAAAAACTTTTGAAAGATAAGTAAATTATCGCAGATAAATTCTGGGGTGCGTAGTGCGATTAGGGCAAATCCGAGGCTTAAAACACGCGAACTAAACTTGTCGGCAGGGACTGTGAACGAGGTCACTGAAACTCACTGCCGCTGCGTCAAAAAGGCATCGGCAGTGAGCTGAAGTACCGCAATTACTCGAGTGGACGTAACAGCAGTTCTGACTGCGCCATTAGATAAGCAAACTGTGCGTACACGGCCACGTTCTGTGCCAAGGCTTCTGGGTCAACTTTATCTAAAGTGTCGTTCGGGGTGTGGTGATAGTCAAAATAGTCTTGGCCATTTTGTCGCAGTGATGCAACAGGTACTCCTTGAGCCGGTAATAGCGATACTTCAGAGCCACCACGGGCGTTGTTATCACCTAGCTCAACACCAAAAGCTGTCAGGCTAGCGAGCAACGCCTGAGCCTCGTTAAAGACGCCTGCGGCTACTTTCAAATCCGCACGATAGATGCGGTCAGCGCCAAAATCTGATTCTGCCGCAATATAATGCTGTGCCATTTCGTCTTTGTGTTGTTCAACATAGGCTTTACCACCGAGCATGCCGATCTCTTCCGCGGCAAACAAAACTACGCGAATGGTACGCGCTGGGCGTTGCGGTAATTCGCTAATCAACTTGGCTGCTGCGGTCACAATGGCAACACCAGAGGCATCATCAATTGCGCCTGTGCCTTCGTCCCACGAGTCTAAGTGTGCGCCGAGCAGCACAATCTCATCGGGCTTAGTTGCACCTGTAACTTCACCGATGACATTGTAAGTGGTGGTGGTGCCGAGTGACTGTGGCGTCATCGTCAGTTGCAGCTCGACCTCATTGGTGCGGGTTAGCATGGCATCGAGCATGTCAGCGTCTGGTGCACTCAGCGCTGCCGCTGGAATTTTGTTAATGCTATCGTCATAACGCATCATGCCGGTGTGCGCCATACGGTCATGATCGGTACCGACTGAGCGAATCACAATCGCAATAGCGCCAAGCTTAGCCGCTTCAATGGCGCCATTAACACGGCCACCGACACTTTGGCCGTAACCTGCGCCAGTTTTAAAACGTTCGGTCTTTTTATCGATAAAAACGATTTTGCCTTCAACATCCTTATGAGATGCATGTTTTAAGGCATCTAGCGACTCAAATCGTATAATCTTGCCAGTTAGGCCATTTTTTGGGGTGGCAACACTGCCACCTAAGGCGCTGACAACCAGGTTCTGTGGATAGGGCGAAATGACTTTTGCTGCGGCACTACCGCGCTGCCACACGGGTACAACTACCTGTTCTTTATATACTTTATCAAATCCAAGTGCGTTTAATTTGGCTTCCGCCCAATCAACAGCAACGGCATTTTGTGGGCTGCCAGCAAGGCGCGGGCCTACTTCAACTGTCAAAGATTCGGTAATTTTGTAGGCTAGGTCTGATTTTAAAGCATTTTGGGTGAGATCTAGCGCAACCTTTTGATTTGAATCGTAACTTGTTGCCGTAGTAAGACTAGAAAACAGCGTTAATGACAGGCTTGTGATGAAAATAGGGAGTGATTTTCTCATAGAATTCCTTGTTTTTTATACGTGTGTCCCATTTTTGAAAAGAATGTACCAAAAAATGTGCTTTAGGTCGCGTCTATATGTGTAAGCCGACGCTATATTAGAGTTGGAATTTATTTTAGGAGAGTAGGCTCGTATGAATATAGAGTTAATGCAGCAGCGCGCAGACCATGCAGTGGTTTTGCTGAAGGCGCTGGCCAATGAAAGACGGTTGTTTATTTTGTGCTATCTGCTGAACGAAGGCGAGATGTGCGTTGGCGAAATGAACAAAAAACTGGGATTAAGCCAATCAGCGTTGTCACAACATTTGGCATGGTTACGCAAAGATAATTTAGTGACGACCCGTAAAGAAGCGCAAACCGTGTATTACTCACTGAAAAGTGATGAAGTGCGCGAGATCATTCGTTTGCTGGATAACATGTATTGTCATTAATTGAGCAATATTAAATCGCAGCAATAAAAAAACCGGCTTAAGCCGGTTTTTTTAATGACATTCGAATCAGATTAAGCAGCCAGTGCTTTGATACGAGTGTTCAAGCGAGCCTTATGACGAGCAGCCTTGTTCTTGTGGATCAGGCCTTTGGTTGCCATACGGTCAAGAATTGGTTGTGCAGCGTTGAAAGCTTCAACGGCAGCAGCGTGGTTACCAGCTCTGATAGCAGCGATAACTTTCTTAACGTAAGTACGCATCATTGAGCGACGGCTCGCATTGTGTTGACGGCGCTTTTCAGATTGAAGTGCGCGTTTCTTTGCAGTCTTGCTGTTAGCCAAGGTGCAACTCCTAAAAACTGGAATGATAACTTTTAAAGGCCGAGGAATATGCACGTTTTTCGCCGCGTTGTCAACGACAGCGGTGGAAAATCCGCCATAAAGGCAAATAATTCCGAGGCGATTTGGTGTTCCTCAACCCAACTCGTGTAAGATGGGGCGCATTCTAACAGCAAAAATATCCGTGTGACAGTCTAAAAAGGAAATTTTGAGATTTTACGCTGTCCTTATTGATGTTCATTTTCAAGGTGAAGGGATTGAGTAGAAAATTGGTTCGCTCAGGACTCATCGTCAGTGCGATGACGTTGGTGTCAAGAGTGCTTGGGTTGGTGCGTGATGTGGTCGTGGCGAACCTGATGGGCGCAGGGGTAAGTGCCGATGTGTTTTTCTTTGCCAACAAAATTCCTAACTTTTTACGCCGCCTGTTTGCCGAAGGCGCATTTGCTCAAGCTTTTGTGCCGGTGTTGACCGAATACCAAGAAACCAAGAGCGACGATGAAATTAGAACCCTGATTGCGAAGGTGTCCGGGACGCTTGGATTACTGGTTACACTCGTTACCGCAATTGGGATTGTCGCGTCGCCGGTATTAACCGCCTTATTTGGTGCTGGCTGGTTTGTGGCGTGGTGGAATGGCGAAGCAGATGGCGCTAAGTTTGAACTGGCGTCATTAATGTTGAAGATTACCTTTCCTTATTTATGGTTTATCACCTTTACCGCCCTGAGCGGTTCCATCCTTAATACCCGCGGCCGCTTTGCCGTATCTGCTTTTACGCCGGTCTTTCTGAACGTGGCCATTATTGCGGCGGCGATTTTCCTCAGTCCGCAGCTCGAACGACCTGAAATTGGCTTAGCGTGGGGTGTATTCGCGGGGGGGGTGATTCAGTTTCTATTTCAGATCCCATTCTTGCTGCGCGAAAAAGCGTTGGTGCGACCGCAGTGGGGATGGCACGATGCGGGTGTCACCAAGATTCGTAAGCTAATGCTGCCTGCCTTGTTTGGTGTTAGCGTGTCACAAATCAACCTGTTGCTCGATACCTTTATTGCCAGTTTTTTGGTAACAGGCTCGATCAGCTGGTTGTATTACTCAGATCGGTTATTGGAATTTCCACTGGGGCTGTTTGGCATTGCGATTGCCACCGTGATTTTGCCAGCGTTGTCTAAACGGTTTGTCAGCGCCGATAGCCAAGAGTTTAGCCAGACGATGGACTGGGGCTTGCGGGCGGTGATTCTTTTAGGGTTACCCGCGATGGCCGGACTCATTGTATTGGCCAAGCCAATGTTATTAGTGCTGTTTATGCGCGGTGAATTTGGTGTAGACGATGTTACCAATGCGGCTGCTTCGCTCGTCGCCTATGGCACAGGGCTGTTGAGCTTTATGCTGATTAAAGTACTCGCCCCCGGATACTACGCTCGCCAAGATACCAAAACCCCAGTGAAGTACGGCATTATTGCCATGGTGAGTAATATGGTGTTCAACATCATTCTGGCGTTTCCGTTTGGTTATGTCGGCTTGGCGATTGCCACCTCGATGTCGGCTGCCCTCAATGCGACATTACTGTATCGGGGTTTACATCTGCAGCGGGTTTACCAATTGGGAGCCGCGACCTTAGTGTTCATTGCTAAAGTGATATTGGCGGCGCTGCTGATGGTAGCGCTACTGCTATACCTAACACCCGAGATCCAACAGTGGACTGCATGGACATTTTCACAACGGGCGTTACAGCTGCTGTTACTGATCGCGGAAGGCGCTGCACTTTATTTGGCAGTGCTGCTATTGATTGGGATTCGACCATGGCAGGCAAAACCTGTCGTCAAGGGCTGATTATCATCATGAGCTGGTATATAATCCGCCAATTTACGCCGATGCGGTCATTTGTTGTATGGAATTGATTCGCGGAATTCATAATATTCTGCCCAAACATCACGGTTGTGTGCTGACTATTGGCAACTTTGATGGGGTTCATCGCGGCCACGCAGAAGTGGTGGGCAATCTCGTTAAACGCGCGAAGCATTTAGGGCTTCCCGCGGTGGCGATGACCTTTGAACCGCAACCTCAAGAGTTGTTTTGTGGTGACAGTGCGCCAGCTCGATTGAGCTTGTTAGCAGATAAATTACATCTGTTAGAGGAACTGGGCATAGAGCGCTTGCTTTGTGTCAATTTCAACCGTCACTTTGCCAGCATGGAGCCAGAAGCTTTTATTGAAGAGTTACTGGTGAACAAGCTCGGGGTGAAGTATCTCGTAGTGGGTGATGACTTTTGCTTTGGGCAAAAGCGCCGCGGCAACTTTGAGATGCTGTGTGCCGCCGGGGAAAAGTATGGCTTTGCAGTCGTTAGCACCCAAAGCTTTTTGGTCGGTGATCAGCGAGTCAGTTCCACGATGATCCGTCAGGCGCTGGTAACAGGTAATTTGGAGCAAGCGAGACGTTTGTTAGGGCATCCATACGTGATGTCTGGTCGCGTTGCTCATGGCCAAAAAATTGGCCGCACAATCGGTTTTCCTACCGCCAATATTGCGTTAAAACGTAAAGTTGTGCCGATTAAAGGCGTGTTCGCCGTGAGGCTTTGGTGGGACGATAGCGATGTGTATGACGGGGTGGCCAATATTGGCTACCGCCCTACAGTGCAGGGGCAGATTTGCCAACTTGAAGTCAACTTATTTGATTTTCAGGGCGACCTGTACGGTAAAAAAGTAGCAGTAGAACTGGTAGCGAAAATTCGCGATGAAAAGCCGTTCCAGTCTCTGGATGCGTTAAAGCAACAGATTAACAAAGATGTTGACGAGGCAAAGGCCTTGCTCAGCAAAGATGCAGGCTGATTTTTCAGTCAACGAAATGGTAAAGGATCGATGAGCGACTATAAATCAACTCTGAATTTGCCGGAAACTGAGTTTCCGATGCGTGGTGACCTGGCAAACCGGGAACCACAAATGCTAGATCGCTGGAACAACGACAATCTGTATCAGCAGATCCGCAACAGCCGTGCTGGCCGCGACTTATTTATTCTGCATGACGGCCCTCCTTATGCGAACGGCGATATTCATATTGGTCACTCAGTAAACAAGATCCTTAAAGACATTATTATTAAGTCAAAAACCTTGTCAGGTTTTGATGCGCCTTATGTGCCGGGTTGGGATTGTCACGGTCTGCCTATCGAACTCAAAGTTGAGCAAAAAGTGGGTAAGCCGGGGCAGAAGATTTCTGCTGCAGAATTCCGTGAAGAGTGCCGTAAATACGCGGCTAAACAAGTTGATGGTCAGCGTAGCGACTTTATCCGCTTAGGTGTGTTAGGTGATTGGAGCAATCCATACCTGACCATGAATTTTGCCACCGAAGCGAACATCATCCGTTCATTGGCGAAAGTGATTGAAAATGGCCACCTGCAAAAAGGCGTTAAGCCAGTGCACTGGTGTACCGATTGTGGTTCTGCCTTGGCTGAAGCTGAAGTGGAATATGAAGATAAAACATCACCAGCCATCGATGTTGCCTTTGTTGCAGTCGATAGCGCCAAAGTAGCGGCGGCGTTTGGGATTGCGGATGTGAGTGATATCGCCATGGTGATCTGGACCACCACGCCATGGACCTTACCAGCAAACCGCGCACTGTGCGTGAGTGGCGACTTAGATTACGTACTGGTTGAGCTGCAACTAGAAGCGGGTGTTAAACACTTGGTATTGGCTGAAGCCTTGTGGGAAGACTGCGTTAAGCGCTATGGCGCAACTGACGCTAAAGTGCTGGGCCGCGCGAAAGGCGATACCCTCGAGCTGATGCAATTCCAACACCCATTCTACGATTTCTCTGTGCCAGTTATCCTCGGTGACCACGTGACTACCGATTCAGGTACTGGTGTGGTGCACACTGCGCCTGGTCACGGTCAAGACGACTTTGTTGTGGGTAACAAATATGGCCTCGAAGTGGCTAACCCTGTGGGGGATAACGGCGTCTATAAAGCTGATACGCCATTGTTTGCGGGTCAGTTTGTATTTAAAGCCAACGCAGAAATCGTTGAAGTGCTGAAACAGCACGGCGCGCTGATGCACTTTGAACAGTATCGTCACAGCTATCCACATTGCTGGCGCCATAAAACACCGATCATTTTCCGTGCAACGCCGCAGTGGTTTATCTCGATGGATAACAAAGGCCTGCGTAGCCAAGCGTTGAAAGAAATTGAACAAACCCAGTGGATCCCTGAATGGGGTGAAGCGCGTATTGAAAAGATGGTGGCGAACCGTCCTGATTGGTGTATTTCGCGTCAACGTACTTGGGGCGTGCCTATCACCTTGTTTGTGAACAAGGAAACTGAAGAACTGCACCCAGACAGCGTGGCGTTGATGGAGCGTATCGCGCATCGCATCGAGCAAGAAGGTATTCAAGCGTGGTGGGATATCGAACCGTCAGAAGTATTAGGCGATGATGCTGATAACTATCGCAAAGTCACTGATACATTGGACGTATGGTATGACTCAGGTTCAACCTTCTCTACCGTTGTGGCAACGCGTCCTGAATTCCAAGGCAAGCGTGCGGATCTGTATTTGGAAGGCTCTGACCAACACCGTGGCTGGTTTATGTCGTCACTGATGTTGTCTACCGCAATGCACAATCAAGCACCTTACCGTCAAGTACTGACGCACGGTTTTACCGTTGACGCTAAAGGTCGCAAGATGTCTAAGTCACTCGGTAACGTGATTGCACCACAGCAAGTGACCAACAAACTGGGTGCTGATATTTTGCGTCTGTGGGTAGCATCAACCGACTACAGCGGCGAGATGACGGTTTCTGACGAAATTCTGAAACGCAGTGCCGACGCCTATCGTCGTATCCGTAATACGTCACGCTTCCTGCTGGCGAACTTAAGCGGATTTGACCCAGCGAATGACACCGTGGCTATCGAAGATATGGTAGCGCTGGATCGTTGGGTGGTGCGTCGTGCATACGCAGTACAGCAAGACTTGCTGCAAGCCTATAACGATTACAACTTCCACGTAGTGACTCAAAAACTGATGCAGTTCTGCTCAGTGGAATTGGGTAGTTTCTATCTGGATATCATCAAGGATCGTCAATACACAGCTAAAGGCGATAGCCATGCACGTCGTAGCTGCCAATCTGCGCTGTATCTGATCTCTGAAGCGTTGGTACGTTGGATCGCGCCAATCCTCAGCTTTACTGCGGATGAAATTTGGCAATTGCTGCCAGGCGAACGTGCTCAGTACGTGTTTACGCAAGAGTGGTATGACGGTCTGCGCAGCGTAACGCTGGACGATGACTTAAGCGATGCCTACTGGGAACAACTGCTGACAGTACGTGACGAAGTCAACAAGGTGCTGGAACAAGGTCGTCGTGACAAAGTGATTGGCGGTGCATTAGAAGCTGAAATCACCCTGTTTGCCGATGACGCATTAGCGGCATCACTGGCCAAACTGAGCGATGAATTGCGTTTTGTCTTGCTGACCTCAAAAGCCACTGTGTTGCCACTGGCTGATGCACCGGCAACCGCCAGTGAAACTGAGCTCAAAGGCTTGAAATTGCAGTTAGTCAAAACCGAAGCCGAGAAATGTGAACGCTGCTGGCATCACCGTGAAGACGTGGGTGTGAATAGCGAACATCCTCATCTGTGTGGTCGCTGTGTGACCAACATTGAAGGTGATGGCGAACAACGCAGTTTCGCATAAGGTGACCAACATGCCCGCAGATTGGAAACAAAGTGGCCTGCGTTGGTATTGGATAGTTGGTTTGGTGTTGTTGGCCGACCAACTGTCTAAGCTATGGATTTTGGCTAATTTCAAACTTAATGAATCAGTCGAGTTGCTGCCGTTTTTCTCGCTGACTTATCGTCAAAACACCGGTGCGGCGTTTAGCTTCCTGCATGATGCAGGAGGCTGGCAGCGTTGGTTGTTTGCACTGGTTGCCGTCGGTTTTAGTGTGGTCTTAACTGTGTGGTTACGCCGTCAATCGTGGACTGAAAAGCTCAGTGCTGTGGCGTTTACCTTGGTCATAGGCGGCGCTATCGGCAATTTGGTCGATCGTATGTTGCATGGCTTCGTGGTGGACTTTTTACATTTCTACTATCAAAGCTATCACTATCCCGCGTTTAATATTGCCGATTCGGCGATTTGTGTCGGTGCGGTGCTGATTATCTTTGAAGGTTTTTTCACCAAAAAGCAGCAAGAGGGTAAAGCCAATGGCTGAGCAAACTCGTTCATTACTTTGCCATATGGTCATTTTGCTATCAGATGGCTCTACGGCGGAAAATACCCGCAGTAGCAACAAACCGACCATTTTGAACATCGGTGATAACAGCTTAAGCCCTGCATTTGAACGTGCGCTGGTGGGCTTGGTTGTGGGTGATAAAACCGAGTTTACGCTGGCCCCGGCCGATGCGTTTGGTGAACCTAATCCCGATGCGATTTATTACCTTGACCGTAGTAAGTTCCCTGCCGATATGAAGCTAGAAGCTGGTGTGATTGTTGGCTTTGCTGGCCCTGGTGGCAGCGAAATTCCTGGTATTGTGCGCGATGTGGCTGGTGATTCTGTTACCGTGGATATGAACCATCCACTAGCAGGGCAGACGCTGACATTCCAAATCGAAGTGATTGAGGAGCGCTAGAATGACCGCATTGAAACCTGCTGCAGGCGGACTCAATATTTTATTGGCCAATCCACGTGGCTTTTGTGCCGGTGTTGATCGTGCGATTAGCATTGTTGAGCGTGCGCTGGAGCTGTTCCAACCGCCGATTTATGTCCGTCATGAAGTGGTGCATAACCGCTATGTGGTGCAAAACCTCAAAGACCGCGGAGCGGTGTTTGTAGATGAGCTAGACGAAGTACCGGACGACAGCATCGTCATCTTTAGTGCCCATGGCGTGTCACAGGCCGTTCGCCAACAAGCGAAAGCGCGTGGTTTGAAAGTGTTTGATGCGACTTGCCCGTTGGTCACTAAAGTCCACCTGCAGGTAACTCGTGCCAGCCGCAAAGGTATTGAATGTATTTTGATTGGTCACGAAGGTCACCCAGAAGTAGAAGGCACTATGGGGCAGTACGACAACCCTGAAGGTGGTGTTTACTTGGTGGAGTCAGTGGAAGACGTGGCTAAGATGCAGGTGAAAAACCCTGACAATCTATGCTTCGTTACCCAAACGACGCTGTCAGTGGATGACACTCAAGATATCATTGCTGCGTTGCAAGCCCGTTTTCCAAGCGTTGAAGGGCCGCGTAAAGATGATATCTGTTACGCCACTCAAAACCGCCAAGACGCGGTGAGAAAGCTGGCGTCTGACGTCGATATGCTGATTGTGGTGGGTTCAAAGAATAGCTCTAACTCCAATCGTTTGCGTGAGTTGGCTGAAAAGTCAGGTACTCGCGCTTATCTGCTTGATACAGCTGAAGATCTCGATTGTCAGTGGTTCGAAGGCGTGAGTAAGGTGGCTGTTACTGCAGGGGCATCGGCGCCTGAAGTGTTAGTGCAACAGGTGATTGATGCGCTTGTGAGGATTGCGCCTGGCGTGGTGACGGAAGTGGCCGGTAGAGAAGAAGATACCGTGTTTGCTGTGCCTGCTGAGTTGCGTTAAGCACCGTTTCTTCGCAGTAGAATTTAATAACAAAAAGCCCCGGAATTCGGGGCTTTTCTACAGGAGGTTAAATCAGCAGACTATCCAAGTCTAAGTCAAAATTACTGTCGATTTCCCTCAACTCTTTCAGTAGACGATGTTTCTCTTTTAAAGCTTCAATTTCACGCCATTTACGTTTTTTATTTGAGCCTCGAGAGCGTCCAGCACTTTCGGTGTTTTCTTCCAGCGCACTACCATAACCTAAACGATCCATGGCAACCTCCTGTTGTTGTATGTTTTCTAGCTTTAAATAGCATAGATATTAAACAGGGTGCAAGATAAATGTTTCGCTGTTGTTAACGACATATTTCGTTTTAATGAAAATCTTCTTTACCACTAAAGAGATACAAAAAAGCCGACATTTCTGTCGGCTTTTGACTATCGCAACTCTGTGAAATCGATCAAATATGACCCTTTCTAAAGGTATTAATCAGACCATTGCTGGAGGCATCCAGCGCTTCACAATCAGCTTCGGCGGCTAAGCGAGCCAACACGTCATTGCCCAAGGTTTTACCGAGCTCAACACCCCATTGGTCGAAGGAGTTGATATCCCAGATAGTGCCTTGTACCAAGGTACGGTGCTCATACAATGCAATCAGCGCGCCCAAGGTTTTAGGTGTCAGCTTGTCCATCAAGATGGTGTTACTTGGCTTATTGCCCACCATCTCTTTGTGCTTAGCAATCACCACTTTTTCCGCGTCAGACAGCTTGCTATCTTTCAGCTCTGCCAAAGCTTCATCAAAGGTGCGACCTTGCATTAGCGCCTGCGTTTGACCAAAGCAGTTAGAAGCTAACTGAATGTGGTGCTCACCCAATGGATTATGGCTTTGCAGCGGCATGATGAAGTCAGCAGGGATCAGTGCAGTACCTTGGTGTAACAACTGATGATAAGCGTGCTGCCCGTTAGTACCTTCACCACCCCAAATCACAGGTCCGGTGCTGTAATCGACCGCTGAGCCATCCATCTTGGCTGACTTGCCGTTACTTTCCATATCAAGCTGTTGGAAGTAGGCGGGCAGACCACGCAAGTAGTGGTCATAGGTCAGCACCACATGAGATTGCGCGTTGAAGAAGTTGTTGTACCACAGTGACAGCATGCCCATGATCACTGGCATGTTTTCTTTAAACGGCGCACTAGCAAAATGCTGATCCATTTCACGGGCACCGGCCAGCAATTCGCGGAAGTTATCCATGCCAACCAGCAGCGCAATAGGCAACCCAATCGCAGACCAGAGTGAGTAACGGCCACCAACCCAATCCCACATTGGGAAGATGTTGGTTTCGTCGATACCGAAATCGGTCGCTTTGGCCACGTTCGAGGTGATGGCGGCAAAGTGCTTCGCCACATCTTGCTGAGTCCCACCATTGGCCAAGAACCACGCTTTAGCGCTTAAGGTGTTGGTCAGGGTTTCCTGAGTACCAAAGGATTTTGATGAAGTCAGGAATAGGGTGGTTTCAGGATTTACTTTCTTCAGCTTTTCGGCAATAGAAGTGGCATCTACGTTGGCTACGTAATGGCATTTCACCGCACCGTTCCAATAGGGGCGCAGTGCTTCAGAGGCGATTTTTGGTCCCAAGAATGAGCCGCCAATCCCGATGGACACGACATCAGTGATCGCTTTACCTGTATAACCTAACCAACGGCCTTGATGGATATCAGCAACAAATTGCTCCATCTTGGCGAGGGTGGCTTGTACTTCAGGCACCACATTGACGCCATCCACTCGAATATCGGCATCGGCCGCTGCACGCAATGCTGTATGCAGTACCGCGCGCTTCTCGGTGGTGTTGATTATGTCACCGCTAAACATCGCAGTGATTTTTTGTTTTAATCCAGCTTCCTGTGCCAACGCCAACAGCTGTTGCTGAACCTCTTCGGTTAGTCGGTTTTTGGAATAGTCTAAAAACAGGCCGCATTGCTTTAACGACATCCGTTCAAAACGCTTTGGATTATCAGCGAACAGGGTACGCATATGCGGCAGATTGCCACTTAACTGTGACAACGCCTGCCATGCAGGAAATTGTGTCAGCTTAGTCATCATTCTGTCCTATAAAATTAAGCCAGTTTTGCGGTCAGCATGGCTTCAAGTTTGCCTTGGTCGATCGCAAAGTTACGAATGCCTTCAGCCAGTTTTTCTACCGCCATCGCATCTTCGTTGAACTCCCAACGGAACTCAGCTTCAGTCAATGGTGCTGGCGCCGCAACGACTTCAGTTGTTGGGGTCAGTTTGGCTTCAATTACGGTATCGGCGTTTGCCAGTTCTTCCAGCAGGTTAGGGCCAATTGTTAAACGGTCACAGCCTGCCAATTCGATGATTTCGCCAGTGTTACGGAAGCTCGCGCCCATTACTACAGTGTGATAACCGTGTTTTTTGTAGTAGTTGTAGATGCTGGTGACTGACACGACACCTGGATCTTCACTTGCAGTGTAATCTTGGCCAGTGCTCTTTTTGTACCAGTCCAAAATACGGCCCACAAACGGTGAAATCAGGTAAACGCCAGCTTCAGCACAGGCGCGTGCTTGGGCGAAACTAAACAGCAGGGTCAGGTTACAGTTGATACCTTCTGCTTCCAGCTCTTTCGCGGCGCAGATACCTTCCCAAGTTGATGCCAGTTTGATCAGAATGCGTGATTTATCAATGCCGGCATCCGCATACAGTTTGATCAGCTTTTTCGCTTTAGCAATTGAGGCTTCTTTGTCGAATGACAAACGTGCATCTACTTCAGTAGAGATGCGGCCAGGAACGATTTTCAGAATTTCCAAACCGATGTTTACCGCCAGTTTGTCGCCTGCATCTTCCAGTTGTTGTGCACTGTCTTTACTTTGTGACTTTGCCCAAGCCACAGCGTCATCAATCAAACCCGCGTATTCAGGGATCTGCGCCGCCTTTAAAATCAATGACGGGTTGGTGGTTGCGTCTTCTGGTTGATAGCGTTTGATCGCTTCGATATCACCGGTATCGGCAACGATAGTAGTTACAGATTTTAATTGCGCTAGGGTGTTGGCCATGGATAACTTCCTTTCAAGTAGGCTGTCATTAATGCAGTTTTTCAGACTGGCTATTAGACGCCAATTTGTATTACTTTTTCAATTCGTCGATGAAAAAAAGTTTCAATTGTGGCGTATTTCGACCAGAAATCTGCATTTTTATCTGTTGATATGCTGAAAATCAGTGTACTGATTTTGCACAATGAATACTAATCGCGTGTGACAAAAAATAAAAAAGCCGCAGATGACTGCGGCTTTTGGCAAGTTCTCGCTTATTTCAACAAAGGTTGTTTTTCTTTGAAGCTCATGTTGCCTTCAATGCGGCGGTTAGCTGCGTTGGCTTCGGCGCTATCGCCTTGCATGATAGGTTGGTTTTCGCCATAACCTTTAGCGGTGACGCGGCTGGCAGCAATGCCATATTTATCAACCAGAATTTTAGCAACGGCATCGGCACGTTTTTGTGATAACCACAGGTTGTATGAGGCTTTACCTGGCAGTGATGCATGGCCAGCAATCTCGATATCCGCTTGTGGGTATTTATTGAGGAAGTTGGCGGCTTTCTCAATTTCGCCGTAAGAATCTGCTTTCACGACTGATGAGTTGTTATCAAACTGCGCCGCAATGGTCAGTTTTTCCAGCTTATCAACATAGATGCTGCAACCGTTTGCATCGACTTTATGCGTTGCTGGGGTATTTGCGCATTGGTCTTGGCTATCGACAACGCCGTCGTTATCAGAGTCAACCGGAGCGACAACAACGGGTACCACTGCCACGGTTTCATTTACTGGTGCTGCTTTAGGTGCATCGCCAAAACGATAGCTCACAGTTAAGCCCCAGTAGTTAGCATCCATATCAAGGTTGGCAAAACGGGTTTCGTCGATATCTTCATAGCGACGATATTTTGCTGAAATGCGAACGTTTTCATTCACATCGTAACCGACACCTACACCATAGTATGGCGCAACGCTTTGGTGATTGTACTCAGCCGCACCGTGATTTACGCGGTTGCTGTTATTGAATACATAGCCACCCAACTCAGCGTTCAGGCTCCAGTTGTATTTCAGTGGCCAAGTACCGACAACACCCAAGGTGCCGCCTTTGACGCTGATATCGTTGTGGTTGTTAGCGTAATCTACCCAGTCAGCATGACCTAAATTACGGTAACCAATTTCAACGGCAAGATATTCGTTAAATGAGTAGCCTGAGAAGAATTCCCAAGCAAATGGATCGTCTTTACCACAAGTGGCCATTTTGCTGGCTTCGCAGTTAGGACCATAGTTAGTTTGACCTGCACCAATCCCTACGTACCAAGGAGAAAGTGCTTGGTCATCGGCATAGGCTGCGGCAGGAAGTGCTGCCATCAGCAGCAGGTAAGAAAGTTTAAGTTTCATCATCAATTCTCCAAATCCTTGAAAAGAGGGTGCTCGACTGACAGCGAGTTATCTAGTTATCGCCCCCATGGGATATCCTAGGTTCAGTTGCTAGCGCGCTATATTATTAGCACGTGCAAGCTGAATTCTACTTGAATCACATTTATCTTTCTTATTGTTAACTAGGTATGGTTAAAGATCGTCGGTTATGCAAATAAAATGGGGCGCTATTGTAAATAGCGCCCCATTGGCAGAGATTTCGACTAGCTAGAATCGCTTAGCGTTTCCATTCCCAGTTTTCGATATATTCTGGGTCTACACCGTTAGCTTTGATGTAATTTTTGTGGTCTACCAAACGTTGCAACATATCGGTGGTAATGCGTGAGTGAGTGGTTTCATCAATCACACCTTGTTGGAACAGTTTGTAGGCCATGTCGATAACCAAGTGGTAACGAGAAGTACCGTTACGTACGCCCATATCAAATGGCGTTGTGGTTGAACCTTCCTCTTCGTAACCCTTGATGCGGAAACGGCTCGCACCTTTATAGTCAAACACCAGTTTCTTGATAGTGTTTGGATAGCCGTGATAGTTGAATACCACACCTTTATCTGGGGTGAAGATATCGTCCAGCAACCAAGGTTTAGCGGCAAATTCTAAGCTACCTAAGCCGTTAGCGTTCAGCTCAGTAACACTGACGAAGCGGACTTTCACACGTGGCAGTTGCTCACGAACCAGTACTAATGCTGCCATGGCTTCTTGGGTGGCGTAGTCACCACAACCTGCCAGAACTACATCTGGATTTTCGTCAGAGGCGAAGTCCCAAATCATCACGCCGTCTTCAGCTTGTTTGCGGGCTTCTTCTAGGCTCAACCATTGTGGCAGTTCTTTCTTACCAGCCA
Source organism: Shewanella avicenniae (assembly GCF_017354945.1). Lineage (NCBI taxonomy): Bacteria > Pseudomonadati > Pseudomonadota > Gammaproteobacteria > Alteromonadales > Shewanellaceae > Shewanella > Shewanella avicenniae. Next base: position 3,062,197 of record NZ_CP071503.1, on the reverse strand, counting down.
CCAAAATGTTCAGCTTGTCGCGGCCAGCAAAGGCTTTCTCGGTGTATACCAACGTAGAGTTGGCGTCTGCAGGCAGGTAAGCCGATACGATTTCAGCGTGTTTCTCGAGCATCGCACCCAAGAATGATGGGTTTTGGTGTGAGTAACCGTTGTGATCTTGGCGTTCCAACAGTGAAGACAATACCACGTTGCAGGCTGGCACTGGCTTACGGAAGTGGATGCCTTGGCTGGCGTGCACATATTTACAGTATTGGTCAGCCATTGACGCGATAACTTGTGAGAATGACTCATAAGTTGGGAACATACCGTGACGACCCGTCACAGTGTAGCCATGCATCATACCGAACAGCAGGTTTTCAGACAGCAGTTCCAGTACGCGACCGTCACGGCTCATGTCTTCATCCCAGCTTTCGATAGGCCATTGCCATGCGCGGTCAGTGGCTTCGAACACAGCTTGCAGCTGGTTAGAGTAAGTTTCGTCAGGGCTGAAGATTCGGATGTTGCGTTCTGCTTGGTTCAGTTTGAACGCTTCACGCATCCATTCACCCATCTTGTTCATTGAGTAGCCGCGAGTACCGCGTTTTACGCTTGGACCGTAGGCTAATTCGTTCAGATCTGGGTTCTTAACTGCTTTAACAACTTCACCACCGTAGCTCATACGTTGTTGACCACAAGTCAGCTCTGCTGGTGGGATCAGGGTTTGAATCTCTTCGTCGAAGATCAGCTCGCCCTTGTCATTCATTACATACAGTTCGTGGAACTTGTAGCTGTCTAACCAATCGTTTAGTGCAGTCAGGTGACGTTCGTCAGTGGCACACTTGTTGACGATAACTTGGTGAGAATCGCAGTTACCTTCCAGTTTCTTGCCATCAAATTCTGGTACGCCAGTCCAACCTTTGGCGGTTTTCATCAGAATAACCGGCCAACGAGGCTTACATACGTCTTCACCGCTGCGAGCAAGGCGTTGAATGTCAGTGATCATTGCATAGGCTTTATCCATTGCATTGGCCATCTGAACGTAAACGTCTTCAGGGTAAGTGCTATCCACATAGATTGGGTAGTAACCCAGACCAGTAAACTCAGCTTCCAGCTCTTCACGGTCCATACGACCCATACGAGTTGGGCCAGAGATTTTATAACCGTTGATATGCACGATTGGCAGAATCGCACCGTTGTTCTGTGGAGAAACCAAACGGTTAGCATACCAAGAGGCAGCCAGAGGACCTGTTTCAGATTCACCGTCACCCACCAGTACAGTAGCGATCAGATCTGGGTTATCCAGTACTGCACCCCATGCAACAGACAGTGAATAACCTAATTCACCACCTTCGAGGATTTGTCCTGGCGCTTCTGGGTTAGCGTGTGATGGGTAACCGTAAGCTGCTGAGAACTTGCGGCAGATATCAGAAATACCATCTTCGTTATATGGAATGGTTTCTGGGTAGTAGTGACTCAGAGAACCTTCCACAAACAAGTTCGCTTGAACTGCCGGGAAACCGTGGCCAGGACCTACCAAATACAGGAACGGACGGTTATGTTTGGTAATCAGGCGGTTAACGTTGGCATAAACGAAGTTAATACCTGGACAAGTACCCCAGTGACCCAGCAAACGCGGCTTGATATCGCCATGCTGCAGTGGACGTTTGAAAAGCACATTGTTTTTCAGGTAGATTTGTGAAGTCGCCAAAAAGTTTGTGGCCCGTACATACTTTTTCAGCGCAGCGATTTCTTGCTGTTGGGTCATAAGATGCCTCACTTGAGCAAATACCAGTTAATTTGTATGACATAACTATATTTGTAGTTAAATTACAAAAATGTGGTCGAAATCAGGTTTCTGAAAGTTATTTTGGTGTGAAAAGGGCCGATTTTGGTAATAAAATTAAAAAATATACTTATAAAACAAAATGATGTTTCTGTGTTTGGTAAAATTCCATTTGTAGTATAAATAACTATATTGTGATCTTGGTCACTTGTTAAAAACTGCAAAAAAATAACCGCTAATCGCAAAAACAGTCTGTGGCGCTCGAAATGGTAAGATACTTTCAAAAATATCGCTGCAGATTTTAACAAATGAAGTAGGAGCTAATGTCGCTAAAAGTGAGTTAGCGGGGTTAGATAAGGTCTTTTATGATTGAAACGGTTGTCACTTTTCTTAACTCCCTGTTATGGGGAAAATTATTGGTCTACGCCCTTGTGGGTGTCGGCATTTACTTCACGATTAGTCTGCTTTTTATTCAATTTACCCACTTAAAACATTCGGCCAAAGTGATGATTAGCAGTCGTCAGGCGGATGATGCGGGCTTGTCATCGTTTCAAGTGTTTTGTACCAGTTTGGCGGCGCGTGTCGGCGCCGGCAATATGGCTGGTGTTGCTGTCGCGATTGGCGCTGCAGGACCGGGTGCAGTGTTCTGGATGTGGTTGATTGCAATGCTCGGCATGGCCACCGCCATGGTCGAATCTACATTGGCGCAAGTCTATAAAGTTAAAGATAGCGAAGGGCAATATCGTGGCGGTCCCGCCTATTACATGGAAAAAGGACTCGGGCAACGCTGGATGGGTGTGTTGTTCTCGATTTTTTTGATCATCTCATTTGGACTGGTATTCAACGCTGTGCAAGCCAACACCATTGCTGGTGCGGTAAACAAAGTCTTTGATATTTCGCCTAATGTGGTAGGTATTTTGCTGGTGGTATTCAGTGCGCTGGTGATTAGCGGCGGCTTGCGCAAAGTAGCGAAAGTCTCTGAATATGTTGTGCCGGTGATGGCGATTGTCTATATCGGCATGGCGCTCGTTATCGTGCTGATGAACCTAGAGCGGTTACCTCAGGTGTTTAGCTTGGTGATCAAAAGTGCCTTCGGATGGCAAGAAGCGGCTGCGGGTGGTGTGGCTTATACCATTGCCCAAGCGATGCAGTCGGGGATTGCGCGCGGCTTGTTTTCTAATGAAGCCGGCATGGGCAGTGCTGCCAACGTCGCCGCAAGTGCTGCGCCCAATCCACCGCATCCTGCGTCACAAGGTTTTGTACAGATGGCCGGTGTGTTTGTTGATACCTTGGTGATCTGTACCGCGACTGCCGCCATTATTCTGTTGTCTGATGATTGGGGCAGCAGCAGTGATGGCATTGCCATGACCATTTCGGCGTTAGAGTTTCACGTTGGTGGCTGGGGTGGCTGGTTTGTTGCTGGTGCTATTTTACTGTTTTGTTTTACCTCGATTATTGCCAACTATTCTTACGCAGAAACCAACGTCGTGTTCCTGCTAGGCAACCGCAAAAAAGTGATTTTGCTGTTCCGATTGGTGGTATTGGCAATGGTGATGTTTGGCTCGCTTGCCAAAATCTCATTGGTGTGGGACTTAGCGGATCTCTCGATGGGCTTTATGGCGTTAGTGAATATCATCGCCCTGGTGTTGTTGTCAGGCGTCGCCTTTAAAGTGATAGCTGACTATCGTGATCAACTTTCAGCAGGCGTCACGCCAACGTTTGATAAAAGCCGTTTCCCCGAGTTGAACCAACAGATTGATAACGAAGTGTGGAATCCTGCGACTGCAGAGGTTGCGGAGCCACGCAGTTGATTCAGCTTTTCGGTTAGCTTTATCGAAAAAACCACGCCTAGCCAGCGTGGTTTTTTACTGTTGATGCCGTATCATAACTGCAAGTTAATGGTTAAAGGTTTGCTCATGTTAATTCTTATTTCGCCTGCAAAAACATTGGATTTTGAATCCCCCGCACCAGTGGCTGAATACAGCCTGCCGATGTTTTTAGACCATAGCCAAGCATTGATTGAAGTGTGCCGTGATTTGTCGCCAGCACAGATTGCGTCCTTGATGAGCGTCAGCGATAAGATTGCTGGGTTGAATGCTGCGCGCTTTGCTTCATGGCAGCAACCGTTCACACTGGCAAATGCCAAGCAAGCACTGTTCGCCTTCAAGGGCGATGTCTATACCGGACTCGATGCGGAATCGCTGCCTAGCGAGGTGATTTTACGGGCGCAAAAGCGGTTGCGGATGTTGTCAGGGTTGTATGGCTTACTTAAACCACTCGATTTAATGCAGCCTTACCGGCTTGAGATGGGCACTGCGTTAGAAACGCCTAAGGGCAAGAATTTATACGAGTTTTGGGGCGATGAAATTACCGAAGCCGTGAATAATGCCCTGCCAATGGATGAGCCGCCGTTGATTGTGAATTTGGCCTCAAACGAATATTTCAAAGCGGTCAAAACCAAACAGCTGCAAGCTAATTTGATGTCGCCAGTGTTTAAAGATTGCAAAAACGGTCAATATAAAATCATCAGTTTTTACGCCAAAAAAGCCCGCGGCATGATGGCAAGGTGGATTTTAGAAAACGATATCACCGACGCAGCGCAGCTAAAGGGGTTTGATGTGGCGGGTTATTATTATTCGCCTGAGCAGTCGACCGATAAAGCGCCGGTCTTTTTACGAGAAGAGCAGCTTTAACGCTTTTGGTCATCGCTCGCGAGCAGTTTCATTGATACATAAAAAGGTCAGGCAATGCCTGACCTTTCTGTTTACCGCAGTTCAGCAGTTTATCGCAGTTCAACAATTTGATCTGCTTGCGTAATTGGCAGCACTGCTCGGCCATTAATCTGCATAACTGCACCGTGGATTTCTAATTGCTTACCCATAAAGTAACGTGCAGGGTTCACAATGCCGCGCTCTGTTAATTGTGCCAGTGCGCTTGCAGTTAAACTAATACGCAGATTATCAGCGTGGCTGGCATCTGCTTCACTGTCGAGATGCAGCGCACCTTCAGTTTGCATCGCATATTGGCTGTTTTTGACTGTCATCATCACCTCAAGATTGGCTTCTCCTGGGTGCTGACTGGCTTGACGGCTGGTGAGTCGTTGCCAAGCTTTGGCATCGATACAACAACTGAGCAGAAACATCACGGCAATCGCAATTTGAGCTGACATACAAATTCCTTTCTGTGGGCGGGTACATGAAGCACTTTCGAATTATGGTAACTGTCATTTTTGGCAGTTTTTTCATCATTCGTCTAGCGCTTTATGGTACGGCGTTCCAAAAAGGTGAGCGATGCATAACTCTCAGCAAATTAAGCAAAAAAGACTATAAGCCAGCAAACGTTTGCTGCTCTTTCAACGGACTATTTGCCAGAAACGATTCCAGCTCGCCGGGCGCAAATTGCAACACTTCAACAGCGTTAGCGGTAGTGCTTTCGGCAAACTGAATGTTGCGTATACCCAACTTATGCAAGTCTTGCGCGCAGTAACTCCACACCCCATGCTGCAGCCGTTGCTGTTTAAATTTACTGATCTCTCCGAGGATGGTGATCTCTTCTCGCACGCCGATGCGGCTGAAAAATTGATGCTCAGCCACACGCCACTCCGCCAGTGTTAGGTGGTGATTGTCATCATAACCGGGGATGAGAAAGTTATACCAATGGCGGTCAGTATCCGGTTGCCAAGCGCCGCCGTACCAGCCTAATTGGGCGTTGGCGCCTACACGGGTTTTGGCTGCGGCTGTCACAATATAATTGGCACAGGCTCCCAAGCAGCGTTGCTTAACTTCGACTTCGAGATGCTGGCGATAGACCCAATCGCCCAACAACATGCCGCCGACGGCATCGCCGCCATCGCTATCGATAACCAGTCGCTTGATTTCGGGGTATTGTCGCGCGAGCGCTAACGCATGTTTGGCGTTGCGTACCGAGGTTTCACCTGAATAGCTAAGTGTGGTGGCATCGCTACTGAGGGAGATATTTGCTTGCGGCAAAAAATGTTCCGTACAGCTGCAGCCTGCTAAAAAGAGTAGTGCGAATGACAGCGTTAGCTTGGTCATAATGCCTCCCACCGCCTATGGTATCGTTCATGAAAAGGAGAGGTAAACAAACAGCTAGAAAGTAGCGCTATGGCAGTGGTTCTACCAGTGTTGTTCATCGTTTTATAGAACTGCAACACATAATTTAGCTGTTCGTGATCAAAGCTTTTTTGTTAAATCCGGTCAAAATCAGTAGTTCACTGCAATCGATGATACTAATCGAAAAATCGTGTTGAACATCCTGCAGTTGATAGTGTTAGTCTGATAGGCAGTTACAGATGAGTTGCCTTTCTCAAGCATTTCGCTTGCTTACACCCAATATTTCATCGCTTTTAGAATCAAATTGTTGCTGGTTTTGCACCGCTCTAACGCACTGCATTGGCATGGAGGCAGCGTTAGTCGATGAAGGAGAGTTTTCCCATGATAGGTCCGATACTGAATAGTGTAGGGATTATTGCTGGTTCAATTATTGGTGCGGCGCTTGCCAAATATATTCCCAAGCGGTTGCAGACCGGATTACCGCCCACCTTTGCCTTGGCGTCTATTTTGATTGGGGTGAATATGATCGTCAAAGGCCAGCACCTGCCGGTGGTGATCTTGTCTCTGATATTCGGCACCGCAATCGGTGAGCTGTTTTATTTAGAACGTTCGATCTCCAGAGGTGCCACCCTGCTGCAAAGCAAACTTGACCGTTTTATCCCGCTGCCCCGAGGGCTCACTCAAGAGGAGTTCTCTAAACAATTCGCTTCATTGCTGGTGGTATTTGGTGCCAGTGGCTTAGGTGTTATCGGTTCGATGACTGAAGGCATGAACGGTGACTATCAGCTACTGCTGGTCAAAGCCATCATGGATTTTCTTACCGCGTGTATCTTTGCGATTGGCCTTGGCGCGGGGATTAGTTTTACCGTAATCGCCCAGTTGGTGGTGCAAGTGGCGCTATTTTACCTGGCCAAGCCCATTATGCCGTATATGGATGCCGCGGCCTTTGGTGATTTCTCAGCCGTTGGTGGCATCATCATGGTGGCGGTGGGGTTACGTATCGCGCAGATTATGAATTTTGCCGTGGTTAACTTTCTTCCCGCGCTATTTTTAGTGTTACCGCTGACCTATCTCTGGCGCCATTTCTTTGGCTAAGCGGTTATAAAGGCAACACTTACGTGTGGCAATGGGCTTAGCTTTGTTGCCACTCTTCTCGTAGCAAACCAAAGCAGCACATATTGCGCCGCACCTGATTGACCACAAAGTATTGTCTGAGTGTGCCTTCGAGGGTGAACCCGAGTCGTTTGGCGACAGCAATACTGGCGTGGTTATTATCGTTGCAGCACAGGGCAATTTTATCCATTGCAGAAACGTCAAACAGATCGTCTATCAATAGTTGGCAAGCTTTGGTGATAATTCCTTGGCCATGCCATTGTTGCCCGAGCATATAGCCGATTTCTGCCCAGCGCGCTTGCGGATTGATTTCACGTACCAGCAGATAGCCCGCCATTTCCGTTCCATGCCATAAGCCATAAAACTGCGCTTCATTTTGCGCTTGCTTGGCGAGATTTGCCGTAAGCAATTGCTCTAATTGTCCCAGCGTATGGGTGCCGCTAACGAACGGAATGGTATCTTGGTAGATAGCGCGATTTTGCTCGATATGCTGCCAAAAAGCTGCGCTATCTGCCATTGCTAACGGCTTTAGTGTTAGCGGACCAATCATCAAACCTGTTGCTAATGCCATTTTCTTATCCTGAGTTGTGCCATTGTTTTACGGTGCTTGCAGGATGGTTATACGCGATTGCGGATAATTGGCAAAGTGGATTCTGTAGCCAAGTTAGCCGCTGTTTTCAACGGAGATGAAGCACGACAAGATGCAATTAAATCAGTGTCAGATTGACGAGGTTCCAACCGCCAACCACGGCCAAACTAAAACTGAGTACGCAGCCCAGTGGCAACAGCAGTTTTTTAGCGATAATGAAGGTGCGATCAAAACCAAACACATTGACCCACAGGCGAGCTTTCGGGCTACGTTGTAAGTAACAATGCAGTTGCTGGGTATCGGTTAAATGGCCGATATTTCTGCTCAGCAAATAGCCTCCAGCAAGGAGACAAAGCAGCGAGATAAAGTAACTATCCATACTGAAAATTGTTTTTATGGGTTGTTGATGGACCACTGCCATCGCCTAAATATTCAGCGGTCTGAAAAAAGAAGCGCACACCTTAGGTGAATTGCCGCGGATGACCAAGCAAAAACATCTTAATTTGTGATGTGTTTAATAAAACATTGAGCGCTAATAAATTGATAATATATTGATTTATATTGCTAATGTGTTTTTATCTCAGGAACCACTTGGGGGCAGTACAATTTACCTGCTGTTTTCTGTTGGATTTCTTCAACGCTCACCCCGGGTGCTCGCTCTAGCAGGTGAAACGCGCCGTCTTTGATTTCCAGCAAGGCCAAATCAGTCAGCACCCGCTGAATACAACGAAATCCGGTCAGCGGTAGTTGGCATTTTGGCAGTAATTTGGAGTTACCCGCTTTATCGGCATGCATCATGGTGACGATGATATTATGCGCACCGGCAACGAGATCCATCGCGCCGCCCATGCCTTTGACCAATTTGCCGGGGATCATCCAAGAGGCAATTGAACCTTCAACGTCCACTTCAAATGCGCCCAAGACTGTGAGATCTACATGGCCGCCGCGGATCATCGCAAAGCTTTCAGCGCTGGAAAAAAACGCGGCACCGTCCACCGCAGTCACTGTTTGTTTACCGGCGTTGATGAGATCGGGATCCAATTCGGCTTCAGTGGGAAACTCGCCCATGCCGAGCAGGCCATTTTCCGATTGCAGCATCACTTCCATTCCCGCAGGAATATAGTTGGCCACCAAGGTTGGAATGCCGATACCGAGATTCACATAGTCGCCGTCGCGTAGCTCTTGCGCCACACGCATCGCCATCTGTTCGCGAGTTAATGCCATGACAAACTCCTCACTCTTTTTCAGTTCAATTTGGGTTAGCGTTGACCTGCTTAACGGTGCGTTTTTCGATGCGCTTTTCAAACTGACCCACAATTACCCGGTCGACATAAATTCCCGGCGTATGGATCTGATTTGGATCGAGCTCACCCGGGGCGACGATTTGCTCCACTTCCGCCACGGTGATTCTGCCTGCGGTGGCCATCACCGGATTAAAATTGGCCGTGGTATTGCGGTAGATAAGATTGCCCATGGTATCGGCTTTCCACGCTTTAATCAGGGCGAAGTCCGCATGCAGCGCTGGCTCTAACACATAATGGCGACCATTAAATTCGCGAGTTTCTTTACCATCAGCGATGGGGGTGCCGTAGCCAGTCGCGGTGTAAAACGCCGGAATTCCAGCGCCGCCAGCACGAATTTTTTCCGCCAGTGAGCCTTGCGGTGTCAGAATTACCTCAAGTTCACCGCTCAGCATCTGCTGCTCAAACAAGGCGTTTTCACCGACATAGGAAGCGATCATGGTGCGGATCTGTTTGTGCTGCAGTAACAGCCCCAGCCCGAAATCATCGACGCCAGCGTTGTTGGAAATAGCCGTTAAGCCGCTCACTTTCATCCGCACCATTTCCGCGATTAAGCCTTCTGGAATACCACACAGACCAAAACCGCCGACCATAATGGTCATCCCGTCGGTGAGCCCCAGGAGCGCCTCTTGATAGCTATTAACGACTTTGTTTAACCCGCCCATATCGTCTCCTCAGAATCAAGATTGCAGCGCTTGGCCGACTTTGCTGCTGGTAACTTTGCCCAACTGCTGACAGATTTGCTGACCGAACTTCGCTAACTGTGGCAGATCTACGCCGGTTTCAATCCCCATGCCTTCAAGCATGTACACCAGATCTTCGGTGGCTAGGTTGCCTGACGCGCCTTTGGCGTAAGGGCAGCCGCCCAGCCCTGCCACAGAGGCGTCGATGGTGTGAATACCACTGTCGAGACAGGCCACAATATTGGCCAACGCTTGGCCGTAGGTATCGTGAAAATGCAGCGCGAGTTGAGATGGGCTAACGCGTTGACTCACCGCATCAACCATGCTGCGTGCTGCCCGTGGCGTGCCAACGCCAATGGTGTCGCCAAGGGAAACCTCATATGCGCCCATCTCAATCAAGGCATGAGTAACGGCCGCGACTTGGGCGGTATTTATGGTGCCTTCGTAAGGGCAACCTAACACGCAAGACACATAGGCTCTAACGCGCAGCTTGGCCGCTTTGGCTGCAGTAAACACAGGTTCAAACCGTTGTAATGATTCATTGATCGAGCAGTTGATATTACGTTGGCAGAAACTTTCGGACGCAGCAGTGAACAGCGCAATTTCTCTGATGTGGGCGGCGAGAGCTTGTTCCAGCCCTTTGATGTTGGGCACTAGTGCTGAATAACGAACGTCGGCTCGCTGCTCAATCTGTTGGCAAACGGCGGCGGAATCGGCCATCTGCGGCACCCATTTGTGAGACACAAAACTGCCGACCTCAATGCGGTTTAAGCCACAATTAGCGAGGCCGTTGATCAGTTGTACCTTAGCCGCTGTTGGCAGTAAGGCTTCATTTTGTAAGCCATCACGTGGGCCAACTTCATAGATACTGATGCTGGAGGGGTACATTAGTCAGCCTCCGTAATATTCGTGTCGGCGTCAGTATCAGAATAAGTATCAGCATCAGCATCTTCAGCCGAAAAATGCAGCAGTAAATCGCCCTCGCTAACTAACGCGCCAGCTGTAAAACAAAAGGCGCTAACCGAGCCTGCGGTTGGTGCGTTGAGCTGATATTCCATCTTCATCGCTTCCATCACCAGCAGCCCTTGGCCTGCTTTTACGGCTTCACCGGGGGCGACTAGCTGAGTCACAATGGTGCCATTCATCGGCGCGCAAAAACTGTGTTGTGCGCTGTTGTCTTGTTGAATCGTTGGTGCGGCGGTTTGGAATTCAACGGTTTGGCCTTGATGGCAAAGATAGAGCCGTGTTTGCTGCCAAAACAGATGACAACTTAATACCTCGCCGTTGAGCATCGCATACAGTTGACCCGTTGCTGCGTTGAATTCACCACTAACCAGAAAGCGTTTATTGCCGAGCTCAAGCTGGTAAGCGTCAGCAGTAGCTTGCTGAAGCGTTATCCAGCTTGGCGCTGTTTGATCGCCAGCTGGTTCCCACTCTTCTGCCGCTAAATATTGTTGCCATGTGGCTGCAGCGTTTAACCTGAACCCCGCCAGTGTTTGCGGCAATGTTTGTTGCTGTTGATTGCGTAGCAGACAGCCAATAGCCGCCAGTGCGACAATCTTGTCATCTACCGCAGGGGCAAGCAGTTCGGCTTGATGTTGCTCAATGAAATGGGTGCTAAAGTGAGTACCCGCAAACTCGCTATGTGCCGCCAGCCGCCGCAAAAAATCGATATTGTGTTTAACACCCGCGATGACATATTGCTGCAATGCCAGCACTAAGCTGCTAAGCGCTTGTTGACGATCGGGCTGGTGGACGATCAATTTGGCAATCATAGGATCGTAATACGGGGTGATTATATCGCCCGCTTGCACGCCAGAATCGATGCGGATGGTTGCTGATGGCTGAGGTGGTTGCAGCTCATACAGCTTGCCTGATGCAGGTAAAAACTGATGCAGTGGATCTTCGGCGTAGATCCGCGCTTCAAATGCATGACCGGTAATAGTCACTTCAGTTTGTGTTAGCGGTAACGGTTGCCCCATGGCAATCTGCAGTTGCCACGCTACCAAATCAACGCCGGTCACCATCTCGGTGACGGGATGCTCCACCTGCAATCGGGTGTTCATCTCCATAAAATAAAATTGTTGTTGCGCATCGAGCAGAAACTCAATGGTACCTGCGCCGACATAATCAATCGCTTGCGCGGCTGCGACTGCCGCTTGCCCCATCGCTTGGCGGGTGGCATCGGTTAGGTTGGGGGCGGGCGCTTCTTCAATCACTTTTTGGTGACGTCGCTGTAATGAACAGTCGCGATCGCCAAGGTAAATGCACTGGCCATGCTGGTCGGCAAAAACCTGCACTTCAATATGCCGCGGTTGCTGAATATATTTTTCCAGCAGCATACTGTCATCGCCAAAGGCGGCTTTGGCTTCACGTTTGGCCGCTTCCAGTTGCGCCATAAATTGCGCTTCTTGCTCAACAATACGCATCCCTTTGCCGCCACCGCCAAATGCCGCTTTGATCAACAGTGGAAAGCCGATAGTGCTGGCCTGCGCCATCAACGCGGTTGGTGTTTGCTCACTTCCGTGATAGCCGGGTATCAGCGGCACACCCGCTTGCTGCATAATAGTTTTGGCGGCACTTTTACTGCCCATGGCTGCAATGGCACTGGCCGGTGGGCCAACAAAGATAATGCCTACCGCGTTGCATGCATTGGCGAAGGCTGCATTTTCTGACAGAAATCCATAGCCAGGATGAATCGCATCAGCACCGCATTGCTGAGCGATTTCGATAATCCGCTCGACATTGAGATAGGCGGCCACAGGCGTGGCGCCTTCCACCAGAAAAGCACTATCGGCCAGCGTGACATGGCGGGCGTGGCTATCCACTTCTGAAAAAATTGCGACGGCACGAATTCCCAGTTTGTGGCAGGTTTGAATAATTCGGCAGGCAATTTCGCCCCGATTAGCAATCAACAGGCTGTTGATGCGACGCTCAGTCATGCTTGCCTCCCGAGAGTGGTGCGTGAGTGTTGGCTGACACTTGCCAACTGGCAGCGCGTTTTTCAAAAAAGGCACTCATGCCCTCATGAGCTTCGCTGCTGCTGCGGGCATCGGCAATGGCGCGGGCGGTAAGGATGCGTAGCGAGTCATCAAAACTTTTGTCATTCACTTTGGCGAGTAACGATTTACATTGTCGCTGTGCTTCTGGGCTGCCTTGTAAAATGGCATCGATGAGCTTAGCGGCGCTGTGGTCGAGTTCGGAGGCTAATTGATGCACTAAACCGAGCTGCAAGGCGGTAAAAGCATCGATGACTTCAGCGCTCAGCGCATAACGTCGGAGTTGGCGCATGCCGATGCTGCGATTGACATAAGGGGATATGACAGCGGGGATGAGTCCAAGTTTGACTTCACTTAAACAAAAACGCGCAGACTCAGCGGCTAAGACTATGTCGCAGCAACAAATCAGTCCCAGCGCGCCGCCATAAGCTGCACCTTGTACCAATGCGATGGTCGGCTTGGGAAATTCATCCAGCACCTGCATCAGTTTGGCCAGTCGTGCCGCATCTTCCACATTAGCGTCGTAGTCCATTTGAGCTTGGCGCTGCATCCAACCGAGATCTGCACCGGCACTAAAGTGTTTGCCTGCACCTTGCAGCAACAAGACGCGGCAATCACGTAAGGTGGCTAAGTGCTCCAGCGCATCGATAAGATCGCTAATCAGCTGTTCATCAAGCGCATTAGCACTTTGCGAGCGATTGAGGGTTAGACGGCAGATCCCGCGGGTGTCGGTTTCCATCAGTAAGGCTTGCATGTTCCCTCCTAAATTCTGAATACGCCAAACTGGGTCGGTTCAATTGGGGCATTAGCCACAGCCGTTAATGCTAACCCCAGTACATCGCGGGTTTGTGCTGGGTCGATAATGCCATCGTCCCAAAGTCGCGCACTGGCGTAATACGGATCGCCTTCTTGCTCATATTTATCGATGATGGGCTGTTTAAATGTGCTTTCATCAGCAGCTGACCAAGCAACACCTTTGCGCTGTAAACCATCGCGCTTCACTGTCGCCAACACATTGGCGGCTTGCTCGCCGCCCATCACCGAGATACGGGCGTTCGGCCAACTCCACATCATGGTTGGGTCATAGGCGCGACCACACATACCGTAGTTTCCTGCGCCATAACTGCCGCCGATGATCACGGTAAATTTCGGCACGTTGGCGCAGGCCACCGCCATCACCATTTTGGCACCGTGTTTCGCAATGCCTTGTTGCTCATATTTTTTTCCGACCATAAAGCCGGTAATGTTTTGAAGGAAAATCAATGGAATATTGCGTTGGCAACAAAGCTCAATAAAGTGGGTGCCTTTTTGGGCTGACTCTGAAAACAGAATGCCGTTATTGGCGATAATGCCGACAGCATGGCCATGCAATTTGCCAAAACCGCACACCAAGCTGGTGCCAAAATTGGCTTTGAATTCATCAAAATCTGAGTCGTCCAGCAAACGGGCGATGACCTGTAATACATCAACTGGCTTTTTAAGATCGGTACCGACAATGCCATAGAGTTCATCGGCGCTATAGCGAGGTGGCAAGGCTGCTCGAGGTCGTTCAACGGCAGCGTGATTAAGTCGGCTCACGGCATTTCGTGCTAACTGCAACGCATGGGCATCATCTTGCGCAAGATGGTCGGCTACACCCGATAAACGGGTGTGTACATCACCGCCGCCGAGTTCTTCAGCCGAGACTTCTTCTCCGGTTGCGGCCTTCACAAGTGGTGGTCCGGCAAGAAAAATTGTCCCCTGATTGGCGACAATGATCGACTCATCGGCCATCGCAGGTACGTATGCGCCACCCGCCGTGCACAGTCCCATAACCACCGCGATTTGGGCGATGCCTTTGGCGGACATGCGTGCTTGATTAAAGAAAATGCGGCCAAAATGATCGCGGTCGGGGAACACATCTGCTTGCAGAGGAAGGTAAGCACCACCAGAATCGACCAGATAGATGCAGGGCAGCTGGCAGCGTTCGGCAATGGCTTGTGCACGCAGATGCTTTTTTACTGTCAGCGGGTAATAACTGCCGCCTTTCACAGTGGGGTCGTTGGCGATAATCATGCAGTCCACACCACTGACGCGGCCAATTCCGGCGATGACTCCAGCCGCTGGCACGGCTTCGTCATAGACCTGATGCGCGGCAAATTGGCCGATTTCTAAAAACGGGGAACCTGCATCGAGTAGTTTTGCTACCCGTTCGCGTGGTGCCAATTTGCCTTTGCTGCAATGGCGTGCCAATGCCTCAGCGCCACCGCCTTCGACAATGATCGCAGCCTGCCGTTGCAGCGTGTTGACTAACTGCTGCATTGCGGCAGCGCGTTGCTGGAACTCCTCAAGATTGGGATTGACTTGATTTGCAATCACACTCATTGGTTTCGTGCTCCCTCTGCTGCGTGGTTACTGACTTTCTTGAAACAGCTCGCGGCCAATCAGCATGCGGCGTATTTCTGAAGTCCCAGCACCAATCTCATACAGTTTTGCATCTCGTAACAGCCTGCCTGCTGGGTAGTCATTGATGTAGCCATTGCCGCCAAGCAGTTGGATGGTATCGAGCGCTGCTTTGGTGGCGACTTCTGCGCTGTAGAGAATGGCGCCCGCGGTATCTTTGCGGCTGACTTTGCCGTTATCACACGCCCGCGCCACGCTGTAAACGTAAGCCTTAGCCGTGTTCATTGCGGTATACATATCTGCCAGTTTGGCTTGTACTAGCTGAAATTCGCCGATGGCTTTACCAAACTGCTTGCGTTCGGCGGTGTAGGGATGGGCAAGATCGAGACAGGCGGAGATGATCCCAAGCGGGCCGCCAGCAAGTACCAGCCGCTCGTAATCGAGCCCGCTCATTAGCACTTTGACGCCTTGGTTCAGTTCCCCGAGCAAGTTGGCTTTAGGCACGCAGCAGTTGTTGAACACTAACTCACAAGTACTGGAACCGCGCATGCCCAGCTTATCGAGCTTTTGCGCGGTGGCGAATCCGGCAAAACTTCGTTCAACAATAAAAGCGCTGATCCCGTGGGCACCAAGCTCCGGCGCCGTTTTGGCATATACGATGAACACGTCAGCATCGGGGCCATTGGTAATCCACATCTTGCTGCCGTTTAGACAAAACACATCACCATCATCCGTGGCGTTTAGCGTCATTGACACCACGTCTGAGCCAGCATTGGGCTCACTCATGGCTAAGGCACCAATATGTTCGCCACTGATTAATTTAGGCAGGTAGTGCTGTTTCTGGCGGTGATTACCGTTGCGAAAGATTTGGTTAACACACAGGTTGGAGTGGGCGCCGTAAGATAACCCGACAGAGGCTGATGCTCTGGAGATTTCTTCCATTGCAATCACATGTGCAAGATAGCCCATGCCTGCGCCGCCGTATTCTTCGCTGACGGTAATGCCGAGCAAACCCAATTCGCCTAACCTAGGCCAGAGTTCTGCGGGGAAGCGATTTTGCTGATCAATCTCAGCAGCGATTGGTGCGATAACGTCTTGACTGAACTCGGACACCGCATCGCGTAACATATCGAGCTCTGCGGCAAAACCAAAATCTAGCGGCGTGTAACGTGTCGCCATGGGCATTCTCCATCACTGATATTGCCTTACATCAGCGCAGAGATGGCACGCTTAACTTGTGATATTACTTATCAGAAATATCTGCAAGTGCCTGACGACATTGGTTTTCTGCGGAAGATAATTCCATCAACACAATTTTGATGTCGTCCATCTGCTGTTGCAAGGCGGTTTTCTTATCCTCTATCAGCTTCAGCATAGTGTTCAATTGTGAAGTGCTGCCTTTTTCGGCATCGTACAACTCAAACAACGTGCGTGTCTCTGATAGAGAAAACCCCAGTCTTTTTCCTCGTAAAATCAACTTCAGACGGACGCGATCCTTCATGCTGTAAATGCGGGTTTGGCCACGGCGTTTTGGCTTAAGCAGTCCTTGATCCTCGTAAAAACGAATACTTCTTGTGGTGATATCAAATTCTTTTGATAAGTCACTGATTGAAAAAGAAGTAGATGGACTCGGCTTAATACTCATGTGCTACGGCTTCCTGCAAAAATTTACAACAACGCTGTCACGATATCCGAAGTTTACGTAAAGGTAAAGAAGACCTTGTCTAATTTTAGACAAGTTTTTAAAAATTGCGCCAACAGCGGTAGATGAGATGTGATTTAGCGATTCCCCCGATTATTTCAGGGTTTTAGGCTAACGTCTAATAGGGAGTGCTTAAAAAAGCAACTCATAATGAGCGTGGGGAAGGAAGGGGTGTTTTTGCCGAAAGGCAGTCCGTGGGAGGACAGTTGAATGACAGATCCAGGTTTAGCCCTGTATAAAATGTCGCTCGAAGACAAAAACGCATTTTGGGGCGAGAGTGCCAAGTTAATTGACTGGTACCAGCCCTGGGAAACTGTACTAGACGAGAGTAATAAGCCGTTTTATCGCTGGTTCAGTCAAGGACAACTTAACACATGCTTCAATGCTGTTGACCGCCACGTCAACAACGGCCGAGGTGAGCAATACGCTATCCGTTATTTCAGTCCGGTGACGGATACTGAATACGCGGTGACCTATAACGAGTTATTGGCGCAAGTCAGTCGCTTAGCGGGCTACATGCAGTCGATAGGGGTGACCAAAGGCGATCGCGTGGTGATCTACATGCCGATGATCCCTGAAACCGTTTACGCCATGCTGGCTTGTGCGCGTTTAGGTGCGATTCACTCGGTGGTGTTCGGTGGTTTTGCCGCCAACGAACTGGCAACCCGTATCAATGACGCGAAACCCAAATTGGTGTTAAGCGCGTCATGTGGGGTTGAGCCGTCAGGTGTTGTGCCATATAAGCCGTTGCTCGATAAAGCATTGGATCAATCTGAACATAAACCAGCCAACTGTCTTATTTTGCAACGCAGCCAATATCAGGCTGAGTTAACCGCACCTCGCGATCAAGACTGGCAACAATCCGTTTGCAAAGCTCAAGCCGTTGACTGCGTGGCGGTAGAGGCGACTGACCCGCTGTATATTTTGTACACCTCGGGCACCACAGGGCAGCCAAAAGGGGTGGTACGTGATAATGGCGGTCATGCGGTCGCTCTCGCTTGGTCAATGAAACATATCTATGACATTGAAGCGGGTGATACCTTCTGGGCTGCATCTGACGTAGGTTGGGTGGTTGGTCACTCTTATATTGTGTATGCACCGCTGTTAGTAGGTGCCACCACAGTGTTATACGAGGGTAAGCCAGTCGGTACGCCCGATCCGGGCGTGTTTTGGAAAACCATTGAGCGCTATCAAGTTAAAGTCTTTTTTACAGCGCCTACGGCGATTCGTGCCATCAAACGCGAAGACCCAAATGGCGAGTATGTCAAAAAGGCCGATCTCAGCTGCTTGAGCGCGCTGTTCTTGGCGGGTGAGCGTTGCGACCCTGACACCTTAAACTGGTCATCAGCGAAGTTAGGCAAACCGGTCATCGACCATTGGTGGCAAACCGAAACCGGTTGGCCGGTTGCAGCGAACTTGATGGGGGTTGAGCAGATCACCATTAAGCCGGGTTCGCCTGCACGTGCAGTACCGGGTTATCAAGTTGAAGTACTTGATGAATTTGGTGAGCAAGTGCCAGCGGGGAAGTCTGGCAACGTCTCGATTAAATTGCCGTTACCGCCAGGCACGCTGACAACCCTTTGGCAAAACGATAAACGTTACGTCGACAGTTATCTCAGCATGTATCCCGGCTATTACCTCACCGGTGATGCGGGCTATATGGATGAAGAGGGATACCTCTACATTATGAGCCGTATTGACGACATTATTAACGTCGCTGGCCACCGCTTGTCTACCGGCCGCTTTGAAGAGGTGTTGTGCCAGCATCCGGCAGTTGCTGAAGCCGCGGTGATTGGCGTGGATGACACCTTGAAAGGGCAGGTGCCACTTGGCTTGGTGGTACTTAAAAATGGGGTCGACATCGGTGAAGACCAACTCCACAAAGAGTTAGTTGCTTTGGTCAGGCAGGAAATTGGTCCTGTGGCTGCGTTTAAACTGGTGAGTGCAGTGCAGAAACTGCCAAAAACCCGTTCTGGGAAGATTCTGCGTGGCACCATGCGTAAAATTGCTGACAACAAAGAGTTTACGCCGCCAGCCACCATTGAAGATCCACAAACGCTTGACCTTGTTCGTAGCGCATTAACGCGAATGGGATATGCCGATGCGTTGCTGAAACAGCACGCCTAATTGCATATTTATTGGTGAGAAAGACCCGCTTTTGCGGGTCTTTTTATTAGCGTTAAAGATCCCAATCGTTTTTCTCTTTAACAAACATCGCAACTATCTGTTTGCATCGGCAATGACTGATTAAGTAAAATGCTTGTAATTATCGGATGTGTAGCACATTTTTTGTACATGTGGTCGCAGTAGTTGGTGGAAAACACTATGAAATCCAAGTTTGAAGCAGCAGATATCGGTGTGATCGGTCTGGGCGTTATGGGTAAAAATCTCGCGCTTAATATCGTTGATAATGGTTTTTCTGTTGCTGCGTTTGACCTTGATAAGGCCAAAGTTGAAGCAGCCGAACATCAAGCTGCAACTGAAGTTGCCGGCCGTGAGCAACGTCTATTCGGCGTTGAATCTTTGGCGGAAATCCTTGCCAGCGTTAAAGCGCCGCGCGTCTTCTTGTTATCAGTGCCAGCGGGTCGAGCGGTCGACAGCATTTGTGATGCTTTGATTGAAGCCGGCGCGATTGCTGAAGATATCGTGATCGATACCGGTAACAGCTTGTGGACGGACACCGTCGCGCGCGAAAAACATTACCAAGGCAAGTTGACCTTCTTTAGCTCAGCAGTATCCGGTGGTGAAGTCGGCGCACGTTTTGGACCTTCATTGATGCCGAGTGGCGATAAAGCCGCGTGGGATCGTATCGCACCAATCTTTACTGCCATTGCTGCCAAAGTTGACAACGAAACTGGTAAGCCATTAGAGCGCCATCAGCCAGGTGATGTAATTGAACAAGGTGAACCTTGTACCGCTTACATCGGCCCAGCAGGCTCAGGTCACTACGTAAAAATGGTGCACAACGGTATTGAATACGCCGATATGCAGCTGATCTGCGAAACCTTCCACTTTATGCAAACCGGTCTGGGCATGAGCACAGTGCAGATTGCCGAAGTGTTTGAACGCTGGAATAAAGGCGTGCTGAACAGCTATCTGATTGAGATCAGTGCTGAAGTGTTGCGCCAAGTTGACCCTCAAACCGAAAAACCACTGGTTGAGATTATTCTCGATAAAGCCGGTCAAAAAGGTACTGGCCTGTGGACTGCGGTGAGCAGTTTGCAACTGGGTTGCCCAGCGTCAACGATTGCTGAAGCTGTGTATGCGCGTTCAATGAGCACTCAAAAAGATCTGCGTTTGCAATTGGCCTCTTCATTGAAAGGCCCTGCGATTGCGCCGGTATCAGCGGAAGAACAACAGCAAACCATCGATGCCTTAGAAGCGGCCTTGTACTGTGCGAAAGTGACCGCTTACGCGCAAGGCTTCCAAATGATTGCTATGCAAGCCAAAGAGCAACACTGGGAGTTGGATTACGCGGCCATTGCCCGCATCTGGCGCGCAGGTTGTATCATTCGTGCTGGCTTCCTCAGTACCATCAGTGATGCGTTTGAAGCGAACGATAACCTGAGCAACTTGTTGTTGGCCGAGGGTTTTGCTTCTAAGTTGAACGAACTGCAAGGTCAATGGCGCCAAGTGGTTGCCCAAGCGGTGATCAAGGGTATTCCGGTTCCTTGCATCAGCTCAGCGTTGGCGTATTTTGATTCGCTGCGTTGTGAAGTGTTACCTGCCAACCTGCTGCAAGGTCAACGTGATTTCTTTGGTTCACACACCTTTGAACGGGTTGATGCACCTAAAGGCGAGTTCTACCACATCACGTGGAGTGAATCGCCACGTAAGTTGGTGAAAATCAACTAAGGCATCCGTAGTGATTGCAGCAAAAAGGCTTCCAATTGGAAGCCTTTTTAATGGGTGAAATTTGCGGTTTGCGTTACACGCCAAACACTAAGCCAAAGCTGAACAGCGCGCTAAACATCATGGTTAATTTGGCGGTTTTACCCAACAATGGGTTCAATGATGCGCCAGAATACTGATAAAAATCAGATGATAACTTGCGTGCCATAATCAAGGATAGGCCAGTCAACAAGACAGGTAACCCTGGCAGTTGCCCTAACAAGAAACCTGCGATAATTAAGCCAAACGGCAGATAGACCAACGCCTGATACATCACTTTTGCTTGGGCTTCGCCAATTCGCACCGCTAAGGTTTTCTTCCCGGCTTTGGTATCAGTGAAGATATCGCGGGTGTTATTCACCAACATAATGGCGGCATTGAGTAGCCCAACGGCGCTGCCGAGTAACCAAGACGCAGCGGTGGTTTCCCCAGCTTGCAGATAGTAACTGCCAACAACCGCAACTAAGCCGAAGAAGACAAAGGCTGCCAGTTCACCTAAGCCGTGAGAGGCTAATGGGTAAGGGCCGCCGCTGTAACCTAAAGCGCCTAACATCGAGGCTGCAGCAAGAATGGCGATTGGCCAACCACCGTGCCAAATCAGATAAGAACCGACCGCCAGCGATAGCAGTAAGCAGAGGGTCATCGCATTGCGTACAGCGTGTGCCGGCAGTAAGCCACTTTGGGTGACTCGCACGGGGCCAACGCGCTCTTCGGTATCAATCCCGTTTTTGTGGTCAAAATAATCATTGGCCAAATTCACCGCAATTTGCAGTAACAAGGCGCATGCCATAGAGGCAATGGCCACCCAAATGCTGAACTTCTCCAGCGGTAGCGCTAAAAAATTACCTACGAGTAACGGTCCTGCGGCGGCGGGAAGGGTACGAGGTCTAATGGCGAGGATCCAAGGATTCATTCTAAATAAGCCAACTCATCACAACATACATATCGTTATAGGATAACAATTTCTGTTGCGAAAGTTAGTACAACAGGATTAATGCATGTAAAAGAGTTTGAATTAGCGCACATTTGCGGCTGGGTGAAGCTCCCAAAATACTTCCATACTGATGAGGTGTTCACGGATGGTCTGAGGTTTTACCTACAGATTGAGGCGATAACTAACCGATAGGAGCGGTTATGATACGCTTTAATAAACGAACAATATTAATCACCGGCGCAGCCTCAGGGCTAGGAAGAGCGTTTGCGATTGCATTGGCTCAGCGCGGCACTAGGTTGATTCTTGTAGATCACCATTCGACGCACAACATCAAAACCGCCATTGAAGCCATGGGCGGTTTGGTGAGTTGCTGGCAATGCGATGTCTCAGATGAGGCACAAGTTGACCAAGTGACGAAAGACATTCTGGCAAAGCATAGCCGGGTGGATGGTTTGGTGTTATCGGCTGGGATTCATCTGCCCAACGAGTTAGAAAAAGTCGCCACTCACGATTGGCGGCGGCAGATTGATGTTGATCTCGATGGTGCATTTTTACTGAGTCGTGCATTTTGGCCGCTGATGAAAGCACAAAACTATGGCCGCGTTGTGTTGTTAACCGGCGCCAGCGGCTTATTTGGCGACCAGTTTGAGTGTGCTTATGCCACGGCCAAAATGGGGCTGGTGGGATTAGCCAGTTGTATGAGCCAAGAAGGCGAAGGCTACAATATTCACGTAAATACCTTGTGTGCCCATGCGTTAACGCCAATGACCAGTCAACATCTTGCCTCTGATGTCGCGCCAATGTTCTCTATGGAAGCACCTATCGCGGTGGCGACCTATTTGTTAAGCGATGAAGCTCCGACCGGGCAGCATCTTCTGGCCGCTGCTGGCAGTGTGAGTCGCGCAGTGATCACTCAATCAAAACCTTTCTATTTCCCTGCCGCCGATTGCACTGCGGAAGCGGTGTTGCGAGCTTGGCCGCGAATTCAAGAAACAAGCGTGGTACACGAAAGTAAAAGTGGCGAAGATCAGATTGTTAGGTGGGCTAGATCCGCTTCAAAAGAACACGGTGTCTTGCTCGAGTAACGAGCGTGGGGCTGGTATTTAATCATCTGTCTGCGGTAATCTTTGTGCCAGAAGGATTTCAGTACAGGGTGATTCATGAGTCATGTGTTAGATGAGTTAATGTCATTATTGGCATTAGAACGGATTGAAACGGGTTGGTATCGTGGGCAGAGTCAGGACTTAGGTTTTGGCCATGTGTTTGGCGGTCAAGTGATGGGTCAAGCATTAAGTGCCGCGCGTCAAACTGTGCCAGCCGAACGTAAAGTGCACTCATTGCATTCCTATTTTCTGCGTGCCGGTGATGAAAAATTACCGATTATTTACGACGTTGAAAATGTGCGCGATGGTGGCAGTTTTAGCGCTCGACGCGTCAAAGCCGTACAAAAAGGCCGGCCGATTTTCTACATGACCTGCTCCTTTCAAACCGAAGAAAAAGGTTTTGAGCATCAATCCACTATGCCGGATGTTCGTGGCCCAGAAGGGCTGCTAAATCAGCAAGAGCTGGCGATGACTTTGCGTGATAAAGTGCCGCCAAAGATGCTTGAGAAATTTATGGCAGATGCACCGATCGAGATGCGCTTGGTTAACCCATTAACGCCGGTTGCGCCTAACGACACGGAACCGCATCGCTATGTATGGATGCGTGCCAACGGTAAATTGCCGCTCGATCACGATATGCATGACTATATGCTCGCCTATGCATCCGACTTCAATTTCTTAGTTACTGCCGCTCAGCCTCATGGCGTGTCATTTTTAACGCCGGGTATGCGCATGGCAACCATTGACCATTCCATCTGGTTCCATCGCCCAGTTAACCTCAATGAATGGATTTTGTACGCGATTGAAAGTCCAAACGCTTGTGGTGGCCGAGGCTATGTGCGCGGTCAGTTCTTTGACCTGCAAGGCCGATTAATTGCCTCCGCAACGCAAGAAGGCTTGATGCGTTTAACTGACCCTCATGGCAAAAAGGATTGAATATGAATTGGGTTAAAGGTGTTTTTGCCGCCTTGTTGTTCAGTACCATCGCGGGTTGCGTCACTGTGGAACCCTCCGCGCCTGTAGTGATTAACGGTGCGGCTGGTTATCGTGAAAAATTGGCATTGCCGCCGGGCTGTTCAATTACTATTGCCGTGATCGACCTCGATACGCCGGGCGCGATTATTGCGCAGAAAACCTTTAACGTGGCGCGTGCGCCAGTCCCCTTCA
The DNA here is from genome assembly GCF_017354945.1 of Shewanella avicenniae. Taxonomy (NCBI): domain Bacteria; kingdom Pseudomonadati; phylum Pseudomonadota; class Gammaproteobacteria; order Alteromonadales; family Shewanellaceae; genus Shewanella; species Shewanella avicenniae. Next base: position 3,038,498 of record NZ_CP071503.1, on the reverse strand, counting down.
AATTCATTTTGCCCGCTGACACCATTAGCCCAAAAATTAACTATGGCGTTGTGGCGCTGATTGAGTATCAACACAAGGTGATTTTTCAGACTTACGATAAATACCCTGTAGTGAATAATGGTAAGAACACCGTTGAAGTGATGATGAAGGCAGTACCAATTGAGAGTTTGAAGTAAGCGGTTTTCGTCGTTTAATCACGCCGCATAAACTAAAAGGGCTATTAGGATTTAACCGTAATAGCCCTTTTTCGTCGTGCTTGACTGCGCTAAATCAGCTTATACCTTGAACACACTAATTTGGCGTTTAAGGGTTGATGCCAGCGAGGCTAACTCATCAGCCGATGTCACTGTACTGCTGGCTCGCTCTTCCCCTTCTCGGGCTAATTCACTGATCTCGTGAAGATTACGGGTCACATCTTCCGCCACAGAACTTTGTTGCTCGGTCGCACTTGCGATACTGCTGACAGATACTGCAAGGTCGGCAATTCGTTCGGTGATGGCGGTCAGCTGGGCATTGGCTGAAATGCCTTGTTCGGTCGATTTCATCCCTAACTGATAGCTTTCATCCATTCGGGTGGCGGTATCTTTCACCTTGGACTGCAGCTGCAAAATTGTTTGACTGATTTCCGAAATTGACGCCTGTGTTCGACTTGCCAGCGTACGCACTTCATCTGCAACCACAGCAAAACCGCGCCCCTGTTCACCGGCGCGCGCGGCTTCGATTGCAGCGTTAAGCGCCAACAGGTTCGTTTGCTCAGCAATGCCATTAATGACTTCGGTGATTTTGTTAATAGACTCACTTTCCTTGGCGACGCCTTCAACGGCTTCATGGCTCTTGGTGAGTTGTTTTGACAGCGTTTCAAGATCTTTTACCACTTGCATCAATGCCATATGGCCTTCTTGTGATGCTAAATCTACCTGATGACTCTGAGTGGCACTTTCGTTGGCGTGGGTTGCTACATCACGAATAGAAGTCGACATCTCTTCAATTGCGGTGGCAATTTGGTCAGTTTGTGCCATCAAGGCATTCGCTTCTTCACCATTAAGGCGCGCGATCTCCTGTGATTGGCTGGCCTGGGATTCGATGGTCTGAACTGAGTCCAACAGTGAGCGGATCAGCTTACGCAAATTCTGCGTCATCATGCTGGCGCTGTAGCTAATACGGTCGACTTCGTTGTCGCTTTGTTGGTTCACATGCGGCAATTCAATACTAAGATCGCCTTTGCCGAGGCCTTCCATATGCATCTGCAGGTGACGTAGTGGTTTAACGGTTTTCACCAAAACAATCGACAGCAAGGCTGTAATCGCCACAATACCTACGACTGAAATGAGCAAGCTAATCACCAACAGAGACCAACTTTCTTCATTGAGTTCGGAGTCTTTGACTTGGCCGATAATGACCCAGTTCCAGCCAGGAATTAAACCACTCAGGGTTGCCATCCGTTCGCCACTATCGGTAGTAAATTCATTAATTTCACGATAGTTTTCAAGCAAGTTGTCCAGTGGTAAACCATTGAGCTGGCCAGCTTGGAGTGGTTCGCCAATCGTCAGTGTTGGATGGGCAATTAGCACATTGTCTGCTTTGCGTACCACCATGTAGTAACCGGACTCTTCAATCCTGAGCTGTTTTACCGAATTCTGTAGCTGGGCTAACGAGTCAGTAATATCGAAGCCGATGTAGAGAATGGCCACCACATTGCCTTGCGGGTCTTTCATTGGGCGGTAAACCGTCATGTAGTCTTTACCAAATAATTTGGCATAGCCTTCATAAGTTTCACCACGCATTAACGTTGCATAACCAGGGTGTTTTTGCCCTAGATAAGTCCCCACAGCGCGGCTACCATCGGCCTTTTTTAGTGAGGTTGAGATCCGCAGGAAATCATCACCATCACGCACAAATACCGTTGCATTGCCCCCTGTTAACTTTGCATAGCGGTCTACTTTGCTGATAGATGAGTTAATCTGCTCATTGTCCTGCATCAGCGCTGGGGTATCTTTGCCCAACACCTGCACAGTCTTGTTGGCAGGCTTGTAAAATTGGCCAGGATACATGCCACGAAATACTTCAGAGTTGCGGCGAGCAAGTGTTAGTAGCGTGTCGTACTGCAGCTCTAGTAGATCCTCTACCGAGTGCATTTGCGCCTCAACCGCTGACAGCGCTTTGTCCCTAAGCGCATGAGAGGCTGAAACATAAGATATGGTGCCAATAACTCCGAATACTATGATGGTTAATATAAACGAGAGCGTTCCTATCTGTTTGGCGATAGGCCAATTACGGTAGTTCATATATTTTCTCTTATTATTGATACATGAATGAACAACCACCTAGACAACTAATGCTAATACCCAAGGAAATATGATTACTTAGGTGGTATGTTGGAAAAGTATAGACTGTATCGGCTGAGAATAAGGATAAGTGAGAGTAAATCATTGAGCTTGCACAAAATTTGGCTAATTAAGTACAGATTTATAGAGTGGAATGCTGCAAATGGATGAATTATGGCGACCTAATAGAATATTAAATCGCCAAATCGCCAAATCGCCAAATCGCCAAATCGCCAAATCACGGTTATTCTGCTGACAGCATCGCTTTTTTGAGGCTTTTTTGCGCAGGTTTATCACCTAGCCAGATGTTGAGCAGTGCGGTTCTAAATTGTTCATTCCCCACTGTTGCTTGAGGCTCACCATTTTTATAAGCGGTCACGCCTTTATCTTTGGCAAACACCAGAAGAAACTGATCGCCCACTTTGATTTCAGCTTTAAATAAGCCAATAAACTGTTCAATTTCATCATGGATGGGCGCCTCATTGCCGTGAGTGGCATCTTCGAATCCTTCACGAATGGCACTTTCCATTTTTTCAGAGGTGATCATGCCGGAGATAATCGTCAGATTAATTGCAGCGTAATCGGCTTCAAAAACTTCGGTGAGCGATTTTGTTTTGCCCGGTAGATAAAGGCCGCCAACGTACAAATCCATAAAAAATTTGCTGCGGACGCCCGCACCGTTCAGCACTAAATTGGGCAGACCTTCGAGAGTTAGATTTTCGACGACCTGAGTATCTGCCAGCTCGCGCGCACTGCTGGTAAAACTGAACATCGATAAGCAAAAAACGGCAAAAACAACGAGTTTTTTCATAGTTATATTCCGTGAGTGATTAACCGCGTAAGCCAATATCGCATTGGCCAGTTTGATGAAACCAAACAGCTTGACGCTGCTGGCCACTGATGAGTAAAGGTTCGTTATCGTTAAATAAAAAACACTTCCAATGACGTTTGAAACAGCCCCACGTTGTTTCAATAACATCATATTTTTCATAGCAGAAAAACACCGGGGTATCTTCAGACCACTCGATAAACTCAGCCACTATGCGGGGAAGTTCATTTTCTTCGCTGTCCCACGCGGCCTGCCAGTCATCAGTTTGATGCCAAGTACTGCTGCGTGTCGCCCAATCGCCTTTAGCAAATTCGTCCGGCGCGACGTTTTTGTTGCTCACCCAACGATTCCAAACCTCCATTGCCGACTTTTGCGACAAAGGTTTAATGAGAGGTTGATCCTGTACTGGTACAGGTAATTCGTGATGGTTGAACATCCAACGGCGGCGATACTGGTCTAATGGCTGGTAACTAAGCGACAAGCTGACACTCCCAAAATAAGCTATTTTGGGGCAATTATATAGAGTCAACGCACTACCACCAACTTTTACGCCGCAGGCGTGAAAATTAAACCGCTAAAGAGTGCGCTTGATGCTTGGCATAAGCTGTGATGGTCAACAATCTATGACGGCTTGGGTGAAGTTTTGCTAAAAAGGTAGGAATAAAGCGCAAACCTCATTCGAGCATTACGATTTAGCCAAAGAGGTTTGAGCAAAGGCGTTAACAGACAGATGCTGTAACGCCCAACAATCAGGATTATTCGTGGATTTTAACGTTGTTGCAGCCACGAACGAACTGAGGATCAAAGTGCTTGATAGCAGGACCAACATAACCAAGATCTAGCGTGTTGATTTGCGCCATTTCAGCATCGCTCAGGGTGAAATCCCAAATATCAAAGTTTTCTTCGATACGCGCTTGCTTGGTGGATTTAGGGATAACTGTAACGCCACGTTGTACGTTCCAACGCAGAATCACTTGCGCAATTGATTTGTTATGCGCGGCAGCGATGTCTTGCAGCATCTCACTCTCAAATGGTTGATAACGACCGCCACCTAATGGTGCCCATGCCTCAGGCTGCACGTTGTAATGTTTCATGGTTTCAAGTGCAGTAGGTTGCGCAAAGTATGGATGCAACTCAACTTGGTTAACCATTGGTTTGATGCGGACAGTTTCGCAGAAGTTAGTCAGCACGTGGGCGTAAAAGTTAGATACCCCAATCGCTTTCAACTTCCCTGCTTCATAAGCATCTTCCAGTGCACGCCATGCACTAAAGTAATCTTTCATGGCTTGGTGTAGCAAGTACAGGTCAAAGTATTCTAGGCCTGATTTTTTCAGTGAAGCATCGATTGCAGCGGCAGCCATGTCGTAGTTGGCCATGTCTTGTACCCACAATTTGGAGGTGATGAACAGTTCTTCACGAGTACACAAACCTTCAGCAATCGCTTCGCGAACGGCTTCACCCACAGCATCTTCATTGCCATATACCGCTGCGGTATCGATCAGACGATAACCGGTACGAATCGCGGTCAATACTGACTGTTTACATTCTTCTTTATCAGTCACTTGGAAGACACCAAAGCCTTCCATCGGCATTTTGAGGTTGTTACTTAGTACTGCGTATTCCATGGCGGAATACCTCCGTATATTGGATTGAAACTGGAATTCTGTAGATACCATCAGCATAAACCACGAACAGCAGGAACGTGAGGATGGTGAAATTGAAAGGCGAGAGCAGTGTGAGTCGTTATGGCTGCAGCTTTCCACGCCTGTTGCTAACTAGATTAACTCAATTGGGATCAAACAATAATTAATTTTATTTTAATGTATTAATGAAAAATATTCACAAATGAAAGGCTGAGTGCTTCTTTTAGGCGCGCTGATGTAGATTAGAACTTTAAGGGGAAAAGTGAAAATACGATTAAGGGAAAAACCGTTCAGCTGAGCTTTGACGTTCTCACAACTCAAGTTGTTGGTCTCCCCACAGGGACTCGAACCCCGATCGGTCGCTTAGGAGGCAACTGCTCTATCCTGTTGAGCTATAGGGAGACGCACCGATTATACTGTTTTTCAAATTCAATAAAAGTCTATTCGTCTAACTGCTTAATTCTTAAGCGCAATGTCGTTAATTTGGATGTTGGTTCCATCGTCTATGGCCGCCAACAACGCAGTAGATGTGTCATCGGTGATCTGGTCGATGGTCACTTGTACCGCGGTTGCTTTGGCGATGGTGCGGGTTTGACCAACCCGATCAGGGAAGTTGTGCTGCAAGACGATAGTAAACTTATCGCCGGTTCTTACGCCGCTCTTTCTACCTAGGTTAAAAATGACACGTTGACCTTGTTTCGCGATAACTTGGGCCATCGCGGGGCGGCAACCGAGGGTGTCATCGAGATCGAGACTGACTTGATTTAACACGTTACCTATGGCACCACCATAGTTTGATTGCCAAAAGGCATCGCTAATCGGTTTTACGCTGGCATTGGCGTCATAGTCCCAGTCGGTAGTGAATTGATACTCTTTTTGCCAAATCATTTCACCGCTAATGCTGTGGACCAGTGATATTTTTAAGCGAAAATCACGTTGCTGCTTGCTCCACATAGCGCTGACGCCGGATGGTGATTCAGACAGCGCCATGTCTTCCACTTCGGCTAATAAAATATAGAGAGTGTTTGTTTGTTGATTTAACCAACTGGCACTGTCGCCACGATGTTCATTGCTGAAGTTATGGCTTGGAACGCTGTTGCTCAGATCCAGTTTGGGGTAAACCTTGGTAGAATTTTGATTGAGAATGGCGGCGAGCTTTTGCGACAGCGCTTGTGGAAATTGCTCCATCTTGCCATAGCGTAGTTGTTGCCTGTCAAACACGATGGCGCGTGGTAAATAAAGTGGGGCTTTTAGAGCATTACTCAAACAGCTTTCGTTAAGCGTTGTGAGCAGATCAACTCGAATAGTGACTTCAATGCGATTGCCTTTGTGTTGTTCTTTGACAATTTCAAGACTGGTGTAAGCCGCGTTGTTAGTTAGCTCTGCAGTTTGGTTGAGTACACCATTGGTGACGGTTTGTTGGGCGCTAATGCTGCCACCATTGGTGATGACGGCCATATTTAGCGCCTGTTTGATGGCTTGCTGGCGCGCGGCGTTTACATCGCCTTTGACGATGTTGGCTTCTCCGGTAATGGTTACCCATGCTGCTTCGGCAGATGGCAATATTAGCATCAATAGCAACAATGAAATTATGCGAACCATGCTGAGTAAATCCTGTAAAGAGATCTGATTAGGAGCCAATTTTCAGGCGCCCATCTAGGTTATTTTGCAAGATTCAAGTTTTATGCCATGAATCGGCATGACAGTTGCTAACAAATTCTCAGGATGTCGAACAATCGACGTTCTATGTCGATGCAATCGCTCGTTAAGTTTGCCAAGATTTTGCCGATATAAGTGAAGATATTTCACCGCATAAATTTGTTGTGTGGCAACACGAACTGAATCTTTCATCGATAAATTAAAAATGAATGCGCGTTGCTGTTGGTCTTTAAGGAGCTGAGAGAGCCATGTTTAAAAAACTAATTCCTCTAATCGCATTGCTGGCAGGGTGTTCATCGACACAACCTGCTGTGAGCTATGTTGAGGCTCCTGTGCAAGAAACGCCTTTATTTCAGGTTGCCGAGCAATTGACGTTCGATCTCGCCCGTTACAGCGACGATTTTACGGGGGCGCAGACGTTACTGATTTCGACACCTGTGGACGCCAGTAGCTTAGAGAAAACGAATCCGTTGGCGGTGCAGTTGCAACAAGATCTGATGACTGCATTTCAGCAGCAAGGCTTTAAAGTGATTGATATCAATATGAGCGATACTGTTAAGGCGGCGGCAGACGGTACTTATCTGCTGACGCGTGATTGGCAAAAAATTGCCGCTAATGTGGCAGCCACCCATGTGTTGGTATCAACGATGGAACTGACAAAGTCTGGTGTGGCGATTAATGCGCGCATTATTGATACCACAGATAACCATGTTTCATCGTCAGCTAATACCTTTGTATCAGCACAGCAATTACCGGGGTATATCGTGGAAGCCAAGTCGAGCGTCTCCAAAGACGGCTTGCTGTATCGTCATCCAAGCCAAGGCGCTGAAACTGCACACTATGTGGGAGCTAAACAATGATGAGAGTGATCCTAGTGGCAGCCATAGTGTTACTGGCAGGATGTAGCAGCATGCGGGAAAAATATGTTCAGTATGAAACCGTAGCGCCAGAGCAATTTCCTACATTGACCGCCACCGGTTATGCGCCGTTAGCATCTCAGCCGGGTAAAACTCAGGCAGAGCGGGTTCTGATGGCAATGCAGGCGTCCAAGATTGCCGCTTACCGTGAGCTTGCTGAACAAGTTTACGGACAGCATTTACAAGGTTCGAGTAGCGTCGGCGATTGGGCGATGAAATCTGATACGGTAAAAGCGTCTGTTTCAGGCGTTATTCGTGGTGCAAAGGTGATAGCCAGTTATCCGGCGGGCGAGCATTATGTGACAGAACTTGAATTGGATTTTGCGACAGTTTGGCAGTTATACCAACAGCAGAACCGGCCACAAGAGATTCGTTCGGTGACTTACTTTTAGTGTCTGAGGATTCCAGTGACAGAGGATTCGCGACGGCTCGGTCTTGAAATGCCTGCAAACACAAAAATGCCACGATTGTTTGTCGTGGCATTTTTATAAATCTAGCTGATTTCAATTGAGAAGTTTAGGCTTTCAAATCGTTACCTAGGGTGGCGATGGTGGAGGTTTTACCTTTGCCATCGTAGGTCAGGCTGTTGGCATTACGGCTCATCTGCAGTGCTTGGGCTAAGCGATTGATGCTGGCGCTGCACAGTTCAATCAGTTTGCCATTTTCTTGATTTTTCACTTGGCACTCAGCCATTAACGCTTTGGCATCATTAACTTTGCTCGCGATAGGCTCTTTGCTGAAATCGCTTTTGTCTGGATGCTTGGCAAGTTCGCCATCGAGTGATTTAACGCTATCGAGAAGGCTAGATTTGTCGCTGGCTAATGAGAGCAGTTTGTCAGCATCTCTATTAATTAGTGCTTGTCGTTCTTGGTCGATCAAAAAAAGCAGCCGCTCTAAGTTGAGCGTCTGCTTATTCAGAAGCTGTTCCAAGTCTGTCAGCTGCATTAAGCCTCCAGATTGATATCGTTCATATCGGCTTCAAATTGCGCAATATTGCCTGCCAGCTTTTCAGGGTCAACTTTGTAACGGCCTTCAGCAATAGCTGCTTTTATTTCCGCTACTTTTTTAACGTCAACGTCTGGCAGAGACGAAATCTTACCCTGTAGACTTTGAAGCTGCTGTGCCTGACTTGAGACAACAACTGAGTCTTTGCTATTCGCCACTATAGCCGATTGCGTGCTTTCAGCTGTGGTCGCTGAACCGGTTTTAGGTGAGTTGACCGTAGTCACTCGCGGTTGATTTTGCAGTTGTTTAATGTCCATAGCCGTTTGGGCTCCAGCGTTGAATCTAAGTTCTCAGACTCTTTATCGGCAGATCAGTTTATTGCTTGAGCAATTTTTACATTTTTATGCGAACTTCGCCAACTTTTGCCACTATAGCCTCTATCAGCTTGTTTGACCTCGCATTTTTTACGCTAATCTGCTCGCCGGCATTGCCATCTTCCATAGCGACGCCAACCGTCTTTATCTGAAAATTTTCGGTAGCTGCCAAAATAGAGACCTGATCACCTTTACAAACAAAGCATACGTTGGCTGAAAAAATAGGGTAGTCCTTGGTGATACGTCGTTTGAGTTTTGCACCGATGAGTGGTTCTAGGCTATCAAATTGTTGACCGTTTAAGCTGTATTGATCGATATAGCGCAAGCTGAGGTTACTTCTTGTTAACACAGTGCCTTGCGCCAAGGTTTCATTGGGCACGATCACGGGAAAACTGATATCGACTCGCACTGACATGAATACTTGCCACGGGTATGTTTGGTTTTCGATGTCGCAACTGACTTTTAGCGTGTTATTACGGCTAATCGGACGATCGACGGCAAGCTCTACCGTCACCGGCGAAATACAGTTTGGTAGCGGCAATCTTGGGTCGATTGCCTGAGGCGTGATTTCAATTTTAGCTGTCGCAGGTGCAGCTAAGTTTTTTGACACTGTTTCTTTAGCTAACTTTTGTATAGCCGATATACTTGGTATGTCAGCCTGCACGCCTGTTGATATTACGGCGTTTATCACTGCAGCGAAAAAAATATGTGCTAAATTTACTTTCATAATGAACAGGCTAGATAGAAAAACAGGTTTACACTTATACTTCAGGTAGTTCCACAACCGCTGATAGCGCATTCGATGCCGCCGCGTCAGAACTTTGACTGAAGCTCGGATTATCGGTGTAAAAGCAATATGCATGCCTTACTGGTGATTCAGTTAGGTGGGAATTGTAAAATTAATACAAGGCAGACTTATGTCAGGCATTCTTGAATCGGTCAATAAAAGAACTCAACTTGTAGGGCAAAACAGGCTGGAACTGCTGCTATTTAAATTAAACGGCAGACAGCGTTTTGGTATTAACGTGTTTAAAGTGAAAGAAGTCCTACAGTGCCCACCTTTGACTTCATTGCCTAAATTGAATCCCTTTATCAGAGGGGTAGCGCATATTCGTGGCACCACGATTTCTGTGATCGATTTGAGCGCGGCGACTGGCGGACGTCCAATCGAAGATGTGACCAATAGTTTTATTATCATTTCCGAGTATAACCGTAGTGTGCAGGGTTTTTTGGTCAAATCGGTCGAACGCATCATTAATATGAACTGGTCGGCAATTATGCCACCACCGCAAGGGGCCGGTCGCACCTCTTACTTGACTGCAGTCACCGAGATAGATGGTGAATTGGTTGAAATTATTGACGTTGAGAAAATTCTTGATGAAATTTCACCAGTGAAGACTGCTATCAGTAAAGAAGTTGATGAGGCGCTTACCATCGATAGAGAACAGCAGTATCACATCATGGTGGTTGACGATTCCGCAGTTGCTAGAAAGCAGATCCTTCGTGCTCTGGAAGCGCTGAACCTGCAGATCGATACGGCAAAAGATGGTCGCGAAGCGTTGGAAAAGCTCAAGGCGATTGCCACTGAGATGGACAATGTTTCAACTGAAATTCCATTGATCATCTCAGATATCGAAATGCCAGAAATGGACGGTTACACTTTAACAGCCGAAATTCGTGATGACCCTAAACTTAAGCATATTAAAGTGGTGTTGCATACCTCACTCAGTGGCGTATTTAACCACGCGATGGTGCAGAAAGTGGGCGCCAATGACTTTATCGCAAAGTTTAACCCTGATGAATTGGCGGCAGCTGTTAACAAGCATCTCAGTTTATAAGTTTTCGCTGGTGCTGAATTAAAATAGTAGTGGCGCTTGTCATGCTGGTTCAGCTGCGGTATAACGCAGCCCGATACAATAGCAGGACAGCGTACACTTCTATAACGGCGGTGTTCATTAATGACGGGAAGCCAAGGTGCAAGATAAGTCGCTCGCAGAAACCGAGTATAATCAATTCAGACTGTTTTTAGAGCAGCATAGCGGTATTGTGCTCGGTGAAAATAAGCAGTATCTCGTCAGAAGCCGATTAGCGCCTTTGATGGGCAAATATGGCTTACCTTCGTTGTCTGAAGTCGTTAAGCAGTCGATGCGTCCTACCGAGCGTCAATTACGTGCGGAAGTGATTGATGCCATGACCACCAACGAAACCCTGTGGTTTCGTGACAAATACCCGTTCGATTTGATGGCTAACCAACTGTTGCCACAATATGCCAAATTAGGCCGTCCACTAAAAATCTGGTCAGCTGCTTGTTCTTCAGGGCAAGAGCCTTACTCATTAGCCATGACAGCGCTGCAATATCAGCAACGTAAACCGGGCGGATTACCCGGTGGAGTATCAATCCAAGCGACTGACCTATCGCCCTCAATGCTGGAGCGATGTAAAAATGCCGAATATGATGGGCTGGCATTGGCGCGGGGTTTATCTGAGGAGCATAAGCGTCAGTTTTTTGATGCTTTGCCAAATGGCAACATGCGCTTAAAGGATAATGTGCGGCGTTTAGTTAATTTCCGCGCGCATAACTTATTGGAAAGTTACTCGTTACTTGGCAAGTTTGACATCATCTTTTGCCGTAATGTGCTTATCTATTTTGCCCCGGAAGCCAAAGCCAAAATCTTGCGGCAATTTGCTGCCGCTTTGAATCCCAAAGGCATCTTGTTTTTGGGCGCCTCTGAGTCTATTGCTGGGTTAACCGATGAATTTGACATGATCCGCTGTAATCCAGGGATTTATTATCAGAAGAAAACCTAAGCACACGCGTTATCAGCGCTATTGATGACGAATGCCAGCCTGTTGCGAAACGGCTGGCATTTTTATTGCCTAACTTTTCTATCAGCGTCACTTAACTGGCAATGAATCTGACCGTCCTTAGCATCACCAAGGCTGTTTTGTGGCATATAAATTGCTTTGATTCTGCTACTCAGTGTTGGAGGAAAATTTTATGGCGATCAGTTTCGATAATGCACTTGGCATTCACCAATATACGTTGGGGATCCGTGCTGAGCGTGCTGAAGTGCTCTCCAGCAACATTGCCAATGCCGATACACCTCATTACAAAGCGCGTGATGTGGATTTTTCTACGGCATTGCAGGGCGCCATGAGCCAACAAAAAGGCTTGAAGATGGCGGCCACCTCTGAAAAGCATTTTGATTTACAAACGCTAACGCAGCAAAACGTCAAATTTCGTGTGCCTGATCAACCCGATACTGGGGATGGCAACACGGTTGATATGCAGAAGGAACAGCAAGCGTTTATGCAAAACTCTCTTGAATACCAGATGTCGCTACAGTTTCTCGGTGCGCGTTTCTCCGGCATGAAAAAAGCGATTAGAGGAGATTAATCATGGGACTGTATAACATCTTTAATATCGCGGGTTCGGGGATGTCGGCACAGACTGTTCGCCTCAATACCACGGCCAGTAACATCGCCAACGCTGATTCCGTTTCCAGTAGTCTTGACCAAACCTACAAAGCGCGCCATCCGGTGTTTCAGGCGGAGTTAGCCAAGGCGACCCAAGGTCAACAGCAACAAGAATCATATTCGGTGAAAGTGCAGGGGATTGTCGAAAGTGATAAGCCGTTGCAGAAAGAATACGCACCAGATCATCCATTGGCCGATGCCGATGGTTTTATTTATAAGCCTAACGTCAACGTCGTTGAAGAGATGGCCGACATGATTTCAGCGTCGCAATCTTATCAAATGAACGTGCAAGTGGCTGATGCGACCAAGTCGATGCTGCAACAAACATTGCGTTTAGGCCAATAAGGAGAATTGAACCGTGGCAATTAACTCACTTAATTCTCTGCTAGATACGTCAAGCGCCAGCGCTGCTACGTCGCAGGTGAATACCAATAACCAAAGTCTGACTCAAGCGGACTTCTTCTCGTTACTCAGTACCCAGTTATCGATGCAGGATCCTTCTGATCCGGTGGATAACGACCAGATGATTGCGCAGATGGCATCGTTTTCTACGGTAGATGGTATTGGCCGCTTGAACGATCAAATCGTCAATCTCAATACCGTGATGACCTCAAGCCAAGCATTACAGGCATCAGGATTGGTTGGCCAAAAAGTGTTGGTTCCCTCTGGTACAGCCTACATGTCGGCAGAGGATCCAAGCTTGAAAGCGGTTATTAGCACCACTGAACCTATCAACATTATTCGTGTATCGGTCAAAGATACATCGGGGCAGGTGGTCAAAACATTCAATGTGGATGGCAGTGCAGGCGGCAATATCGATGTTGCTTGGGATGGCACTGATAGTGCGGGCAATCCAATGGCTCCGGGAACCTACACCTTTACCGCAAACGGCACAGTGGATGGTACTGCACAAGAACTGGCGGTAAGTACGTACGGCCATGTGAGCAGCGTGTCGCTGAACGCAACTAGCGGAGCCGTGCTTAACGTTCGCGGTATCGGCGGCGTATTGCTGTCTGATGTATTGGCGGTTTCTGAAGGTTAATTTTTGCGCCGGAGTTTTCCGGGCGATATTCAATAGATTAAGAGGTGGTTTATGTCTTTTAACATTGCTCTTAGTGGGATCAATGCGGCGCAGAAGGATCTCAATACAACGGCCAATAACATCGCCAACGTGAATACCACAGGCTTTAAAGAGTCTCGTGCAGAATTTGCCGATGTTTATGCCACGTCGTTGTTTTCAAGCAGCAAAACTACCGTGGGTGGCGGTGTCACCACGACTCAAGTAGCACAGCAATTTCACCAAGGTAATTTACTATCGACCAACAATGCGTTGGATATGTCGATTAACGGTAATGGCTTTTTTGTAACTGCCTCTGGTATTGGTTCGAGTGATTATTCTTTCACCCGTGCCGGTGCATTTAAACGTGATGAAGACGGTTTCTTAGTAGATTCTGATGGTAACTTCTTGCAGACATTCCCCGTCGATGGCGATGGCAATGCCTCTTCTGTGAGTTTGAGTACCACAACCCCAATTCAGATTCCTGATACTGCAGGTAGCCCTCAAGCAACTGAAAACGTACGTATTAGTATGAACTTGAATTCCAATGCAGAAACGATGAACCCTGCCGCATTTGATCCTACTGATTCAACCACGTTTAATAATTCGACCGCGGTTACCATTTTTGACTCGCTTGGTGAGTCTCATACGTTGACAACCTATTTTGTGCGTCCACAAAACGGCGCATACACTGGGCAAAGTAATTGGGTGGCGTTCTATTCACTTGATGGTCAAGCGGTGAACTTGGGTTCTGCAGGTTCATATTCAACAGACACCGATGGTGATGGCGCTGCGGATTCAACTGCGTCAGCGTTAGCTACACAGCCAGATGGTGTGACTCCTTGGAACGGTGCAGTGCTCAGCTTTGATGCTTCTGGTAACTTTGTTGGTACTGATCCAGCGACCATGACTACTGAGGCGCTTGGGATTTCGGGGGCAAATGTCTTGTCTGCAGCGGCTGATGGTTCGCAGACGTTGACCATTGGGTTCAATCGTCCAACCCAGTATTCCGAAGCGTTTAATACGACAGAATTAGATCAAGATGGTATTACCGTGGGCCGACTAACCAACGTCGAAGTTGGTGCTGACGGGCTTGTATCTGCTAATTACAGCAATGGATCAACAGTGCCTTTAGGGCAAGTTGCCTTAGTGCGCTTTGCCAATGAACAAGGTTTGACACAGGTTGGGAATACTTCTTGGAAGGCAAGTCTTGATTCCGGTGAAGCAATAGCGGGTGAAGCAAACAGCGGCGTGTTCGGTACGATTCGTTCATCATCACTCGAGCAGTCAAACGTCGATCTGACGACTGAGTTGGTGGATTTGATTTCTGCACAGCGTAACTTCCAAGCCAACTCGCGCACCTTAGAAGTTAACAACACCCTGCAGCAGACTATTCTGCAGATCCGCTAATCGCTCCTCTAGCGGCTAAGTCATTCGAAGCGGCAATCTCTTGCCGCTTCATTGTTTTTATCTTCTGCATTTCTGCTAACGCGTTGTCCGTACGAGTCTAATTTCAGCGCCTTTTTATGGCACGAAGCTTGCTTTTATCCGGTTAAGCTCAATTTTTGACGGAGCAAGCCGTGGACAAATTTCTTTATATCTCAATGACGGGCGCTAAGCAGAACATGAATGCCTTATCTGTTCGTGCCAACAATTTGGCCAACGCCAGCACCGATGGTTTTAAGGCTGATCTTAACCAAGCGCGTGCTATGCAAGCCTTTGGTGAAGGTTTGCCAACACGTGTTTTTGCTTTGTCTGAAAAACCCGCATCAAGTTTTAAAAATGGCCCAATTCAAACCACGGGTCGAGATATGGATATTGCCATCAAAGGTGATGGCTGGATTGCCGTTGAAGACGCCGATGGCGGCGAAGCATATAGCCGTGCCGGTAGTTTGACGTTCGATTCATTTGGCATGGTGAAGAATAGTCACGGTGACCCCGTACTGGGTGAGAACGGCGCGCCCATTATTCTGCCGTTGCCGATTCGTAAACTGGATATTGGTTCTGACGGCATGATCTCAGTACAGCCACTGGGTGCGACACCCGAAGTGAACTTTGAGGTGGCACGGATCAAATTGGTCAATCCCGGCAATGAAAACATGATGCGTGGCGACGATGGTTTGTATCGCTTAATGGACGGTACAACTGCTGATGCAAATGGGGATGTCAGCATCGTCAATGGTGCCATTGAAGGCAGTAACGTCAACCCAATCGAAGAGATGACGGCACTTATCAACTTGCAACGTCAATTTGAACTGCAAGTAAAAATGATGAAGTCAGCTGAAGAAAACGATAAAGCGTCAGCCTCGCTGCTGCGCATTAGTTAGGAGTAACCGATATGCAACCCGCTTTATGGATCAGTAAAACTGGCCTTGATGCCCAGCAAACCGATATTGCCGTCATTTCTAACAACGTGGCGAACGCGAGTACTGTTGGTTTTAAAAAAGGCCGCGCAGTATTTGAAGACTTGCTTTATCAAACTGTTAACCAAGCCGGTGGCGTGAGTGCGGCTAACACCCGATTGCCCAACGGTTTAGAGTTGGGGGCGGGTACCAAGGTAGTCTCCACCCAGAAAAACTTCTCTCAAGGCAACATGCTGACCACCGATAATTCGCTGGATTTGATGATTGAAGGCTCTGGGTTTTTTGAAATCCAAATGCCAGATGGCACCACCGCTTATACCCGTAACGGCCAATTCACCATGGATGATACCGGGCAGATCGTAACGTCAGGAGAAGGCTTTGTGCTGCAACCAGCGATTACGATCCCGGATAACGCGATTAGCATTACGGTGTCTGCTGAAGGTGAAGTGTCGGTACAAACCCCAGGCAATGCCCAAAGCGAAGTCGTTGGTCAGCTCACCGTGTCAGATTTTATTAACCCAGCAGGTTTGAATCCTATTGGTCAAAACCTGTATTTGGAAACTGGCGCTAGTGGCGCCCCCGTGCAAGGTACCGCCTCAGTGGATGGTATGGGCACTATTCGCCAAGGCGCACTGGAAACCTCCAACGTAAACGTCACCGAGGAACTGGTGAATCTGATTGAAAGTCAGCGGGTGTATGAGATGAACTCGAAAGTGATCTCAGCTGTGGATCAGATGCTGGCTTACGTGAATCAGAATCTCTAATGAGGTGATGAGATGAGAACGCTATTTGTTCTGAGCACATTGGCGCTACTGGCTGGTTGCGCCTCGACTAGCGGTGGCAAGCCGATCCCTGATGATCCTTTCTACGCGCCTGTCTATCCCGATGATACCAGTATCAATCAGCCGCCTACGGGGTCTATTTACAGTGAAGGAAAGGCTAACTCCCTGTTTTCTGACCTTAAAGCCCATCGTGTTGGCGATATCGTTACCATTATGCTGCGAGAAACCACCACCGCATCTAAGAGTGCCAACAACCAAATTGCCAAAGGCTCAAACCTTAATGTCAATCCGCTGACAGCGGCTGGCGCACCGGTCACTATCAACGGTAACACTTTGGACGTGGGCTATTCCGATTCGATGGATACCTCACGCGCGGCGGGTTCCGATCAAAGCAACAGTATCTTCGGCCAGATTTCAGCCAACGTCATGCAAGTGCTGAGTAATGGCAACTTGGTGGTGCGTGGCGAGAAATGGATCACCATCAACAACGGCGATGAATTTATTCGGGTCACCGGCATTATTCGTCCGCAAGATATCGACACCGACAACACAGTGCAGTCACCTCGTGTTGCTAACGCGCGCATCCAATACAGCGGAACCGGTACCTTTGCTGACTCACAAAAAGTGGGCTGGCTGAGCAAGTTCTTTATGTCTGATTGGTGGCCATTCTAAGGAGCGATGATATGAAGTTACTTAAACTGTTGTTGCTCTCCTTGTGCGTCATTCCTTTCGCCCATGCCGAGCGGATAAAAGACATTGCCGATATTCAAGGCGTGCGTAATAACCAGTTGATTGGCTATGGCTTAGTGGTTGGTTTGCCGGGCACCGGGGAAAAGACCCGTTATACCGAACAAACCTTTATGACTATGCTGAAAAACTTCGGCATCAATTTGCCGGCGGGGGTTCGACCCAAAATCAAAAACTCCGCGGTGGTGGCGGTTAATGCGGATATGCCAGCCTTTATCAAGCCTGGGCAGACCATTGACGTGACCGTCTCTAGTCTTGGCGAAGCTAAAAGTTTGCGTGGTGGTAGTTTGTTGCAAACCTTTTTGAAAGGGGTGGATGGCAATGTCTACGCTATCGCCCAAGGCAGTTTAGTGGTCAGCGGTTTCAGTGCTGACGGCTTAGACGGCTCGAAAGTGATCCAAAATACCCCGACCGTTGGTCGCATTCCTAATGGCGCCATTGTTGAACGTGAAGTGCCCAGTGCGTTTGCCACTGGCGATTATTTGACATTTAACCTGCACAGTTCCGATTTTACCACCGCAAAACGTACCGCGGATGCCATCAATAATTTACTCGGCCCAGGTATGGCGCGCGCGCTGGATGCGACCTCCATTCAAGTCAGTGCCCCGCGTGATGCCTCACAGCGGGTAACCTATCTTTCCATGCTGGAAAATATTGAAGTCACTCCTGCCGAGGAAAGCGCCAAAGTTATCGTGAACTCGCGCACAGGTACCATTGTCGTCGGCAAAGATGTACGCCTGTTGCCTGCGGCGATTACCCACGGTGGTTTGACCGTCACCATCTCGGAATCGCCACAAGCGAGTCAACCCAATGCTCTTGCGAACGGCAACACCGTTGTGGTGCCCAACAGTACGCTCAATGTTGAACAAGCCAATCGCCGCATGTTTATGTTTGACCCTGGCACAACGCTCGATGAGTTAGTAAGAGCAGTAAACATGGTCGGTGCAGCACCATCAGATGTTCTGGCAATTTTAGAAGCATTAAAAGTGGCCGGAGCTTTGCATGGTGAGCTTATCGTGATTTGATTTTTGGCGGTTTAGCGAATGAATCGGCTGGCAGATACCACTCAATTTATGGACTTAGCAGGTCTTGATAACCTGCGTTCAAAAGCCCTGACAGATCAAAAAGCTGCGCTCAAAGAAGTGGCGCAGCAGTTTGAGGGTATCTTCGTGCAAATGTTGATGAAAAGCATGCGTGAAGCCAATGCCGCATTTGAGTCTGACAGCCCGCTGAACAGCCAGTACACCAAGTTTTATGAAGGCATGCACGATCAGCAGATGTCAGTGAATCTCTCCAGCAAAGGCATGTTGGGCTTGGCTGATTTGATGGTACAGCAGTTATCGCCTGAAGGTAGCAACATGACGCCAGCGTCAGCCTTACATGGCCAGCACGGAGCGTTGGCGAAAGATTTCAACACGTCACCACAGGCAACTGCTGCAGCCAATGATACTAACCTTAATTCGTCGGAAAATGCTGTAGCGAATACCGCAGCTACTTCATCAGCAATTAACCCTGAGCTAATGGCATTACAGCAATTATCAGCCAAGGATATTGCGGCAATTGAACAAAAACAGCCAACCGCTTTGCCGCAGCAAGCGCAGTTAGCGGCGGTATTACGTGGCCAAAAATTGCCGACACAAGCGGCAGTGGAAGATTTAGCGAGCCCTGCGCAGTTTGTTAAAACCTTGTACCCCTATGCCAAAGATGCTGCAGAAAAACTGGGCACCACACCTGAAGTGCTGTTAGCCCAATCAGCATTGGAAACCGGTTGGGGACAAAAGATGACCAAAGCGGGTAATGGTCAGTCGAGTAATAACTTATTCAACATCAAAGCGGGTAACCGTTGGGCGGGTAACACCACAGTTGTGGATACGCTGGAATATGAACAAGGCCACGCCGTGACCAAGAAAGAAGATTTCCGTGTGTATGACTCAATCAAAGCCAGCTTTGATGACTATGTGCAACTGATTAACGGCAACGAACGTTATCAAACGGCGCGTGACAGTGCCGCAAATCCGGCTGCGTTCATCAAAGGCTTAGCCGATGCCGGCTACGCAACCGATCCGCAATATGCACAAAAAGTTATGCGCGTGCTGCAAAGTATTAAACAAGATGTCGGCCAATGGTTGGGCAGTGAAGCGCAGTCAGTGGGTGCGTCAACGACAGGAGCAATAAGCTATGGCAATTGATTTATTGAATATTGCTCGTACTGGCGTTTATTCAGCACAAGCGCAACTTGGGGTCACCAGTAACAACATCAGTAACGTCAATACTGAGGGATACAATCGCCAAGTCGCCACCCAAGTCACTGATAATTCTTATCTACTCGGCGGTAACTATTTTGGTACCGGTAGTTATGTTAATGAAGTAAAACGCATTTATAACGATTTTGCTGCCAGAGAAATGCGCAGTTCTCAAACGGCATTGAGCGGCGCTGAAACCACGCATACCAAACTCAGCCAATTAGACGAGCTGTTTTCCAAAGTGGGTATTGCCGTTCCCTCATCGCTGAACGATTTCTATGCCAGCTTAAATAGTCTTGCGGATCAACCGAGTGACAGCGGAATTCGGCAAAACCTGCTGACGAGCGCAAATCAATTGGCTGTTAGCTTTAATCAGATTGATGGCTATTTGAGCAGTGAAATGAGTCAAACCAATGACGAAATTAGCTCTATTGCCACTCGTATTAATGAGATCAGTAAAGAAATCGCCCAAATCAATCTTGAATTACAAAAGAATCAGGGCACAGATCCACAATTACTGGATAAACAAGACACGTTAATTCAAGAGCTCAGCAAGTATGCCGAGGTCAATGTTGTGCCGATTGAAGGTGGCGGCCGCAGCGTGATGTTTGGCAGCAGCTTCATGTTGGTTTCCGGCCAAGTGGCGATGACGCTCGGTACTCAGCCAGGTGTATCATATCCAACCGAGCCAGATTTAACTTACACCTTGGGCAACACCACCCTAAAAGTGGATGCGAGCAAAATTGGTGGTCAGCTCGGCGCCTTGTTTGATTACCGTGAAAATATTCTGCAGCCCGCCAATCAGCAGTTAGGTTTGTTGGCGCTCGGTGTTGCTGATGCATTTAATACTCAGCAAGCACAGGGGTTAGATTTAAACGGTAATGTCGGGCAAAACATCTTTACCGATATCAATGATGCTACCTTTGCCTCTTCGCGGGTAGCCGCGTTCAAAAGCAATGATGCCACCAATCCAACACCGGCTAGTCTCGGGGTATCACTCACTGATGTCAGCGAGTTAACCGGTAATAGCTATGAATTGAAATTCGATGGCACTGACTATCAGTTAACCAACCTGCAAACCGCAGAAGTTTCAACCTTGACGCTGAATGGCAGTGCGCTTGAAGGCGGCAATGGCTTTGTGATCAATATTCTGGTTGGTTCAATGGTAAGCGGTGACCGTTTTGAGATCCGTCCAACGGGTAACGCCGCACAACAGATTAAGGTCGAAATGACTGATCCCGCTGGCATCGCTGCCGCGGGTGCTTATAGTGCTGATGCCGCCAATTCTGCTGATGCCCAAATTCGGTTGATCAGTATTGACCGCAGCAATGCAGCGCTGCCTTCAAACGGCAGCGAATTGAGCTACACCATCGATTCTGCAGGTAACTATAGCTTCAGCAATGATACTGGCTCAATTATTGGTTCAGGCGTTGCTGCGGGGACACCAATGCAAATCAACAGCAATGGTTTTGTATTTCAAATCGATAGTTTGCCCGCGACAGGTGAATCTGCCACCTATACGTTTGATTTCAGTGGTGCTTCGGGTGATAACGCCAATGCCATTGCCATGGCAAAACTCAGCGACAGCCAAATTATGAATGGCGGCAAAGCCACGCTGACAGATGTCTATGAGCAGACCAAACTCAGTGTTGGCAGCGATACCAAAGCAGCCGAAGTGCGGGTGAGTTCTGCGCAAAGCATCTATGACCAAGCCTACAACCGAGTACAAACCGAATCTGGGGTCAACTTGGATGAAGAAGCCGCCAATCTATTGCGCTTCCAGCAGGCTTATCAGGCGTCGGCGCGGGTGATGACCACCGCCAACACTATTTTTGACACGTTATTTAACGCTGTGCGTTAGGAGGCATAACTCATGAGGATCTCCACAGCACAACTCTACAATCAAAGCATCAGCAGCATTAATAAGCATCAAAGCAGCTCAAATGCATTGATGGATCAAATCTCCAGCGGCAAGCGGGTTAATACCGCCGGTGATGATCCTGTTGCGTCAATCGGTATCGATAACCTGAGTCAGCAAAACACCCTGATCGACCAGTATTTGAAGAACATTGACTATGCCACTAATCATCTCGCGTTAGCTGAAAGCCAATTGGGTGATGCCGACACTCTGACGATGTCGATTCGCGACAACATGTTAGCTGCATTAAACGGCAGTTACAGTGAAAGTGAGCGGCAAAGTCTTGCCGATGAGATGCAACATGGCCTCGATGCCCTGTTGGCATTGGCCAACTATCGCGATGGTGATGGTCATTATCTGTTTTCTGGCACCTTAACCGAACAACAACCGTTTGCTTTCGATAACAGCGGCAACATAGTCTATTCCGGCAATGATGATACTCGGCAAGCCTTGGTTGCCGCCGGCGTAGCCATTGCCACTAATTTGCCGGGTGACACCGCATTTATGGCGGCACCTAATGCCATGGGCGACTTTAGCGTCAATTATTCGGCAAACCAAACTGGTGATTTTGTGGTTAGCGCGGCTGAAATTAGCGATAGCGCTGCATATGCCGCCGCGCCAGTCGGGGATTACACCATTAGCTTCACTGATGACGGTGCTGGTGGGTTAAATTATCAAGTCTCTCAAGGTGGCGCACCATTAGCCGCACCTGCAGCATTTGATCCTACAAATTCTATTATATTCAATGGGATAAGTATGTCATTTGATGGTGAACCCGCAAATGGCGATAGCCTGACAATCACCGAACAAGCCAACACCAATATTTTTGACACCATTCAGCAGGCAATTAACCTGTTTACCAGCGGCAATGATCTGCAAACACCGGCAGGGCAATCCGAGTTGGCACAATTGTTGAATAACTTCGATAGCAGTGTCGAACAAATGCGCGATGCGCGCAGTGTGGCAGGTAATGCGCTCAATAGTTTAGACCGCATTACCGATAACCATCAGAACTTAAAGCTCGCCAACAGTTCTGCGTTATCCACACTAGAAGATTTGGACTTCGCTGAAGCCATTTCTGAGTTTGAAAAACAGCAGGTGGCGCTCAACGCCTCATCGCAGCTGTTCGGCAGACTGAGTTCATTCAACCTGTTTGACTATATCTAGCAGGCTGAAGCGTGAAATAAGGCTGTTGAAGTCATGCACTCAAGCATGAGGTTTCGACAGCGAGGCAACTGATTTAACCCAATTATTGAGTAAATCAATCGTTTATTAACATGTTTAGCCAAGCTCCAAGTCTTGGCGTAAAAACTGAGAAGAGGAATTTAACATGGCTATTACTGTTAATACCAATGTGACCTCACTGAAGTCACAAAAAAACCTAAACGGCGCCAATAGTGCGCTGCAAACCTCAATGGAGCGTCTGTCATCTGGATTGCGTATCAATAGCGCCAAAGATGACGCCGCAGGTCTGCAAATCTCTAACCGTTTGACCAGTCAGATTAATGGTTTGGATGTGGCGCAACGTAACGCTAACGACGGTATTTCGATTGCGCAAACCGCCGAAGGTGCAATGCAGGAATCAACCAATATTTTGCAACGTATGCGTGATTTGTCTTTGCAATCTGCTAACGGTTCCAACTCACAGGCTGACCGTGATGCGATGCAAAAGGAACTATCAGCATTACAACAAGAGTTAACGCGGATTTCCGATACCACTTCTTTTGGTGGACAAAAGCTGATTGACGGAAGCTACGGTACGCAAGCGTTTCAGGTCGGTTCTAATGCAAACGAAACTATCTCTGTTTCGTTAATATCTGTAGCTGCTTCTGATATTGGCGCTTATAAAAGTGATGATACAGGGACTCGATATGGGTCCTTTGTGACCACTGCCGCAGGCAGCAACGGGCATACGTCGATCAGCTTGGGTATCACTGCAGGTACTAAAACTACCAATGTAACAACCGCCGACAACGATACTGCCGCAGAATTGGCAGACAAGATCAATAGGTCGGGCTCGGCTGTAACAGCGACGGCGAGGACTGAGGTTCAGGCGGCTCTAACAGGGAGTTTTGCCAATGGCTTAACCATGAATGTTGATGATGGCAGCGTTTCTGCGCAAGTTTCTTTGACTGGCTATTCAACCGAAGAAGATCTGGCTAAGGCGATTAACAATGCATCGGGTGAAACCGGTGTCACTGCCACTCTTGATAATGGTGTATTGTCAATTGTCAGTGCGAGTGGTGCAGATATTAACTTTACTTCTACAGGTGCTAACGCAGGTGCCTCTTTAGTCTTGACTAACATTGGTGCTGACGGTCTAGCTAACGCCACTACCGCAACAGTTAGTGGTGCTTCATCACAAACAGCGGTTGGCACTGTCGCATTTACTTCAGCACAAAGTTTCACTCTATCTTCAAACGCTTCAGAACTGACCAGTGAAACAACAGGTGTGTTTGCTGGTGCAAATACTATTGATATCAGCACTGCAGCGGGTTCTCAAAACGCAATCGCCATTATTGATGGCGCTATTTCGATGATTGATGGCTCTCGCTCTGATTTAGGTGCGATTCAAAACCGTATGAGTTTTACCATCAATAACTTAAATAACATCTCGACTAACGTGGCTGATGCCCGTAGCCGTATTCAAGATGTCGACTTTGCCAAAGAGACGGCCACCATGACCAAACAGCAGATTCTGTCGCAAACCTCATCTGCGATGTTGGCGCAAGCTAACCAGATTCCGCAAGTGGCGTTGTCGTTACTTGGTGGTTAATAACAATAGTTAATATTGTTTTTTGGGTTGATGTTAAAAATGCCAGCGATAGCTGGCGTTTTTATCTGCATGATTTTATTTAAATTTTTCAAACGTAAAAATTTTAAAAAAAGCGGCTAAAGTTTGTTCCTTGGGTGCCGTTACAGTAACTGTAACAAGTTAAGCCCGCCTGGCTGAATCGCTCAGGCAGCTGTCAACCAGGTAAAATGAGGAACCAACATCATGGCCATTACCGTTAATACCAACGTGACCTCGCTGAGCTCACAAAAGAACTTGAACAACGCTAACAGCGCGTTGCAAACTTCTATGAATCGTTTGTCATCAGGCCTGCGTATTAACAGTGCCAAAGATGATGCCGCTGGTCTGCAAATCTCTAACCGTTTGACCAGCCAGATTAACGGTTTGGACGTAGCGCAACGTAACGCCAACGACGGTATCTCAATTGCACAAACCGCTGAAGGCGCGATGCAGCAATCAACTGATATTCTGCAACGTATGCGTGACTTGTCATTGCAATCTGCTAACGGTTCTAACTCATCAGAAGACCGTGCTGCGATGCAAAAAGAAATCACCGCCCTGCAAAGCGAGTTGACTCGTATTTCTGATACCACAGCATTCGGTGGTCAAAAACTGCTTGATGGCTCGTATGGTACTCAGGCCTTCCAAGTGGGGTCAAATGCCAACGAGACCATTAACGTGTCTCTCAAAGCTGTGGGTGCTGCAGATATTGGTACCTACAAATCTGATGCTCCAGGTACAAAATTTGGTGGGCCATTGGTCACAGGTGCTGCTGGTGCCAATACATCAGTTGGTGGTAGTACAACTATCACTAAAGGTACCAACACTACAACAGTAGTGACTGCACTACATGACACTGCAACCGAGGTTGCTGCAAAAATCAATAAGTCTGGTTCAGGAGTAACAGCGACTGCTCGGACTTCGGTAGAAGCGGATTTGACTGCTGCTTATGTTGGTGGCGCTCTGACAATGAAAGTTGATGACGGCAGCAGCACTTCTTCTCTAGATCTTACTGGTATCGCCAATAACGAAGATTTAGCAAAGGCTATTAACAATGTATCAGGTGAAACCGGTGTTAGCGCTAAATTGGAAGATGGTGTACTGACTATCACTAGTGATAACGGTGCAGATATAGGGTTTGCTGTCACCGGTACCAATACTGCAGGGGCAATCGCTCTTAAAAATGTTGCAGCAGATGGTACAAAAAGTGCTACTACTAGCTTGACTACTACAGCAACAGAAGTTGTAGCAGTTGGTGCAATATCGTTGACATCTCCAGAAAGCTTCTCTATCAGTGGTGGTATTACAGCAGAACTTTCTACAGAAACATCAGGTGTGTTTGCAGGTGTTAATACCATCGATGTGAGCACTGCGGCTGGCTCTCAGAATGCACTGGCTATCATCGATGGCGCGATTGCGAGTATCGACGGTCAACGTGCTGACCTCGGTGCGGTGCAAAACCGTATGAGCTTTACCATCAATAACTTGAGCAACATTGCAACCAACGTATCTGATGCACGTAGCCGTGTACAAGATGTCGACTTTGCCAAAGAAACTGCCACTATGACTAAGCAGCAGATTCTGTCGCAAACCTCGTCTGCGATGCTGGCGCAAGCGAACCAGTTGCCACAGGTTGCCCTGTCACTGCTGTAAGCGATTAGTAAAACTTAAGTGAGTTGTCAGGGGAGGGCACAATGTGTTCCTCCCCTTATTGCTTTAACGCAAAAGCGTCTGTCGTAGGTAAACTGGGTCACAGCAGTTTGACCTGATGCAAACTAGAGGAAGCAAGCAAATGAGTGGCGTATCATTACATGCAGATACTGCGATGCAGCCAATGGTGTCATCTGCGGCCGCAGCCAATAAACCGGTAGCCGCTGATGTGGCACCGAACGGCGTTGCCGCTAAATCCGTTCAGCCTATTAACGCTGGTGCGAATATTGCAGCAAACCCTGAGATAACTCAGGCTGTCAATAATGCCGAATCCGCTAACTCGCAGGATGCGCAGGCAGAGTTGAGCCAAGTTGCCTTGGATTTGACCGAAACCATGTCCATGATGAAAAAAGGGCTAGAGTTTAAAGTAGCCGAACAAGATGGTCAGCCGGTGGTTAGCGTGGTGGACGTGGATTCAGGTGATGTTATTCGCCAAATCCCGTCAGAAGAAGCCTTGAAACTGGCGGAAAAGATGTCAGAAGTCGCAGGGTTGTTGATGAAGACGGAAGCTTAAACTTACGCCTTCATCTGAATGCAATTCTACGATGTAATTTGCTGATATCAATAAATTGTTGTGAACGTATTAAGGTTTTAGGAGGCATTTATGGCTGGCGTATCAGCTACAGGCTTAGGCTCAGGGTTAGACATCGGCAGTATTGTGTCTGCGCTGGTGAATGCTGAAAAATCACCTAAAACCGCGGCGCTCAATGCTGATCAAGCGGAAGCAACCTCAAAAATATCAGCTATTGGCTCATTAAAAAGTGCCATTTCATCGTTTGTCGATTCATTGACTAACCTTGGTAAAGCTGAAACCTTTGGTGGTTATTCAACTAAACGATCAAACTTTGATTATTTCACAGCAACTGCATCTGAAGCTGCCGCAGCGGGTAGCTATAAAATTCAAGTAGACCAACTGGCGGAGAGCCAAAAGCTGGCAACGGGTATAGTAACCGATGTGACCGAAGCATTAGGCAGTGGTTCCTTAGGTTTCACAGTGGATGGTGACAGCTTTTCAGTCGACATTGATGGTGATGATTCATTGCAAGATATTGTCAGCAAAATCAATGAGGCTGAGGACAACGTAGGTGTTACTGCGACCATTATCAACGGTGATGCAGGGGCACAATTGGTGTTGACCTCTAATGAAACTGGCACCGCGAATAATATTACTGTCGCTGCCACGGCTGATTTAGTAGGTTCGAAGTTGGATACGCTGTTCAACAATATGACCGAGATTCAGCCTGCAAAACAGGCCACAGTTTACATTGATGGTTTATTGGTTACCTCTAACTCTAATACATTAGATAACGCAATTACCGGTGTTACGCTTGACTTAACTGACGCCGATCCCAATGAAACTACTACCTTGACTGTATCTGCCAATACCAGTAAGCCGAAAGAAGCGATTGATGCGTTTGTTGAGGCCTATAATGAGATGATGACCACGGTTAAAAACCTCTCTAGCTTTAATGCAGATACCGAGACAGGCTCTGTGCTGCAAGGTGACTCCACCATACGCAGTATTCAGTCGCAGTTCCGTACCGCCATTTCATCCATGTTTGACACCGGTGACGGCACCATGGCACTGACCAATTTTGGCATCAGCACCACTCGGGAAGGAACATTAGAGGTTGACAGCGACAAACTGGATGATGCGTTAAAGAATAACGCTGTTGGCTTAACCCAGTTTTTTACCGCCGAAGACACGGGCTTTGCAGCGCGTTTATCCGCTATCGGTGAATCCTATACCCAAACTGGCGGAATATTGGATTCTCGTAATGAATCCTATGAGCGCAAGCTTGACCGAATCGCTGACGAGCGTGAGCGCCTCGATCGCAAAATGGCAGCCTATGAATCTCGCTTAACCGCGCAGTACAATGCAATGGATTTGTTAGTCGGGCAGTTGAACACTCAAAGCAGCACCATTCAAGCGCGCATTGATTCACTGCCAGGTCTAGTGCGAAATAACGACTAAACACGCTATTGAACACGAACAGTAACTAAGCAAGTAACAGGACGGTCGGGTGACGGAATCAACACAATACCAAGAGTTACAGCTGGTAAATCAGTTGCTTGAAGAAGCATTATCGCAATTAGATACTGTGTTTGAAAAAGATTTAGAAGAATCTGAAAGTTTGGCTAAGGTTTTGCAGGGACTGGTGAGCAAGCGTCAACAGATGTTACAGCAGTGGTTATCAACAACCAGCGCAGCTGATTTAGCGCAACTGCAGGCGCAGCAACAGTTAACCCATGAGCTAGAACAAGGTGTTACCACCTTTAAACAGCGTTATGCCGATGAGTTAGCAACCAGAAAAAGTAACACGCAAAAATTGAATTTGTATAAAACCTTGGACGCAGAAAGGTAGGTAGTTATGAGAGGCTCAATCCAGTCTTATCGCAAAGTTTCCCTTGAGAGCCAGATCGCCGATGCTTCTCCGCACAAAATTACGCAGATGTTATTTAGCGGTGCATTGGATCGTATCGCTCAATCAAAAAGTGCGATGGAGCAGCGCGATATCGCCACTAAGGGCTTATTGATCGGTAAAGCCATTGGCATTATTCAAGGGTTAAAGGGCACGTTGGTGATGGATGCCGGCGGCGATATCGCGGCAAATTTAGCGAACCTTTACGATTTTATGGTGCAACGTTTGACCGAGGCTAACATCAACAACGACCCTGCGGCGTTGGATGATGTATCAGGTTTGCTACGCGAGATTAAAGAAGCCTGGGATGCAATCCCCCCTGAAATGCATAACGTC
The DNA here is from genome assembly GCF_017354945.1 of Shewanella avicenniae. Classification (NCBI taxonomy): domain Bacteria; kingdom Pseudomonadati; phylum Pseudomonadota; class Gammaproteobacteria; order Alteromonadales; family Shewanellaceae; genus Shewanella; species Shewanella avicenniae. The sequence goes on along the minus strand of NZ_CP071503.1, from coordinate 3,009,957 downwards.
ACCTCAGAAAACCATTAAGGTTGTTGAGCAGAGTGAATAAAACAGGCACGCTTAAGTGCCTGTTTTTCGTTGTATGTCATAATATTGACACTGCAGTGAGCGATTAACCAAAATTTGGTCTAAAATCGGATAGATAGGCGCATAAAAGCGATGGTAGACTTGCTTAAATTGAGCCTTTAAGACAATATTCAGCAATACGAGTTTGAAGCCGAAAATGTAACATGGTTGTTACGGTGTCAATCGGATTTCAAAATAGATATTCTCAGAATCAATAATTTACCAAAGCTTAGCGGCCTACTGAATGATGCAGATAGAACAACGGATTTTACTTGTCGGAACCCCTTCAGAGAGTGCCAATCGTCTTTGTAATGTATTGGAATTTATTGGCGAGCAGGTCGAAATTGTTGCTGCTGATGTTGCCGAAAAACTTACCCCTGAAAAGCGCTGCCGTGCGTTAATCCTGCTGGCCGACTCATTAGCTGATTTTGAAGTGCAATTGCTGGTGACGCGTTTACCGTGGCAGCCAATGCTGACCTTAGGCGCAGTTGAGCTGACCTCTTCTAATCTGTTAGGTGTGATTGAAACGCCACTTAACTACAACCAAGTCACCGAGTTGCTGCACTATTGCCAAGTTTTTGGTCAAGTTAAACGTCCGCAAGTGCCTACCAGTGCTAACCAAACTAAGCTGTTCCGCAGTTTGGTGGGGCGCAGCGATGGCGTTGCGCATGTGCGTCACCTGATCAGCCAAGTAGCGTCTTCTGATGCGACTGTGTTGGTGCTTGGGCCATCAGGGACGGGTAAAGAGGTGGTAGCGCGTAATATCCACTATATGTCTGAGCGCCGTGATGGGCCGTTTATTCCGGTAAACTGTGGTGCGATTCCGCCAGAACTGCTTGAAAGTGAACTGTTTGGTCATGAAAAGGGCTCCTTTACCGGTGCGATCAGTGCGCGTAAAGGCCGTTTTGAATTGGCTGAAGGTGGTACGCTGTTTCTCGATGAAATTGGCGATATGCCACTGCAGATGCAGGTTAAGTTACTGCGTGTGTTGCAGGAGCGTGTGTTTGAGCGGGTCGGTGGCAATAAGCCGATTCACGCTGATGTGCGGGTAGTTGCTGCAACGCACCGCAACCTGGAGAATATGATTGAGCAGGGTGAATTTCGTGAAGATCTGTTCTATCGCTTAAATGTATTCCCGATTGAAATGCCGCCGTTGTGCGAGCGCAAAGAAGATATTCCGCTGTTGCTGCAAGAGTTGGTCAGCCGGGTATTTAATGAAGGCCGTGGCCGTGTGCGCTTTACTCAACGCGCGATTGATTCGTTGAAAGAACATGTATGGTCTGGCAACGTGCGCGAGTTATCCAATCTGGTTGAGCGTCTGACAATTCTCTATCCGGGTGGTTTGGTGGATGTAAACGATTTGCCGCATAAATATCGTCATATCGATGTGCCGGAGTATTCGGTTGAAGTCAGTGAAGAGGTGTTGGAGCGTGATGCATTGGCTTCAATCTTCAGTGATGACGAACCGGTTGAGATCCCGGAAACCCGCTTCCCAAGCGAGTTGCCACCAGAAGGGGTTAACCTGAAAGATTTGTTGGCAGAGCTGGAGATCGACATGATCCGTCAAGCTTTGGATCAACAAGATAACGTGGTGGCCAGAGCCGCTGAAATGCTCGGTATTCGTCGTACTACGCTGGTGGAAAAAATGCGCAAGTATGGCATGAGTAAAGAATAATCTGCCTTATCCTTCTGAAAATAATAATAAATTTTATGGCATAATATCTGCATTCACTCCGTCAAACGTATTTTTTTGACGGAGTGCTCATGGCAACTCAATCACTGGCCAAACTTGAAACTATCTCCCATCGTGGACATCAGTGGGTCCAGATGAGTGAAGCAGCGAATATGTCCAACCGTATGGAGCATATTCTGCAGGCCATGCCTTCTGGGATCGTGATCCTTAATGAAGATGGCTTAGTGTCTGAGGCCAATCCTGTCGCCGAATCGCTGTTAGGGCTGCCGTTAGTCGGTCAGCGCTGGCTCACCATTATCAATCGCTCCTTTGCGCCACAAAAAGACGACGGCCATGAAGTGTCGTTGCGTAATGGTCGTCGAGTTAAATTGCAAATCACCCCGCTGGGGCAAGGCAATGGTCAGTTGATTGTGATTACTGATCTGACTGAAACCCGTTTGCTGCAACAAAACTTAGCCCATCTGCAACGCTTGAGTGCGCTCGGGCGGATGGTGGCAAATCTGGCGCACCAAATCCGCACCCCATTATCCGCCGCACTGCTGTATGCCTCAAACTTGGGGAATCCGCGCCTCAAAGCCGACGCGCGCGGTAAGTTTCAAGATAAGTTGATTGACCGTTTGGGCGAGCTAGAACGTCAAGTGAACGACATGCTGCTGATCGCCAAGGGCAAACAAGATCAGCAAGGTGAAGAGGTCGCGGTGAGTGATCTGCTTCAGTTAGTGTTTGCTAACTGCGAGCCTATTTGTAGCAAGCAAAAAGCGACCTTAACCCTCGGTGATAGCGTCGATGCGGCGATTTTGGCCAATATTCATGGCTTAAGCTCGGCGATTAATAATCTGGTGTTAAACAGCCTCGAAGCTGGTGCGAATGAAATTTGCGTTACTAGCCGTTGTGAGCAACAACAAGTGATCATAACCGTTACCGATAACGGTAAAGGGATGGACGCAGAACTGCAGGCCAAAGTGCTGGAGCCATTCTTTACCACCAAAGCGCACGGCACAGGGTTGGGATTAGCGGTAGTGCATTCGGTGGTCAAAAGTCATGGTGGTGAGTTGTCGATCCATTGTGTACCGCGTAACGGTTGTGCGATTAGCTTGAGTTTACCTTTGATCAGCCGCTCAAACGTCGCCCCTGTAGGAGTCTGCTCATGAACGATATCAAACTGCTGTTGGTTGAAGATGACCACGGCTTGCGAGAAGCACTGATTGATACTCTGATGCTGGCGGACTATCAATGCGTTGATGTCGCCAGTGGTGAAGAAGCGATCGTAGCGTTGAAGAAATGCAGCTTCGATATGGTGATCAGTGATGTGCAGATGGATGGCATTGGCGGTATGGGCTTGCTCGACCATCTCAAGCAGTATTACCCGCAAATTCCGGTGTTGTTGATGACGGCTTACGCCACCATCGACAATGCTGTCAGTGCGATTAAATTGGGTGCGGTCGATTATCTGGCCAAACCTTTTGCGCCAGAGGTGTTACTGAACCAAGTGAGCCGCTATTTGACACCAAAGAAAGCCAGTGGTGATCCCGTCGTGGCCGATGAAAAAAGTATCGCACTGCTGGAGTTAGCTAAACGCGTGGCGCAATCGGATGCCTCGGTGATGATCCTTGGCCCGAGTGGTTCAGGTAAAGAGGTGTTAGCGCGTTATATTCATCAGAAAAGTGCCCGGGTTGATGAACCCTTTGTGGCCATCAACTGTGCTGCGATTCCAGAGAACATGCTAGAAGCGACCCTGTTCGGTTATGAAAAGGGCGCTTTTACTGGCGCCTATCAGGCTTGCCCAGGTAAGTTTGAACAAGCTCAAGGTGGCACCTTGCTGCTCGATGAAATCTCCGAGATGGATTTGGGTTTACAAGCCAAACTGCTGCGAGTATTGCAAGAGCGCGAGGTGGAGCGTTTAGGTGGCCGTAAAACCATCAAGCTCGACGTGCGGGTACTGGCAACCTCTAACCGCGATTTAAAAGAGTCGATTGCGAAAGGGGAGTTCCGTGAAGACCTTTACTACCGCATCAACGTATTCCCGTTAGTATGGCCTGCACTGAGCCAACGGCCTGCGGATATTATTCCATTGGCGAAACATCTAATCAGCAAACATGCCAAAGCCAGCCATGTGACACCGGTGCCGCAGCTGGATGATGGTGCGATTCGTAAGTTGCTTGGTCATCGCTGGCCGGGTAACGTGCGTGAACTCGACAACGTGATTCAGCGAGCGATGATTCTACAGCGCAATAGCATTATTGAAGCTGGTGACATCATCATTGACCTGTATGATGTGACTCAGCCGCTGGATAGTCGTTACGCCGAACCAAGTAGCGATGCGCTCGGTGACGAATTAAAGGCGCAGGAACACCAGATTATTTTGGAAACTCTGACCCAATGCCAAGGCTCACGCAAGCTTGTGGCCGAGAAGCTGGGCATCAGTGCGCGTACCTTGCGTTATAAAATGGCGCGCATGCGTGACATGGGGATTGATATTCCCGCTTAACCTTTGATTTATCCCGCCACAACGGTGACAGCTTAATCGCTTTCACCGTTTTTTCTGTTTATTTTTAGATAGATATCTTTGTTGGCAACTTATTTGCATTAACTGGTCATAATTGAACAGCACTCGTCAAATCTCTGACGAAGGAGTTAAGTATGCAAATCGGTGGCAATTCATTACTGCAGGAAATGCAATCACTTCAAGGTGAAATCGCACCCGCCTCTGGGTCCATTTCGCCGTCTCCTCTTCGTAACGTTGCGAATTCATCTGGCGCTGAGTTTGCTGACTTACTCGCCCAAGCGGTTGGCCATGTTAGTGGCTTACAGACTACTGCAGGCGACCTATCTCGCCGCTTGGATATGGGCGACACCACTGTCACCTTGTCTGACACTGTGATTGCGCGTGAAAAGTCCAGCGTCGCCTTTGAAGCAACCGTACAAGTGCGCAATAAGCTGGTTGAAGCTTATAAAGAAGTCATGAGCATGCCTGTATAGGCTGTATCGTCAATTTAGTTAGCAGGTAATTATCGTGGCCACAGACTTAGTCGTAGACCCAAATGGCGCCGGATCAGTTGTAGACGCAGGGGCTCAGCAAGAACACAAAATGGGGATGATGTCCTCCTTTGGCAGTGCTGACACGCTAAAGCAGATCACCATGATCCTCACGCTGGCAATCCTGTTAGCGGTTGCTGTGTTTATCGTGATTTGGGCGCAAGAGCCAGAATATCGTCCAATCGGGAAGATGGACACTGAGCGGATGGTACAGGTGCTGGATGCGCTGGATAAAAACCGCATTCCGTACAAGCTTGATGTTGATGTGGTCAAAGTGCCCGAAGATCAGTATCAACAAGTGAAAATGATGTTGAGCCGTGAAGGGATCGACAGCGGTAATGCCGATAAAGATGATTTCCTCAATAAAGATTCAGGTTTTGGTGTTAGCCAACGCTTAGAACAAGCGCGGCTGAAACACAGCCAAGAGGTTAACTTAGCCAAAGCGATTGAAGAGCTAAGCAGTGTGAGCCGCGCCAAAGTGATTTTAGCGCTACCGAAAGAGAACGTGTTTGCTCGCACTCAAGCACAACCAAGCGCCACCGTGGTGGTCAACACCCGCCGTGGCGGTTTAGGCCAAGGCGAAGTGGATGCGATTGTTGATATCGTGGCGTCTGCCGTACACGGCATGGACCCAACCAAAGTCACAGTGACTGATGCCAGTGGCCGTTTATTGAATTCGGGTAGCCAAAATGCCATTTCTGCACGTGCACGCCGCGAATTGGAAATCGTGCAGCAAAAAGAAAATGAATATCGCAGCAAAATTGAGTCGATTCTGATCCCTATTCTGGGGCCTGAAAATTTCACCTCACAAGTGGATGTGAACATGGATTTCACGGCGGTTGAGCAAACCGCCAAACGATACAACCCAGATCTGCCTGCACTGCGCAGCGAAATGACCGTAGAAAACAAATCCGTCAATGGCACCAATGGTGGCATTCCAGGTGCGTTAACCAATCAACCGCCTATGGAATCTAATATTCCTGAAACAGCGACTGGTAACGGCAATAATAAGCCGAGTGCTCAAAGCAGCCACAATGAAGCGACCCGCAACTTTGAGTTGGATACCACCATTAGTCATACCCGCCAGCAAGTGGGTGTTATCCGTCGTGTTAGCGTGTCGGTGGCGGTAGATTTTAAAGCCGGTGCTGCGGCAGACGATGGCCAAGTATCTCGGGTACCTCGTACTGCTGAAGAGATGACCAATATTCGTCGTCTGTTAGAAGGTGCCATTGGTTTTAGTGATCAGCGTGGCGATGTGATTGAAGTGGTCACAGTGCCATTTATGGATCACTTGGTTGATGAAGCCCCTGAAGTGCCAATGTGGGAACAACCTTGGTTCTGGCGCGCGGTGAAATTGGGTATTGGTGCTATCTTGATCCTAGTGCTGTTCCTGTTTATCGTACGCCCCATCATGAAGAAGCTGATTCTGTCAGATGATAAACATATGCCAGATGAGCCAGGATTCGGCCATGAATTGGCAGACATTGAAGATCAGTTTGCGGCAGATACTTTGGGTATGCTAGGCAAACAAGATGCGGAATACTCTTATGCAGAAGATGGCTCAATTTTGATCCCTGATCTGCATAAAGATGATGACATGATTAAAGCGATTCGTGCTCTGGTGGCCAATGAACCTGAGCTTTCTGTTCAAGTAGTGAAAAACTGGTTACAAGACGATGCCAAATGATACTAATGAAAAAACATCAAATTTTGATGTTAGCTCGCTAACTGGCGTAGAAAAAACCGCTATTTTATTGCTCAGTCTTAGCGAGTCGGATGCAGCGTCAATTTTAAAGCATCTTGAGCCTAAGCAAGTGCAGAAAGTGGGTATGACCATGGCCAGCATGGCTGATTTTGGCCAAGAAAAAGTACAGGGCGTGCATAAGCAGTTTCTGGATGAGATCCAAAAATACTCATCAATTGGCTTTAACAGTCATGAATTTATTAAGAAAGCGCTGACGGCGGCTTTGGGTGAAGACAAAGCGGGCAATCTGATTGAGCAGATTGTCATGGGCTCGGGTGCCAAAGGTTTGGATTCATTGAAATGGATGGATGCCCGCCAAGTGGCCAGCATTATTCAAAACGAACACCCGCAAATTCAAACAATTGTGTTGTCTTACTTAGAGCCGGATCAAGCAGCGGAAATTTTCTCGCAATTCCCTGAAAATACCCGGGTTGATTTGATGATGCGTATCGCCAACTTGGAAGAAGTGCAGCCCGCGGCGTTGCAAGAGTTGAACGACATCATGGAGAAACAATTTGCCGGTCAAGGTGGGGCACAAGCCGCCAAGATGGGTGGTTTGAAGGCGGCAGCCAACATCATGAACTACCTCGATACCGGTATCGAAAGTCAGTTGATGGAAACCATGCGCGAATCCGACGAAGAGATGGCGCAACAAATCCAAGATTTGATGTTTGTATTCGACAACCTGATCGATGTCGATGACCGCGGTATTCAAGCCTTGCTGCGTGAAGTACAACAAGATGTGCTGATGAAGGCGCTGAAAGGCACTGACGATGCCTTGAAAGATAAAATTCTAGGTAACATGTCGAAACGTGCTGCTGAATTGCTGCGTGATGATTTGGAAGCGATGGGCCCAATTCGTGTCAGCGAAGTGGAAGTGGCGCAGAAAGAAATTCTGTCGATTGCTCGTCGTCTTGCTGATGCCGGTGAAATTATGCTCGGTGGCGGCGGTGGCGACGAGTTCCTCTAGGAATAAGCTGATATGGTCGAACATAAACAGATGCACAATTTGGCTGATGAGGCAGAAAACGTCGACCGCTGGGAACTCCCTGACGTTGGCGCTTCATTAGTTTTACCTGACACTGATGTGTTTGGCCGTAAATCACCTAGCGCAAAACCAGCCGCGCCAACCAAACCTATTACGCCGCCGACCATGGCTGAAATTGAGCAAATCCGTCAAGAAGCGGAACAAGAGGGTTTTGCTCAAGGCCATAGTGAAGGGTTGGAGAAAGGACGTGAAGAAGGGCGCTTACAAGGCTTCGAACAAGGTCACGCCGAAGGCTTTGAACAAGGGCAAGCTCAAGGGTTCGCTGAAGGGTTAGCTCAAGCCCATGCATTAATTGAACGCTTCGATAGTTTTTTATCCCAGTTTGAAGCGCCATTAGCATTGGTGGACAACCAAGTTGAACAGAGTTTGCTCGCGTTAGTGCAAACCTTGGTTAAAACCACGGTACATCACGAACTAACCACTCACCCAGAACAGTTGCTTGCGGCATTACGTATTGGCGTTGAAGCCTTACCTATGCGTGAACAACGAGTGGATATCCGCTTAAATCCCGACGATTTGCAGATGGTTGAGCAGCTTTATGGGGCAGAGCAACTGCAGAAAAACAATTGGCAACTGCAGAAAGACCCTGCGTTAACCGCTGGTGGCTGCATTATTGAATGTCGTCGCTCGCAAGTGGATATGCAGCTTGAACCGCGCTTAGCCGCAGCATTATTGCCCTTAGAACAGCAACAACAACAGTTGCAACAAACTGAGCGACAACTAAAAACTGCGATTGCGCAACACATTGAACAACATAGCCAAGTAGACACTGATGCTGAGGTGAGTGATGACCAATCCGCGTCAGACCCAACTGCTGAATAGCCTCAATTCGTTACAGCAAAAAATCCCGCCTTATCGGCCAGTGTCCAGTGGCCAGTTAGTGCGTGTTGTCGGCTTGACCCTCGAAGCCAGCGGGTGCCGAGCGCCTGTTGGTAGTCTATGCGAAATTGAAACCAGTGAAGGCGTCTTGGATGCCGAAGTGGTTGGCTTTGATGACCAATTGCTTTATCTGATGCCTGTCGAAGAACTGCGGGGCGTGGTGCCCGGTGCTCGCGTTACCCCCAAAGGCCAACAAGCAGGTTTGAAAGTCGGTATGCAGCTATTAGGTCGGGTGCTCGATGGTAGCGGGTTGCCGCTGGATGGCCTCGGTCCTGTCACAGCAGATCAACGAACTTCTA